>JAHCJE010000034.1 GCA_026128865.1 Phycisphaeraceae bacterium | reverse complement strand
GAGGCGAGTCCCCGGAACCCTCCGCCGGACGCGGACCCACCGCGCGCGACAGAATCGACTCCTGCTCCACCGCGTGAATCCGCTTCGAGCCGACCGCCGGCGTCGGGCTGGCCTCTCGACCGAGGTACTTGGCCGTGATCCCGAGTTCCTCGCGCAGCCGATCCATCACGAACATCGCCGCTCCCGCGTTGCGAGGCTCTTCCTGCGCCCACACCACCTCCGCCGACGCCGGGTAGCGGTCCAGGATGCCCTTGAGCATCTCACGATGGAACGGGTAGAACTGCTCGATCCGAACGATCGCAACGTCCGTCCGCCCGATCTCGCGCCGCCGCTCATCCAACTCAAAGTAGAACTTCCCCGTGCAGAGGATCACCCGAGTCACCCCCTTGCGGTCCGTGCCCTTCGGCCCGTCGAACGCCGCGTCGTCGATCATCTCGAGGAAACGTCCCTTCTCCAACTCGTCGATCGTGCTCGTCACCTTGCGCAGCAGGCTCTTGGGCGTCAGCACCACCAGCGGCTTGCGGAACGCCCGCTTCACCTGCCGGCGCAGAAGATGGAAAATCTGCGCGCCCGTCGACGGGTTCGCCACCTGCATGTTCCCGCCAGCACACAACGTCAGGAAACGCTCCACACGCGCCGACGAGTGCTCCGGACCCGCCCCCTCGTACCCGTGCGGCAGCAGCAGCACAAGCCCCGACCACCGCTCCCACTTGCTCTCCGCCGACGCCAGGAACTGATCGATAATCACCTGCGCCCCGTTCGCGAAGTCCCCGAACTGCGCCTCCCAGATCACCAGCATGTTCGGGTCCGCCAGCGAGTACCCGTAGTCGAACCCCATCACCGAGACCTCGGACAGCGGGCTGTCATAGACGCAGAATCGCGCCTGCTGCTTCCCGGGAACAAACGCCTCCCCCGACCCCGGCTCCCACACCGGCAGCATGTTGTTCAGCGGCGTATAAGGCTCGGCCGTCTCAAAGTCCCGAAGCACCGCGTGCCGGTGGCTGAACGTACCCCGCCGGCTGTCCTGACCGCTCAGCCTGATCGCAACCCCCTCCAGCAGCAGCGTGCCGAACGCCAGCGATTCCGCGTCCGCGTAACTGATCTCCTTCGACTTCGGCAACTGCGCCCGCGACTCAAGCAGCCGCTTCAACTTCGGGTTCACACGGAACCCCTCGGGCACCCGCGCCAGCCCCGCGCACACACGCTCGATCAACTCACGCTTCGCGCCCGTCTCCACCGGGTCGTGCGAGTACCGCGGCTGAAGCCCCGACCACCGCGCGCTCCCCGGGTCGATCGTCGGGTCATAGGGCGAACTCTTCGCCGCTTCCTGCGCCTTCTCCAGCGCATCGTCCAACTGCTGCCGGATCGCCTCCATGTCCTGCTCGTTGATCACCCCCTCCGCAAGCAGACGCTCCGCGTACACCTTCAGCACGCTCGGCTTGCGCTTGATCAGCGCCGCCATCACCGGCTGCGTGAACGACGCCTCGTCCTGCTCGTTGTGCCCGTAGCGCCGGTAGCACCACATGTCGATGAACACGTCCTTGCGGAACCGCTGCCGGTACTCGATCGCCAACTGCGCCGCCGCGACGCACGCCTCCGGGTCTTCCCCGTTCACGTGCAGCACCGGCGCCTCCACGAACTTCGCCACGTCCGTGCAGTACCGCGACGACCGCCCGTCCTCCGGCAGCGTCGTGAACCCGATCATGTTGTTCACGACCACGTGGATCGTGCCGCCCGTCGTGTACCCCTCCAACTGCGACAGGTTCAGGCACTCCGCAACGATCCCCTGCCCCGCGATCGCCGCGTCCCCGTGCACCAGCGCGGGGATCACCCGACGCCGCTCCGTGTCGCCGCGAAGACGCTGCTTCGCCCGGCATCGGCCCAGCACGATCGGATCGACCGCCTCCAGGTGGCTCGGATTGCTCGCCATCGCCAGGTGCAGCATCCGCCCGTTCCCGAACTGCCGCGTCCCCGAGTACCCCCGGTGATACTTCACGTCCCCGCCACCGTCCGCGAAGTCCTGCTCCCAGTTATCCTCGAACTCGGTGAAGATCTGCGCGTAGGTCTTGCCCAGGATGTTGTTCAGCACGTTCAGCCGGCCGCGGTGCGCCATCCCCAGCACGATCTCCTCGACGCCCAGTTCGGTGCTCGACTCGGCGAGCCTGTCCAGCAGCGGGATCAGCGACTCGCCCCCCTCCAGGCTGAACCGCTTGTCGCCGGGGTACCGCTTCGCCGTGAAGTTCTCGAACTGCTCCGACGCCAGCAACTGCGCCAGCACGTGCGCCCGCTCACCAGGCGTCAACTCGATCCGACCCCGACGGCCCTCGAACCACGACAGCAGCCACTCACGCTCCTCCACCGTCTGGATGTGCATGAACTCCGCGCCCGTTGAGCCGCAGTACGTCTCCTCCAGCCTCGCCACGATCTCCCGCAGCGGAGTCGCCGCCGCCATGCCGATCGCGCTCGCGTCCGCGGGCCGGTCCAGGTCCGCCTCGCTCAACCCGTGGTGCCCCAGCGACAACGCGGCCGGCCTCTCCCGCTCGCGCCCGAACGGGTCCAGCCTCGCCGCCATGTGCCCCATCACCCGGTACGACTCGATCAGCCGGTCCACCGCCACCTGGAACGGCGAGGCCTGCCCAACCGCCGGCTGCTGCACCGCCGACGACGATGGAGGAGAACCGGCCAACGCCAACTCGAACCCGGCAAAGAACGCCCGCGACTCGGGAGACACCGACCCCGGGTCACGCCGGTACCGCTCGTACTCGGCGTCGAGATAGGGGGCGTTCCACCCGTTCACGGAAGGGGGCACGGCTCTGGGCGGGAGGCTCATCACGAATCCCTGTGGGAGGGCCGGAGGACGGCCGCGCGGTCGCCCCCGGGCATTCCGGGATAGTAGGCGAAGGTATCGGCAACAATGGGCAACGACTGCCGAATTGCGCCCCGGTTCGGACGCAATTCGCACCCCGCAGGCCCGCGGCCGGCTCACCCGAACCGACCGCTGATGTACTGCTCGGTCAGTTGCTTGCCGGGGTTCTGGAAGACCTTCTCCGTCCGGTCGAACTCCACCATCTCCCCGAGGTACATGAACGCCGTGAAGTCCGAGACCCGCCCGGCCTGCTGCATGTTGTGGGTCACGATCAGCACCGTCACCCGCTCCTTCAGCGACTGCACCAGTTCCTCGATCCGCGCCGTCGCCACCGGGTCCAGCGCGGAGGTCGGCTCATCGAACAGCACCATCTCCGGCTCCGTCGCCAGCGCCCTCGCGATGCACAGCCGCTGCTGCTGACCCCCCGAAAGGTCATACGCCGGCTTGCGGAGACGGTCCGACACCTCGTCCCACAACGCCGCCGCCCTGATCGCCGCCTCCACCCGGTCCGCGATCTCCGACCGCCCGCGGAACCCCTTCATCCTCAGCCCGAACGCCACGTTCTCGAAGATCGACTTCGGGAACGGGTTGGGCTTCTGGAACACCATCCCGATCCGCATCCGCATTTCGATCGGGTTCACCCCCCGGTCGATGATGTCCGTCCCGCTCGGGTGCAGCACAATCTGCCCCTCGTATCGCGTGTTCCGGTACAGGTCGTGCATCCGGTTGAAGCACCGCAGCAGCGTCGTCTTCCCGCACCCCGATGGCCCGATCAACGCCGTCACCCGCCGATCCGCGATCGGGATCGACACGTTCTTCACCGCCTGCACCTTCCCGTACCAGAAACTCAGCGAACGCACGTCCGCCTTGATCGGCGGGGGCACGTGCCGCCCCGAAGCCACGCCCGGCCACGCCGACCACGCCTCGCGCAGCGCGGCCTCTCGAACCTCAACCTGCTCTGCGCCGGGGCGGTCCATCGTGCCGAGTCCTGCCGTCACCATCGGATCCGCCTCCTCATCCGGTTGCGGACCACGATCGCCAGTGCGTTCAGCCCCAGCGTAGCCACGATCAGCACGATCCCCGCGGCCGCCGCGTTCGCCAGGAACGCGTCCCCGGGCCTCGACACCCAGTTGAACATCTGGATCGGCAACACCGTGAACCCCGAGTCCAGCCACTCGAACGGCCCGTACAACCCCCCGCCGTCCTCCTCCGGCCGAGGCGAGAACGGCGTCGGCGGCAGGAACGCGATGAACGTCAGCGCCCCGATCGTGATCAGCGGCGCGGTCTCCCCGATCGCCCGAGACAACGCGATGATCACCCCCGTCGCGATCCCCCCCGTCGAATATGGCAGCAGGTGGTAACGAACCACCTGCCACCGCGTCGCTCCCATCGCGTACGCCGCCTCCCGGATGTGCTGCGGGATCGAACGCAGCGCCTCGCGCGTCGCCACGATCACGATCGGCAGGATGAGCAACGCCAGCGTCAGCCCCCCCGCAAGGATGCTCTCCCCCAGCCCGAACGTGTACACGAACAGGCTCAGCGCCATCAGCCCGTACACGATCGACGGCACCCCCGCCAGGTTCGCTATGTTGATCTCGATGACCGCCGTGAACCAGTTGCGCCGGCTGTACTCCTCCAGATACACGCCCGCCGCCACGCCCAGCGGGATCGCCGTGAACGCCGTCACGACCATCACGTAAAACGACCCCACGATCGCCGACGCGATGCCCGCCTGCTCCGCCTTTCGCGACGGGAACGACGCCAGAAAACTCCACGACAGCCGACCGAGGCCCGTCTTCGCCAGGTCCAGCACCAGCGCGCCCAGCACCAGCAGCGCGATCACCGTCAGCGATGCGCCCAGCACCTGGAACCCGATGTCCTGGTACCGCCGGAACCGGATGACGCGCTCGATCGAGGTCATGGGTCAATAGGCCTGCCTGAATCGCTTGCGGAGCAGGTACCCCGCGACATTGAAGCCCAGCGTGGCGACGAACAGCGTCAGCCCCGCCGCGAAGATCGCCTGGTACCCGATCTCCCCGTGCTGCACGTCCCCCAGGCTCACCGACACGATGAACGCCGTGATCGTCGCCCCCGGCTGACCCGGGTTCATCGCGTCGAGCGGCCGTGCGGGGTCGAGGATCAGCGGCTGCTGACCCGCCGCCACCGCCACGATCATCGTCTCGCCCACCGCACGCGAGATGCCCAGCACGTACGCCGCCGCGATGCCCGACAGCGCAGCCGGGAACACCACCCGCGTCGCAGTCACGATCTTGTTCCCGCCAACGGCGAACGACCCCTCCCGCAGCAGCATCGGCACCGCTCGCATCGCGTCCTCGCTCAGCGAACTCACGTACGGAATGATCATGATCCCCATCACCAGCCCCGCCCCGAGCATGTTGAACGTCGGCAGGTCCGGCCACAGCCGCTGCAGCAGCGGCGTCACGAACAGCAGCGCGAAGTACCCGTACACCACCGTCGGCACCGCCGCCAGCAACTCCAGCACCGGCTTCACCGTCTCGCGCAGACGCGCCGGCGCGAACTCGCTCAGCCAGATCGCGATGATGCTCCCCGCCGGCAACGCCACCGCCAGCGCGACCATCGTCGTCACCAGCGTCCCCATCAGCAAAGGCACGATCCCGTACCGAGGCACCGCGAACTGCGGCGTCCACATCGTGTCCGTCAGGAAGGTCTTCAAACCCACCGCCCGGAAGAACGGCACCGACTCCGAGATCAGGATGTACACGATCCCAAGCGTCACCGCGATCGACGACGCCGCCGCCAACCCGAGCACCCCCTGCATCGCCCGGTCAACCACCGCACGCCGGAACCGCATCGAGGCGGCGGCATCGGCGCGCGGCACCGATCGCTCGACCGGCTTCGCGGCTTGTGCGGCGTCCCGCGGCTGCACCATCTCGCTCCGGGGCGGCTCGCCCACGCTTCACTCACTGCGTCGGCTGACGGGCCAGAATCTCCTCGACCGACACCCCAACCTCAGGCACGCCGCCGAAGGCCGTCCCGGTCTGCCCCGAGCGTAGCCGGTCACGGGCCATCTCGTACGCACGCTCCGGCAGCGGCAGGTACTTCACCTCTTCCGCCAACTCCGCGGCGTTATCGAGGTAGAAGTCCACAAACTGCTTCACCCACGGCTTCGTCTCGTACGAGGTCCGGTTCACGTAAAGGAAGAGCGGACGCGACAGCGGGTTGTACAGACCCTTCACCACGTTGTCCATGTCCGGCAGCATCGGACCGTGCTCGTCCTCCTCCCAGTCGATCGCCACCGCGCGCAGCCGGTTCATGTTCTCCGCGTAGTACGCAAAGGGCAGGTACCCCAGCCCGTACCGGTTCCCCTCGATCCCCCGCACCAGCACGTTGTCGTCCTCGCTCCCCGTGAAGTCCCCCCGGCTCGACTTCGCCTTCCCAACCACCGCCTCCGTGAAGTAGTCGAACGTCCCCGAGTCCGTACCCGGCCCGAACAGGTCGATCTTGTGCTCGGGCCAGCCCTCGCGAACCTGGCTCCACAGCGTGATCTTCCCCTGCGCCTCAGGCTCCCACAGCCGCTTCAATTCCTGCACCGTCATCGACGACGCCCACGTGTTGTCCTTGTGAACGGCCACCGTGATCGCGTCGAAGCAGATCGGCAACTCGAAGTACTCCACCCCGTTCTCGCGGGCCAGCGCCATCTCCAGCGCCAGGATCGGACGCGATGCGTTCGAGATGTCCGTGTCCCCCCGGCAGAACTTCTTGAACCCACCGCCCGTTCCCGAGATCCCGACAGTCACCTTGACGCGACCCCGCGTCGAGTTCTGGAACTCCTCCGCCACCGCCTCCGTCACCGGAAACACCGTACTCGAACCGTCGATCCGCACCAGCCGGTCCTGGGCCACCGCCGCCGGGGTCGCCGGAATGACCGAAACCCCGAACGCGAGGGCCGACACCGCCGCCGTCCCCAACCATCCGATGCGCGTGCGCATGCGTGTCTCCTTGAAGTTCGCAGGATCGTAGCGAATCGCACCACACGCGATACCCCGCACGGGCCGGAACCCGCCCGGATTCCGGCTAAGTTTGCGCTAAGGAGCCGCCACGCCCGACGACCAAACGAGTCATCGACCGCCCATACGGAACGTGATCGGCCGGGGCGAATCCGCCTCCGGCCCGCCGTCCGTCGGCGTGAACAACGCCGTCAGTTCCGTCGTCGTCGCCGGGAACTGGTCCGTCGAGGCCTGCCGGATGTCCAACTGAAACAGGTGCACCGGCCCCACCGCGTTCCGCCGCCGCGTTGCCGCAAGCATCCCTTCCGTCATCGTCCACGTCGCCAGTTCTCGCTCCGATGCCGTGTCCGTCAGGGTGAGCCGAACCCTCCCGTCGCCGTGCACCGGCACCGGGTAGCCGTTGATCCAGAAGTACATCGTCACCAGCAGCGTGTCCGGGTACCCGTTGCGGTCCTCGTCAACCGGCGCATCCACCCCCAGCGTGACGTACGACACCGGGGCGCCGGCCGGCGCGGGCGGGATCGCCGGCTTGCGAGCCTCGCCCGCGGACGGCGACGACGCACACCCGCACAACAACACCAATGCCGACACAAGCGCCACGGCCGCCGATCGCGCCGCAACCCGCAACCATCGATCATCGGCCGTCATCGGTCATCTCCTCACGCCGCGCCCGGTCCGCGGGGAAACGCGGAACGCTATCCCAGTCCACGCCGCTCGACACGGGTCGCATCGAGTCCGCGTCCGGCTCGCCCCGACGCTCATCCGCCGGGATCTTCGGCGCGTCCGCCGGGAACTCGTCCATCGGCTGCGGCGAGAGCCGCTTCGGCACCTCGGTGTCGTCCAGCGCCTTGAGCACGCGATTCGGGTCGCTGATCCGCATGATCTCACCGTCGCTCAGCCGCTGGTAGCGCTCGATCGAACCCTCGCCACCCGGCACGATCCGCGGCGTGAGAATCACGAGCAGTTCCGTCTTCTGATTCTGCTTCACGTTCGACCGGAACAGGCCCCCCACAACCGGCAAATGCCCGAAGAACGGGATGCGGTTCTCCCGCTCCTCCGCCGTCGTCTGGATCAGCCCCCCGATCACCACCGTCTGCCCGTCCATCACCGCCACCGTCGTCTCCACCTTGCGCACGTTGATCACCGGGCTGGAAAGGTTCTCCGAGATCTGGATCTCGCGCTGGCTCAGCGTCGAGATCTCGGGACGGATGTCCATCCGCACGAACCCGTCAGGGCTGATCGTCGGCACCACCTGAAGGATGATCCCGATCTCGCGCCGCTCCACGTCCGAACGCACGTTGCCCGTGTCCGACCGGTCGAACGCCGACACCAGCCCGATGTCCTCGCCGACCTGAATCCGCGCGATCTCGTTGTTCCGCACCGTCACCTGCGGCCGGCTCAGCACCTCCAGTTTCCCCTGCACCTCCAACGCACGGATCAGCAACTCGAAGTCCAGCGACGACACCGCGATGTTCGGCGTCCCGATCGCCGACGACACCCCAGTCCCCGCCGCGAACACGCCGATCTTGTACGCGTCGTTCCCAAGCCCCGTCGCCCCGCCGACGCGCACGTCGAACCCCCACGTGTTCTCCGCGTCCAGCGACACTTCGGCCAGCAACACCTGGATCATCACCTGCGGCGGCGCGGCGTCCAGCTCCCGAACGATCCGCTCCACCGTGTCCAGGTACCGCGGCGACGCCGAGATCAGCAGCTTGTTGCTCTTCTCGTCCCCGACGATCGTCACCTCGTTCTCCAACTGCCTCGCCACCGAGCCTTGCATCTCCGCGCTCAGCGTCCGCTGCAGCCGGTCCGCCTCCGACTGGAAGTACCCCTGCAACGTGCGCTCCACTTCCATCGCCCGCGCGTTCGCCAGGTGCACCACCATCTGCTCGCGCTCGTTCGCCTGGATCGAGTCCAGTTCACGCACCACGTCCCCCACCAGTTCCAGGTACTCCTCCGTCCCCGACACCAGCAGCGAGTTCGTCCTCGCATCGATCGTGATCGACAACTCCTGCCGGACGTCCGGCACCGCCGTCACGTTCGTCCGCCCCAGCCCGCCCAGCGTCGGGTCGTCCTCCGCGCCCGGCATCCCCGTCGGGATCAGCACCAGCCGGTCCCCCTGCTGCTGGAGGTTGAACAGGTCGCGGAGCAACGTCGCCATCGCACGCGCGTCCGCGTTCACCAGCCGGTAGTGCTCGATCTTCCGCGACCCCGCCCGGCTCATGTCCAGGTCCGAGACGATCGCCGACACCAGGTCCACGATCTGCGTCGGAGCCGCCACCATCACCGAGTTCGTCCGCAGGTCCGGCGTGATCCGCACCTGCTCACGGATGAAGTCGTCCACCTCCGCCTCGGTCATGTCTCGCCCCGCAAGACCCTCGGCCCCCTGCGCCACCTGATCCCGGAAGTACCGCAGCCGAACCGCCTGCCCCCCAGCCGCCCCCGACAGCGAACGCCCCGCCAGCACGCCCTGGATCAACTGCACCACCTCGATCGCGTTCGCCGACTTCAACTCGATCCGCCGAACGTCCTGCACCGTCGCGATCTCGTTCGTGTCCAGCCGCTCGACCAGCCCCCGGATCACGTTCACGTCGTCCTGCGTCCCGCTCACGATCAGCGCGTTCAGACGCGGGTTCGGCACCACCAGCACGCTCCCGGCCCCGCGCCGCTCGTTCTCACGCTGCACGTACAGGCTGTTGATCGACTGCACCGCGTCCGCCGCACGTGCGGCCTTGAGTTGGATCAACGCCACACGCTCGCCAAGCAGGATCGCGTTCGCGTCCTTCCGCAACGCCTCGATGAAGTCCCGCACGAGTTGCAGATTCTCGTCGCTGCACGCCAGGATCAGCAGGTTGTTCGTCGCGTCCGGCACGATGCTGAACACGTCCGCCGGCGACTGCACGCTCCCCGCCCGCTGCGTCGCAGCGATCCGGTCCCGCATCAGCCGGTCCAAACTCGCCGCCAACTGCGTCACGTTCCCGTCCGGCACCGGGATCACGTGCAGCCCCACCGAATACGAAGCGTCCGCCGTGTCGAGCGACGCGATCAGGCTCCCAACGACCTCGAAACTGCGCTGGCTCGTCGCCACGATCAGGCTGTTCGTGCGCACGTCCGACGAGATGACCAGCCGGTCCTCAGGCCGCAGCGATCCCGCCTGCTCGCGCTGCCGGAAGACGTCCCCGATGATCGCCCCGACACGGTCCGCCAGCGCATGCTTCAGCGGGAAGAACCGCACCAGGTTCCCCGCGGCCGCCAGTTCCACGTCCAGGTGCGACACCAGTTCGTTCACCAGCCGCAGGTTCGCCGGCGTCCCCACCACGATGATCGAGTTCAGGTCCGTCTCCGGCGTGATCGACAGGCCCACCAGCGGCGCAAAGATGTCCGACTCGATCCGCGACGCCGGGTCCATCGGGTCGCCGCCCTTCTGCACCATCCGCACCCGCGCCGCCTGGTTCCGAAGTGCGGCGATCTCGGGCGTCGACGCCTGCGAGTCGATCAGCACGCTCCGCAGCGTCGCCGCAACCGTCCGCGCGTCAGCGTGCGCCAGACGGATGATCGTCGGCTCCACCCACCGTTCCGCACGGTCGTCGTCCAGGTCGCGGATCAGCACCTCCACGAGCGCAACCGCCTCCTCGCGCCCGGCCACGATCAGCGCGTTCGTACGCTCGTCCACCGAAACCGCGATCTCGCCCGCCAGCGCCTGCCCCGTCGCCGTCGAAGGCTGCCCGCGCCGCTGCGTGCCCGGAAGACGCCGCAGCGCCTCGCCCTGGCTGAAGAGTTGCTCGATGATCCCGCGCACACGCACCGCCGCCGAGTTCTCCAGCGGGAAGATGCGCACAACCACCGCGTCCCCGATCGGCAGCGTGTCCAGCGAACGCACCACCGACTCCATCACCCGCACGTTCGCCTCCGTCGAGGCGATCACCACCGCGTTCGACTGCACGTCCGGCACCAGCCGGATCGGCCTGGAGAGGTCCAGTTCCAGCCGACCCTCGTCCAGCCCCGTCGGCCGAAGGTTCAGCCGGCGCACGTGCTCCGACAGCGCGGCCGCCTGGCTCGAACCCGACGCCTGCTGCGACGGGTCCAGCATCGCCCGGAGCGTCTGCACCAGCGCATCCGCCGACGCCAGGCGCAACTGGATCACCGACGCGTGCTGCGTCGCGTCCGCCGGCGCGGCATCCAGCGCGCGCACCAGCCCCACGATCACCTGCCCGTCGTGCGCGCCCGCGATCACCGCCAGCGCCTGCCGCGTCTTCAGCGGGATGAGCGTCACCGGCTCCGAGACCACGCCCGGCCGATCGCCCTGCGGCGGGCGCGTCACGCCCATCTGCTCCAGCATCTGCCGCACCGCCTCCGCCGAGTTGTTCTGCACGTCGATGATGAACACCCCCGGCGCAATCCCCCCCGCGCCGATCGGCTGGTCCACCCCGTCCGGCGCGACCGCCGGCGTGTCCAGTTCACGCACCACACGCTCGATCTGCTCGTAGACGCCCGGCGACGCCGCGATCACCAGCGAGTTCGTCGTCCGGTCAACCTCCACGCTCAGCGTCTCGCCCAACTGCTGCGCAACCGGCGTGAACGTCGACCGGATCGTCTGCTGCAGCCGCGCCGCCGGGATGCTCGTCAGCCGCAGCACGTGCGGCGAGACCCGCAGCCCGCTCCCGGAGACGATCGCCTGCGCAAGCGCCCTGATCTGCGCCAGTTCCGTCCCCTCCGCCCGCACGATCAGCGCGTTGCTCGCGTCGTCCCCGTACACCAGCACCGCACCGGGGCCGCTGCGCCGGATGCGGTCCGACTGGAACATCTCGCGGATCGCCTGCGCGACCTGCGACGCCCTGCCCGTGTCGATCGGGATCACCGTCGGCTCCGGCATCGCCGCGAACCCCGGCACGTCCAACTGCTCCACCACCCGCTCGATGCGCAGCAGTTCCTGCCGACCCGCCGACACGATCAGCGAGTTCGTGAACACCTCCGCCGACACCGAGGGCGTCCCCTCCGCCGACACCAGCACCGGCGGCGGAACAGCCGCCGACCGCTCGTCCTGCCGCACGCCACGGTTCGCCTGGTCCTGCGCACGTCGCAACTGCTCCGCCTGCACCTGGTCCTGCAACTGCGCCCGGAACCCCTCGTTCAGCGCGCGGGCGACGCTCGTCGCGTCCGCGTGCTTCAGCGGGATCACCACCAACTGCCGCGACGTGTCGTACTCCTCCGTGTCCAGTTTCGACAGCAGCGCCCGGATGTTCTCCCATTCCCCCTCGTCCGCGCTGATCACCAGCGAGTTGCTCGTCGGGTCCGCGATGATCGTCGCGTTCCGCGCCCCCGCCGTCGTCGCCTCGGCCGCGAACCGACCGTAGAACACCCCCAGCGCCTTGGCCGTCTGCTCCGCGTCCGCGAACTCCAGTTTCACGAACTCCGTCTTCCGCCCCGGACCCGACGGCACGTCCAACTGCTCGATCATCTCCCCGATCTGCCGCATCTGGTCCGGCGTCGCCAGAATGCTCAGCGTGTTGTCGATGCTGTTGAAGTCGATGCTCGGGTCCGGCTCACCCGTCCCCCGCGGCCGGTTCCGAAGCAGCAGGTTCAGCGTGAAGCGAACGTCCGTCGCCAGCGCGTGGTTCAGCCGCACCACCTTGAACTGCTGCATCTGCTGCTCAGGCTCAACATCCAGCCGGCGAACGTGCTCCTGCACCTGCGCGATCGCCTCGTCCGATCCCGTCAGCATGATCGAGTTGCTGCGCACCACCGGCGTGATCTTGACCTTCAGGTTCTCCGGCAGCGCGGCCCGCAGCGCCTCCACCACCTCCTGCACCCGCGCCTTCTCCAGCCCGATCGTCACGATCGACCCGACCTGCCGGACTTCGTCCAGCATCGCCACCAGCCCGTCCACCTGCGCGAACACCTTCCCGGGCGCGGAAACGATCAGCGAGTTCGTGCTCGGCTGCGCCGTCACGATCACACGGTCCTCCACACGCCCCGTCGCCGGGAACTGCTCGCGGAGCACGTTCGCAGCGTCCGCCACGCTCGTGTTCTGCAGGTAGTACATCTCCCGCCGCCGGTCCGGCCCCAGTTCCGGCTGGTCGAGTTGCGCCACCATGTCCCGGATCATCGCCATGCTCACCGGGTCCGCAGACACCAGCAGCAGGTTCCCGTCCCGCGACCCGATGATCGACAACGCGTCCTCCGGCAGCCCCTCCGCCCGCGCCCGCTCCATGAAGAACTGTCGCAGGCTGTTCCCCGCCCGATCCGCCTGCGCGTGCTCGAGCCGGATCGACTCGATCACCTGGTCCGGCCGCCCGCTCGCCGTGTCCAACTGCTCGATATACGCCTGCGCCTGCTCGATCTTCGCGCCCTTGCCCACCAGGATCAGCGTCCGACGACGACGGTCAACCTCCACCGTCACCGCGTCCGGGTCCGGCCCGCGCCACGCCCGCCACCCCGGCGTCACCATCGAACGCTGGATCACGTTCGCCAGCGCCTGCGGGTCCGCGTTCCGCACCGGCACCGCCCGAACCACCAGCGCGGTCAGGTCCGAGCGAGGCTGGTCCAGCGCGGCGATGATCCGCTCCATCGTCGCCATCGTCTCGCCCTGCCCCATCACCACGATGCTGTTCGTGTGCTCGTTCGGCTCAACGAACAGCTTGTCCTCCGTCGATCCCTCCTGACGCCCACCCCACCACGGCACACGCTCCCATTGCAACTCGAACGAGATGTTCTGCACCGTGTCACCGATGTCCGTCACGCGAACGTGCTGGAGCGGGATGATGCTGAACCGCATCTCCTTCGACGGCGCGGCCTCGTCGAACGTTGACGCCAGCGACCGCAACTGCTCGAAGTCCTCGTCGCTCGCCGCGATCACCACCGTCCCGCTGCGCCGGTCACCCGTGATCGCCACGCCCGGCCCCGCACGCCGCCCCGCACGCTGCGTCGCCTGCGACCGGTCCTGATAGAACTGCCGCAACGCCTGCGACACCGTCTGCGCGTCCGCGTTGTGCAGCTTGATCGCACGCACCGGAAGGTCCGCAACCTTGCTCGTGTCCACCTCCGCCACCACCGAACGCACGTCCGCCAGATCCTCCTCCGACGCCCGCACCACCAGCAGCCCGGACTGGTCCTCCGCCGAAATCTGGATCCGCTCGCGCCGCCCGGGGTCGCGACCGATCACCACCTGCTCCACGATCCGCTGCACCGTGCTCGGCTGCGCGTGCGCCAAAGGCAGGATCGCCAGCGAAAGCCCGTCCTCCGCCTGCCGGACGTCCGCCGCCGCCAGCAGCCGAATGACCTCCTCGTGCTGCGACGCCGACGCCGTCACCAGCATCGAGTTCGTCCGGTCGTCCGCGATGAACCGCGCCCGCGGCAGGTCGTTCGCCCCCGGCCCCTGCCGCTGCGCCTCGAACAACTGCTGCAACGTCGGCGACAACTCCGTCGCACGCGCGTTCTCAAGCGAATAACGCCGGATCGCCAGCCGGTCCGCAACCGGACTCTGGTCCAGCAGCGAGATCAACCCGTCGATCAGCCCGATCGCCTCGTCCGGCGCGGCCACAATCACCGACGCCCCACCCGGGTCCGGCGTCACCGTCACCAGCGACGGATCGACCATCCCGCGCACCGGCGCCTCGCCCGGCGTGACCACCGTCAGGTCCAGCCCGCGCAGCCGCTGCGCCTGCCGCCCCCGCGGCGAGATCTGGAACAGGTCCTGAATCGCCGCCACCGCCCCTGCCGCCGTCACGTTCGACAGCGGGTAGATCTTCACCGTCAGCGACCGCTGCGCCTCCAGCGACGCCAGCGACGCGATCAACCGCCCTACCGTCTGAAAGTCCGTCTCGTTCGCCCACACGATCAGCGCGGTCTCGCTCGGGTCCGGCGCGACCGCCACCCGACCCGTGAACCCGCCCGGGTTGTCCGCCGACACACGCCCGACGTTCCCCACCGTCTGCGACACCAACTGCTGGATCGCCCGCGCATCCGCCGACGCCGGCAGCGTCACGATCCGCACCGACGTCGGCTCCGCCGGCATCTGCTGCTCGATCAGCCGCGCAAGTTCCAGCACCCGCTCCGTCAGCCGCGGCGAACCCACCACCACCAGGCTGTTCGACGCCGGGTCCACCGCGATCCGAACCGTCGGCTCCTCGGCCTGCCCATCGGGCTGCGAAACGACCGCGGCCCCCACGAGCCACAGCATCAGTCCGTGCGGGCCTCCGTTCAGCGCGGGCGCGCCCCGAAACCCCGCGTCGCTGCGCGGCTCCCCCCCCCCCCGCGGGCTTCGCGTCCCCCTGCAGCAGTTCCTCCGTCGAGATGATCTCGACCTTCACCCCGCCCTGCTGCTCCAGCAGCCGCTTCAGCGTCGCCGCCATCAACTGCGCGTCCGCCCGCGAGCGGTCGATCGGGATCATCCGCATCTGCCGGCTTGTCGTCAGCGTCGCCGCGTCCAGTTCGCGCGCCAGCCGGTCCACCGTCTGCATCTGCCCCGCCGTCGCCCGCACGATCAGCGCGTTCCCCCCCGCGTCCACCCGGATCGTCGGAGCCTGCCGGCCTTCCGCCTCATCCGCGAACACCGCCTCCAGGTTCTGCGCCAGCATCGTCGCGTCCGCGTTCACCAGCGGGATCACGCGCACCAGCCGCTCGCCCTCCGGCCCACCCTCCGGCGGGGCGTCCAACTGCGCGATCACCTGCTCGGCCAGTTCCAGCACCGCGGGCGAGGCGCTCACCACCACCGCGTTCAGCCGACGCTCCGCCGCCACGCGCACCTTCGCCGTCCGCTCGTCGTCCGACCCGCGCAGCAGGTACTGCCACCGCTGCCACTCCGGCAGCAGTTCCATCGTGGACTCACGCATCAGCACCTGCTCGACGATCGGCGCCACCGTCTCCGCCCGAGCGTGCCGCAGGAACACCGTCCGCACCGACACCCGGTCCGGCTCGACCGTCGCGTCCATCTCACGCACCAGTTCACCCGCCTGCGCCAGCCGCTCCGCCGATGCCGCCACGATCACCGAGTTGCTCGCCGGCTCCGGCGTCACCGTCGGCGTCGGCTCGCCCGGCCGAGCCTGCGCCGTCAGCGCGGCCCGCAACGCCTCCGCCGCGCTCGCCGCCTGCCCACGCTCGAACCGGAACACCGCCACCTGCACCGACCGCGAAGCCGCAGGCTGGTCCAGCGTCTCAACCAACTGCCGCGCCATCGGCACCAGTACGCTCGGCGCGCTGATCACCAGCCGGTTCGCCTGCGCATCCGCGTTCACCCGCGGCGACGCCACAGACACCCCCGCCCGCTCCGCCTGCACCAACTCCGCCGGCCACCGCGCCCGATCCGAGACCAGCGACTCCACCGTCCCCGCTACCGCACGCGCATCCGCGTACCGCAACTCCACCACCGCCAACTCCGTCTGCGGCACCGCCGGCACCCGATCGTCGAACTCCGACATCAGCCGCACGGCCTCCGCCACCTGCTCCTGCGTCCCCACCGCCACGATGCTCCCCGAGCGAGCGTCCGGCGTCAGTTCCATCGCACGCCGGCCCTGCGGCACCGTCTGGTTCACGATCCGCGCGACCGACTGCGCCAGTTCGCCCGGCACGGCCCGCGCCGGCGTGAACGTCTCCACCACCCGCCCCGTCGCCTCGACCGGCTCGTCCAGCCGACGGATGATCGTCCGCGCCAGTTCCAGCGTCTCCGCCGGCGCGGACACGATCAGCGAGTTCGTCCGCTGCTCCGCCTCCACCCGGATCGTCGGACGACGGAACAACTCCGGCGTGCGCGCATAACGCAACTGAAGCGTCAGAATCCGCGGGTCCGTCTCCTGCTGCTGCACCAGCAGCCGCTCCACCGTCTGCGCGATCTGCGTCGCATCCGCGTGCACCAGCGCGAACGTCTCGACACCCATCGTCTCGGGGTCCACCGGACGCACGTCCAGCGGCGCGACCAGTTCCTCCACCTTCCGCAGGTCCGCCTCCGCGCCCGACAGGATCAGCGCGTTCGAGCCGGTCGCGGCGATCACCCGCACGTCCCCCCCGCCCGGCAACTCCATGCTCGGGATCGTCGCCGTCAGCGTCTGCGCCACCGCCGAGGCGTCCGCGTACGACAGCGGCGTCACCCGGATCACCCGCCGACCCGACGCCGCCGCCTCGGTGTCCAGCGCGCGCACCAACTCCTCCGCGATCTGCTGGATCGCCTCCGGCGCGGAGATGATCAGCGTGTTCGAGCCCGCGTGCGACGACACGTTCAGCAGCGCCTCCGCCGACGCCGGCGAGCGCCCCGCACGCTCCTCCTCGTCGCGCAGCCGCGTCGCCAGCAGGTCGCGCAGCAGCGGCTGCAACCGCTCCGCCCGCGCGTGCTTGAGCGCGTACATCTTCAGCGTCGTCGCGGGCCGATCCGGCGCCTGCCCGATCTCCTTCAGCACACGCTCCACGTCCGCGAACACCGCCGACGGCCCGCTCACCACCAGCGATCGCGTCGCCGGCTCCGTGCTCACCGTCACCGGCGTCCGGCTCCCAACCCGGAACGCCCCGCTCGACGAGAGTTCGCGCAGCGTCCGCGCCACCGCGTCCAGGTCCGCACGCTCAAGCCGGTACGTCCGCACCTCCGCGTCATCCCCCCGGTGCTGCTGGTCCAGCGAACGCACGATCTGCTCGAACCCCGCCAGACGCTTCCCGGGCGCGTCCACAATCAGCGAGTTCGTCGCCCGATCCGCCCGAACCGTGATCTCCTTCGGCAGCCGAAGGTCCGGACGCGGCAGCCGCGTCCGCGGATCGATCGGCATCGGCGGCTCGGGGTACATCTGGTCGATCGTCTGCGCCAACTCCTCCGCCCGCGCCCACGCCAGCGGGAAGATGCGGATCTCACGCCCCTCCGCGTCCAGCGCCTGCGTCTCGTTCAACTGCTCGACGATCGCCTCGATCTCCGGCAGCAGGTCCGGGTGCGCCGAGACGATCAGCGTGTTCGTCGGATCGTCCGCCCGCACGCTCACCGGCTGCTTCGATCGCTCCTCCGGCGTGCGCTGGTCGAACGACGACTGAAGCACCTGCGCCAGGTTCCCCGCGTCCGTGCTCCGAAGCCGCAGAATCCGCAGCGGCGGCCTCTCCCCAGCCTGCCGCGCGTCCACGCTCCGCACCAACTGCTCGATCACCGCCAACTGCATCGGCTGCGCCGCAACCAGCAGCGAGTTCGTCGACTCGATCGGCTCGAAGACCGGCCTCGGCCCGCCCTGAATGATCAGCGACTCGCTCGCCGAAGCCATCTCGTCCAGAAACGCGATCACCTCGTGCACGCTCGCGAGTTTCAACTCGATCATCCGGACCTCGCGCACCGGCGAGATCAACTGCTGCACCTGCCCGATCACGCTCGAAAACTGCTGCATCCCCGCCGGATCGCCCATCACCAGCAGGTTCCCCGACACCGCGTCGATCTCGATCTCCACCCGCCCCTGCTGCTCCCGCGGCAGCCCCTCGTTGAGACGCGCCAGCAACTCCACCACCCGCTCCCGCACCTTCGCCGGATCGCCCGCTCCCGCCGGAACCACCCGGAACTCCCTCCGACCAGGCTCCTCCGCGTCCAACTGCTCGATCAGCCGCTCCAGCACCCCGTGCTGCGACGGCAGCGCACGCACGATCAGCGTGTCCAACTCGTCCAGCGGCTCGAACGACGGCTCGTGGTACGCCGACCCGTCGTCAGGCGTCAGCATCGGACGCGCCAGCCGCTCCAACCGCGGCCCCAACTGCGAAGGCGCAGCCGTCTTCAGCGCATACGCACGGCTCTCCACCTCCACCACCACCGCCGACTCCGCCGTCCGCAGCAACTGCTCGAACCGCGCCAGTCCCCCCCGCGTGCCGATCAGCGTCACGCTCCGGCTCTCAGCGTCCAGCGTCGCACGCACCGGATCGCGCTCCCCTTCCCCCGTCGCCGAATCCAACTCCTGCGCACGCGCAAGCATCGCCGCCGGATCACCCGTCGCGATCCGCACCACCCGCACGTCAACGTCCGCCCCCGAACGAACGTCCAGCCCCGCGATCAGCCCCTCCAGCGCAGCCACGTCCGCCGGCGGTCCCGCCACCAGCAGGCCCCGCCCATCCGGCGTCGCCGTGAACCGCACCGCCGACTGCTGCCGCGGCGTCAGCATCCGCGACAGAATCTGCTCCACCCGCGCAGGCTCGACGTGCTTCAGAGCCACCACCCGTCCCACGCTCTCCGCCGCCGGCCGGCGCACCTGCCCGGTCGCCGCCGCCGGGTCGATCTCCCCGATCAGCGCGCTCGCCTGCATCAGCAGCGCCTGCGACGCCACCACGCTCACCTTGTTCACCGTGCCGAGCGGCACTACCACCGGCTTCGACTCCTGCGGCACCGCCGCATACAGCGCGTTCAGCCGCTGCGCCGCCTCGTCAGGCGTGATCGTCTCCAGCGCGAACGTCATCATCTGCCGATCGCCGCCCAGCCCGTCCCCCGGCACGTCGATGATCGTGATCAGTTCCCGCACCGTCTGAAGCCGAGCCTCAGGCCCGACCGCGATCACCGAGTTCGTCCGCTTGTCCGCCTCCAGGCTCAGACCCGCGATGTCGATCTCCTCCAGCGTCCGCACCTTCCCGTCCTGCGGGTTGATGATCTGCTTCACCACACGCTGCCCGACCAGGCCCTTGAGCGCGGTCACCGCCTGCTCCGCGTTCGCGTGGCGAAGCCGGAACAGCTCGAACGCCGAGTCCACAGGACGCTGCGCGTCGATCAACGCGATCACGTCCCGCAGACGCACGCACTGCGCCGCCGTCTCCACCAGGATCAGCATGTTCTGCGCTTCGACCGCCGTCACCGCACCGAACGGCGCCAACAGCGGCTTGACCTGCTCCGCCACAACCGTCGCCCGCGAGTTCTGCAGCGGGATCATCACCGTCAGGATCTGGTCCGGCGTCACCCCCGGCGGGATCAGCGAAGCATCGAACACCTCGCTCGGCCTCTTCACCGCGTCCGCCAGCGTCGAGAGGTACAGATAGTTCTCCTCGCGCCGCAGCATCACCCCGTGCATCCGCAGGTTCAGGTTCAGAATGCTCAGCGCATCCGCGAACGAATACTCCGTCTGCCCGCCCACCCACGTCATCGCCCCCGCCGGCGCCGCCGCCTCGCGCACGATCGGCAGCCCCGTCGTCCGCGAGAAGTAGTCCAGCACCTGGTCGAACGGCGTGTCCTTGAACACGAACCCGACCCGACGCTCCTCCGGCTGCGCGGGCGCAGGCTCAGGCTGCGCCGCGACCGACGCGGGCGCCGCCGACGCCGGCCCCTCGGGCGCAACGATCGCCTCCGGCGCCTCCTCGCTCTGCGCGAACACCGAGCAAGCCCCCCCCGCCGCCGCGAAGAGGGACGCCGCAACCATCAGCCGTCTCTGTGCCTGCCGGGCCATGGACTCGCTCCTTCTGCCAACGAACGCCGCCCTCCGGCGGCCACCTCGGCTAGTAGCCACTATACCGATACCGCCGACAACCGCCTCACGGCACCGGCTGCCGTTGCGCAAGTGTCTCATTCAACAGGACTTGGAACGCCTGCTCCCCGATCTTGAAGACCGCCTTCTCCCCGCCCGCCTCAATCAGCACAGCGTCCAGCACACCGTCCCCCGGACGCAGCGATCGCCACTCCCCACTCTTCACGTTCACCAGCCACGCCTCGACCTGCCCCCCCGCAGAGACCACCGCGTTCAGACGCCACAGGTCATACGGCGGAGGGGGCGGCGGCGGCGGCGGACGATCCGCCTGCCGCTGCTCTTGCCTCGGCTGTCGCGGGGGCGGCTCAGGTTTCGGCGGCGCAAACGCATTCCGCGCCGCCACCGACGACGCGATCCGCTGCGCCTCCTCCCCAGGCTCCACGATCACCGGTGGCGTCGTCTCCGAGTCCTTCGCCACGTCCGGCAGCACCACCGTCTGCACCGACAAACGCAGCTCAAACTGCTGCCGATCCTCCGACTCCGGCCGCAGCGTCAGCGACGTCACACGCGCCACCCACGGCTGCGCCTGCGCCAACGCGATCGCTCGCGTCGCCTGCTCCAGCGTCCCCTTCCCGCGCAACTCGCCAGACACCGTATAAAAATCCGCCACCCGCAACTGGTCACGCGTGAAGTCACGCACGCGCTCCCGCGCCGCGGGGTTCCCCTCCGGCATCGGCCGATTCTGCGTCACCACCACGTCGCGCAGCCCCGCCGACGCCGCGATTGCGCTCAACCCCGTTCGGAAACGATGCTCCACGACCTCCGCGGAAGCCCCGAGCGTCGCCGACGCATGCTCCACCAGCCGCTCGCGCACGCGGAACTCGTCATCCATCTGCTCTTCGAGCCAGCGCGACGATCTTTCGAACGAGTCCAGCCGCGCCAGACGCTCAGCCGCCGGCTTCGCGTAGAACCGCCCATACGCGGCGTACCCGATCCAGCCCACGACGACCACGCCGATCGCCCCAGCGATGAGCCGTCCCCCTGGCTTCATCCGCCACCCCCGCCGTCCGCCGCGCGCTCCCCAGCCGCGCCGTTCGCGGGCCGATCAGGCCTCTTCAGCCCCGTCACCAGCGTGAAATCGAACCGGTTCGGCACGTCCGGCCCGGTCGTGTCCACCCGATAGACCCGATCCGCCACCAATCGTCCGCGCAGGTCGTCCGCCGCCGTCCGCTGCTGCGACTGCCCGCGCACGCGGAACCGCGACTCCTGCTGCTGCGACCACTTCCCCGTCGTGTACTGCCGCTCACGCGACGCGAACGACACAGTCGCCTCCAGCGACCCGTCGATCTGGTCCACCAGCGCGCTCCCGTTCGTCGGCGTCTGGTCGCCGATCCACTCCAGGTGCGCCAGCCAGTCCACGCCAAGCCCCGACCACCGCTCCAGGTGCTCCAGGCGAGCCTTCTGACGCACGTGCTGCGAGTAACGCTCCACCAGTTTCTCGTTCCGCGCCTTCTCCGCAGCGATCCGCCCGTCCAGCGCGGCAAGCCGGTTCAGCCCCCACACATACGACCCCCCCCCGACCACGATCACCGCGAACACCCCCAGCAGCGCGGCCTGCCGCACCCGCGCGGCCCGATCCGGCGCACGCCTCGGGTTCGCAAAGTCCAGCCACTCCCGCGACGCCAACTGCCCCACGAACAGCCCGATCAGCGGCACCAGCGGCAGCACCGCATCCGCCCGCCGCAACTCCTCCGGCAGGTCCACCATCCCCGGCAGCCCGACACGAGACCACGGCAGTTCCAGTTCGCGCCCGCACGCCGCACCCACCGCCTCCACCCGCGCCCCCGACCCGAGCACCGCCACGCACTCGACCTCCGCTGAGTCGCGCGTCCCGCGGTAACTCATCCACGTACGCTTCGCCTCGACCGCCAGCCGCTGCGCGAACGCCGGGTCGTCCCCCGCCGGCACGTCCACGCCGCGCGACGACACCAGCCTGCCTTCCTCGATCACCACCAGTTCGACCGCGTCCCCCGCGATCGCCACGCCGATCAGCGCTCCGTCCTGCCGGTGCGACAGTTCCGCCAGCAGCGCGGCCGCCCCTTCCCCCCGAAGGTGAATCCCCTTCACGCGCAGACCCGCCGCCTTCGCCACCGACCGGCACCACGTCACCTGGTCACCAGGCAGCGCGCCCGCCAGCACCGTCGTCTCCGTCCCGTCAGGCAGGTCGATCGGCAGAAAATCGATCACCGCGCCCTGCATCGGCATCGTCAACTGCCGAGACATCTGCAGCGCGACCATCCCCGCCAAGTCCGATTCATCCTCAAACGAGCCGCGACCGTCAGGGAGCGGTTCCGACGGCCTCGGCAGCGTCAACCGCTTCAGCACCACGTTCGCACGAGGCACCGCGAACACCGCCGCACGCGCCGTGATCCCCGCGTCACGCAGAGTCTGCCGCAGCCACGCTCCAACCGCCGACGCGTCCGCCGCATCAACCTCGCCAGGCAGTCGCGCGTTCACCCACGCCTTGATCTGCACCCGACCGCCGGAAACCTCACCCCACACCGCCACCACGCCATCGCGGTCCAGCGAGAGCACCACCGATGATCTGCGCCGAGTGTTCATCGGCTTCGCGCCCTCCGTGGCGTCCACCGGCCGATGCGGGGATCACCGCCGGCCGAAGGCGCGGCCTCAACGCCGGACACGCCCGGGTCTCCGCCGGACGACGATTCCGCGCCGCGCTCGCCATCGTACCCGAACCCGTCAACCCTCGCCGCACCCGCCGAGCCGGTGGATTCCCCACCGCTCGCGATCGAACTCGGCGACATCCGCGTCGGCTCGTTCGTCGCCCAACGCTCCCACTCCAGCGGAGGCAGACCCGACGCCGTCGCCGTCTCCTCCGGGTCTTCCAACAGGTCCGCCTCGTCCTCCGGCCACTCGTCCGCCGCCTCCTCCGTACGCCCCGCATACAGCCGCCTCGCCAGCGGCAGCAGCGTCACATCCCGTAAGTACGCCACCCGAGGCCTCTGCGACGAAACATCGATCACCGCCTCCAGCACCATCCGCTGCACCAGCGCGGGCGCGTCCCCAGGCCCCACCACCGACTCCGCCGGCGCGACCCCCGCCTCCACTCGAACCCGCCACTGCATCGCCCGCGTCGTCAGCCACGGAACCGCCTCCTGGAACTCCGCCTCCGGCACGATCCCCTCCGCCGCAGGCCACGCGACGCTCTTCCGAGCCGAATCGTCCAGCCGCTCCCTCGCCGCCACGATCTCCTCCGCCATCGCCGCATCGATGCCCGGCACGCACGCCAGCGCCTCGGCCGGCGCAGTGTTCAGGTCCACACGCCCGAGCAGGTAGTCGTCGTCGCTCGTGCACAGGGCGTCCAGCGCCTCCGCCCAATCCGCCGGCGGCACCTGGAAGAACCGCATCACTCGCACGAAGTCCGACTCGGACTTGAACTCCGTCCCGTTCTTCATGATCTGCTCGACCGCCTGCGCCACGCCCTCGCCGAACCGCTCCACCAACGCGCCCCGAAGGCTGTCCGACCACGCCTGGTTCAGGTTCACGCGCTTTCGCCCACGGTGCCGAAGCGGGTCATCCCCCGCCCCGCTCTGCACGTTCGGATCGAACGAGAACACCGTCACCAGATCCGCGAGAGGCAGTGACGCCCCCTCACTGGCGAGCGACCCGCCCGCCGCGCCAGCGTCCTCGCCATACACCATCTCCGGCGTGAACCCCTCCACCGACAGCAACTCGTCCACGCTCGCCAGCGGCCGCTCCGCCCGCGCCTCCACGATCCGCTTCGCAAGCGCATCGCCAACGCCCGGCAGAAGCGCGAGCATCGCCTCCGTCGCCGTGTTCAGGTCCAGTTTCCCGCTCTCGCTCACGATCGGCACACCGCCCGGCACCCCAAGATCGACCAGCCGCACCATCCACCGACGCCCCGCCTCGTCCGTGAACAACTCCCACTCCTCGGTGATGCGCGGCGACCGGCCGTCCAGCAGCGCATCCCGCTGCGACGACAACTCCGCCATCACCACCTGCACGCCGGACCACGCCAGCGCACGCGTCTGCGCCCGCGTCACCGTCACCTCCGCCTCCGCGATCGACGCATCCGCGCTCACGAGCACCGTCGCCGCGGCCAACGCGCCCAGCGTGATCACCACCAGCACCGCGAACACCACCGTTCCCCGGCGCGCGGGCGTTCTCATCGCGACTCCCTCCACGCCGCGGACGGCCCGTCAGGCACGATGATGACGCGAACCCTGTCCGGCTCACGCTCCGGCAGGTCGGATGGCACAATCTCGTCCTCCCACGCCGCCGCATCATCGAACGACGCAGGCATCGCAAACGGATCGTCCTCGGCCTCCCACTCCGCCTCTTCGTCTTCCACCGCCGCGACACGACGTTCCTCGACCGCCGGTCGCGGCGCCGGATCGCCCGGCCGACGGAACCACAACGCCACCTCCACTGCCACAGGCAGATCACCCGCCGACTTGCTGTCGAACGAATCCCGCCACGAACGCCCGTCGAAGTACCGCAGCCGCAGCGCGGACACGCCCTCCGCCACCACCTCATCCGACCCCCCGCCCGGATCCTCCCCGGACCACCGCCGAAGGCTCACGCGCCCGGTCGCTTCCTCGAAACGAACCGCCAGCCCCTTCTCATCGCCGAGCGAGCCGGCCGCCGACCCGCCGTTCAGCGTCGGCCTCACCCCGCGCGACACCACACGCACCGACGTCCGATCCCCCGCGATCCCCGCCCCCCCCTTTCCGTCCGCTGCCACCGCCGTCAGGAAGTCCGCCTCCAGCCGCTCCAGCAGCAGCGTGCCCGCGCGAACCTCCCCGCTCAAAGCGAGAAGCGTGTCGCGCCGCTCCAGCGAGTTCCAGAAGAACGACATCACCGCCCCCGACAGCGCGAGCAGCAGCACGATCGCCACAAGCGTCTCCATGAGCGTGAACGCACGCCGCCTCATGGCCGCCCCCCCCCATCGGGCCGCCGCGCCGGCGGATCCCACCGCCCAGGCCGATTCAGCGGACTCTCACGCTCGAACGGGTCCGGACGGTTGAATCGCTCCTGCCGTTCCCGCTCTCGCTCCCCCCGGCGGATCGCCTCCATCAACTCGTCCT
>JAHCJE010000033.1 GCA_026128865.1 Phycisphaeraceae bacterium | reverse complement strand
TCGATCAAGGCGATGGGCGCACTGAGCCACGCACAAGGTAGACTTGACGACGCTGAGCGATGCTTCCGCGAATGCCTGGAGACCAATAGGCGAGTTCTCGGTGTTGAGAATCCGGAGTTGGTGTCTTCGCTCGGCAACCTCGGGACGGTGCTCCTGTCGAAGGGGGATATACCTGGGGCTGAGGCGCTGTACCGGGAGGCTCTGGAGGCCAGCCGGCGCCTCTTCGGAGATCGGCACTCCGAGACGCAGATCAGCATCAACAACATGGGCTACATCATGGCGGCCCGAGGCGCCTTCTCAGAAGCAGAGGCCTATTTCCGTGAGGCGTTGGAAATCAGTCGACAACTCGTCGGCGAAGAGCATCCCACGACACTCATAGCCCTCAACAACTTGGGATCGACTCTCGAATCACTGGGGAAGTACGACGAGGCTCGGCGATTCTACGTTGAGTCGCTTGAGACAAGCCGGCGCTTGCTGGGAGAATCGCATCCAACGACGCTCCTGATGACGAACAATCTGGGGTACCTGCTTCTCTCGTTGGGCAAGCACCAGTTGGCAGAACCCTACCTGCGGGCTACGCTCGAAGCACGCCGCCGCGTTCTCGGAGACGAACATCCGAGTACACTCACCTCGGTCAACAACATGGGACTATTGCTTCAGCACCAAGGAAGGCACTCGGAGGCGGAAGTCCTGTACCGCGAGGCACTCGACCTGTGCCGCAGTGTGTTAGGCAATGAGCATCCCTCTACACTCACATGTGCAAACAACCTGGCGGCGGCTTTGTTCTTTCAAGGAAGGCATGGTGAAGCGACGGAGCACTGGCACCAAGCGCTGGCGGGCAGAAGGCGCGTGCTTGGCGACGACCACCCGGATACATTGGCGTCGATACACGGCATGATCTCGCTGCTCCGGGTCCAGAATCGCACCGAGGAAGCCGGTCTGCTCCTGACCGAGGCGCTGGACGTGAGTCGCCGCGTACTTGGGGACGATCATCCCCAGACGCTGGTGTTCCTCTTCAATCGGGCGAAGCATCTACTCGACACCGGAGTGTGGCGTGACGCAGAGTTCCTGGCCCTCGAGTGTGAGAGAAGGCACGCCTCGAGGTTCGGTGACGGGCATACGCATCACCTTCGGTCGATTCGGCTCATTGTTGACCTCTACGACGCCTGGCACGCCGCCGAGCCGGATGCCGGGCACGACGCCAAGGCCGCCGAGTGGCGAGCGCGCCTGCCCGCGCCGGCCGAGGAGCAGGCCGACGACGACCGCTGATCACGAGCAGTGGCCGCATGCGAGGATGGACCGGCCGTGTCGCCCCCGGCCCGCACGTGCCAAAGCGATTGTCGGCCCGGAGAACAGCCGCCGCCCGGATTCGAACCGGGGACCTGTGGTTTACAAAACCACTGGATACCGGCCCGGACGGCCCCGAGAACCGCGATTCCGACTCCGCGCGCAGCGCATGCGCAGCGCAGCGCGCAACGCAAGGCCCCGAAACCGACCCCCACGACGACCCGCACGACGCCGACCTCGCGGCCCGTCTGGCGGCTGCGCTGGCCGCGCTGAGGCCGGAGGACCGGCAGGCCGTCGCCGAGCACGTCGAGGCTTTGGCCCGGCTCTCGCGCGCCAAGAGGGCCGCGCTGCTGACGCTCACGCGGGAGGGCGAAGCATGACAGCGCGACGACCTCGAACACGGCCGCACGCGCCGGGCACGGTCGCGGCCCTGCGGGCTGCTATCGCCGATGCCGACCGGCGGAGTGGATGCACTGGCGACGGAACCGAAACCCCGCGCCACGACCGCGCCGATGGGGGTTTCGTCGCCACGTCATGCCAGAGGGAGCACGAAGGCGGAGGCGAAGGGGAGGGGGGATCGGATTCCTACGGCCCGCGCGGGGTAGACCGTGGGGTGATGGTCGGAGATTCCTTCAAGGGTTTCCGTCCCGATGCTTCGGTAGGGGACTGACCATGCCGTGGAAGCACCCGTCCGACCCGACGTACAAGGCGGGCCGCAAGCGCGATCGGATGACGCCCGAGGAACACGCGGCGTACCGGGCGCGCATCATGGCCCGGCGCAACGCCCGACGGGAGTACCGGGCGCGGCGGGCGGCTGAACTCGACAGGCGGGCACGCGAGGCCGGGCACGGTTTAGACCGGCGGCAAACGGACGACCCGGAGGGCAGGCCATGATCGACACGAACGAACGGAACGGAACGGGGCGCGATGGGCGCGGGCGGTTCGCGCCCGGTTGTCCCGGTGGGCCGGGTCGGCCGCGTCGGGCGGTCGAAGCCGACTACCTCCGTGCGCTCTCGGAAGCGTGCCCGGTCGATGCCTGGACTCGGATCGTGCGGCGGGCCGTCGAGGACGCCGAGAAGGGCGACGGGGCGGCCCGCGCGTGGCTTGCAAGGTACCTCATGCCCGACCCCTCCGGTGCGCGTCCGCTGCTCGGGCTGGCGGTGGACGACCTGACGGGCGCGGACCCCGTGGCCGAAGCCGCGCGGCAGCATGAGGAACTACGGGCCGTGCTGGACGATCTGGGCGGACACGGGCGGGCGGGGATGCGCGACGTAGTGGTCGAGTTTGACCGGAGGGGGTAGATGCGCGAGGGCGTCGGGACTGATCCCCCGACGAACGGCCCGGGCGCGGTGTGCGGCAGCAGACTCCCGCCGCCGCGCGAGGCCCCTTCGCTCGAATGAGGGGACCACGCGAGGGAGCAGCGGCGACAGGCGTTGAGTGACGAGCCTGCACCGGCGTCGAACGCCGCGATCATTCAACATGGGGCAAGAGCAACGGGCAGATTCAATCCCAGCCGTTTAGACGCTCTATGTCCCGAAGCAGCAGCCACATCACGGGATCGCTTGCGGCCGCCCTGACAAACTCGGGACGGCTCGGCAACGGAAACACGCCACGATCATCAGCCTGCTCCAGCAGCGCGGCTACTCTCGGACTTGCCTGCGCCAACTCCTCAAGCCGTGTTCGGGATGGCGTCAATATCAGTCCTCCCGGTCCCGCTCCGGCAGGCCAAGGCGTTGTCACCCTCTCACTTGCGGCACGCTGTGGGGTAGTCCGCTCGCTCGGGATGAACACGGGCGGCGTGTCGATGGTCGAGGTCACTGTACGACCATCGGATGGGCCGAGCATTGTGGCAACATACGCGAGCGACCCCGACGCCACCACGCTCAGCAACACGCTGCCTCCTACGAAGATGATCCAAAGCCAGACCGCTAGTTTTCCGGTTCGCCACGCGCGCACGCCGCGTGCTCCTCCCGAATGCTCGTGCAGTGTCTTCCCCCACACCCACCCGACGATCCCCAGAGGAAACATCACGAATCCGCCGAGCGCAACATAAAAGGCTACATCATCCTCATTGAAGGCAGACGGCAGCGGATCGACGGCGACAAGCGATACCTTGCCGCTGGCCAATCCGAGGCGATGGATATGATCGGTCGCGTCGCGCTCATCCAGCGCGACGACCTTCACGACCGCCTCTTGGCCAGTTGTCGTGTTCAATGCCTGAACTGAGTAGGTGGGCATGATGCATACCCCGCGTGTGGCCCTGTCCGGGTCAGAACGCCATGCTATCAGATTGGCCCCGAGGCGACAACGGCTCGTGTAGAATGGACTCACGGGTAGCCGGTTGATCCCCGGCGAACGGCTCGGGCGCGGCGGTCGGTGGCAGCCTCCCGCCTCCGCGCTCGGGCCGACCCGCGCGGAGGCTGCAAGGATGGCGAAGCAACGCGCACGGAAAGCGCGGACGGACGCGAGGGTGGGCGGTGACACCTGCGGCATGACCGGACCGGCCGATGCTGCTGAGTCTGATCTTCGATCTGGTTCACAGGACGACCGATCGGACCCGATCGAAGCGTTCATCCTCGCGGTATCGACGTACCTTCAGTGGCGGCACCTTGGGCGACTGAAGCGATACCCGGAGTGTACGCCCGGGTCCGAAGCGGCAGCAGCAACGTTGGCCGAGATTCGGGCGGACCACGAACGGGAAATGGACGCGAAGGAAGCGGTGCGCCTCGCGGGAGAACGGCTTGTGCCCGCGCTGGCGAAGGCCGGGCACGACAGCACTGGAGTTACGAAACTGCTCCACTACATCGTGGAAGGCGGTGGACCCGACCGCGCCTTTCAAGTGTGGGCTGAAGTGAAAGCCGACCTCCGCCAGATTCAGTGCGGGATGCAAGGGACGCCCGCGGGACTGCTGTTCGCATACCTGGCCAGCGCGGGATCGGTGTTCCCCGAATACATCGCATTCCTGTCCGATGATCCGGCGAGCGTTGATGCGGCCCGCGGGAGGATTCAACACCTCGTCAAGGTGGAACTCGGCCCGCTGCGCACGCGCGCGGAGGACGGCGCGTCCGAGGCATCGCGCCCCCGTGTTCGAGAGGCGTTGGCCGAAGTGGAGAAGGCAGCGTGGGAGTTGATGCACGCTCTCGACGGACACAAACGCTCGGACTTGATCCGCAATCGAAGACTCATCCGAGGCCCATGGATGCAACCGATGGACCGGCTGCGCGCCGCGATCGACCGTGCATACTGGCTCGTGCGCGATGACCCGAGGTTGCTGGGTAACGAACACAGCCATGCGCCGGATGGTGAGCCATTTGAGGCTTCGCGTGCTGTGAGTCTGAATAAAGCCGCTACAGAGTGGTTCGAGATGGACTATCGCTCACTAAAGGACATGGTGGAGGCTGGCACGATCCGCGCACAGAAGCGCAGCGCTCGAAAGTGGTCATTCCACCTCCCGAGCGTGCCGGCAGCAAAGCGCGACAAGGCACGCTAGCGCGCATTATCGAACACTACGGCGCATGAAGTCCGGCGCGCGGACTGTGCGCTCTCGACTTGGCGTCTGAACCGTCGTAACTCTTTCACAAGCAAGGCCGACCTGAACGGCCCCAACGTGAAAGGGACGATGCGATGCAGACGACGACGAACGAGGCGAGCGCGCGGCTCTTGACCGTGCCCGTGGTGGCGCAGCGGCTGGCGGTTTCTGAGAGGTGGGTGTGGCGTGCGATCTCGGAGGGCACGATCCGCGCGGTGCGGCTTGGCCGCGCAACGCGAGTGCGAGCGGAGGACGTGGAGCACATCGCCCGCGTCGGGCTGCCGACGAACCGGGAGGCTCGCCGATGAGCGGCCCTCCAGAATGCGCCGAGGCCCTGGCGGGGGCGTGCGGCGCGGATGTGCAGGACGATTCTACCCCCCCCGTCGCCCCGCTGTTCCCGGCTGCACCCGAAATGATCTTCGGATTGTCGGCCGCACTGAACCCGGCGGGCCGCGCTCGACTTCTCGCGCTGGGCATCGGCCCGGCCGCGATCGACGACCCGGACGCCCGCAGCATCTTCGCCGCGCTGCTGGCCGATGAGCGGGTGGACGTGCCCGGCTCGCGCGTGCATCGCGCACTGACGCGGGAGCGCGCGGGCGAGACGAGTTACGGGGATGCGATGCTCGCGCTGGCCGTCTGCCGCGAGGACGACGGCGACGACGTGGAGAGCAGGCGGCGAGTGGCCCGGCACGCCGAGCGCGCGATCGACCGACTGGCGGTGTACCTCGCGGGCCGATGGCTTCCGGCGATCCTGCGTTGGTGCGCGAACCGGCTCGAAGGGGGCGAACCTCTCGGGCACGTCGCCCTCGACCTCGACCGATGGTTGACCATCGCGCGGCCGTCGGTCCTCGCGGCTGAAGGGGGGGGCCATGACAACTGACCCCCGGCAACAGTCCGCGATCGGCTGGGCGCGCGAAGCGGAGAAGACCTCGACGCCGATCGTGCCGGACCTGCCGCGGTCGCGGCCGTTTCCGCTCGACGCCTTGCCGCGCGTGCTGCGGGACTTCGCGGCCGACGAGGCGGCTGGGATGGGGTGCGATCCCGTTCTCGTCGTGCTTCCCGCGCTGGCCGCGCTCGCGTCGGCCGTGGGGAACTCCGTTCGCGTGGTGGTGCGCCATAAGTGGGCGGAGCCTTGCGGTTTGTTCGTCGGCGTGGTCGCGCTCCCATCGAACATGAAAAGCCCCGCGCAACGGGCGGCCCTGGCCCCGGTCTGGAAAGCGCAGCGCGCGAGCGATCTACGCCACACCGAGGCGATGAACGAATACACGCGCCAACTCGCCGAGTGGGACGGGCGGGACAAAGCAGAGCGCGGCGAGCAACCGGTGAAGCCCGCTCGCGTTCAGTGTGTCGTCCAGAACACGACGACGGAAGCCCTCGCGGGCGTGCTCGGGTGTAGCCCTCGCGGCGTGCTGGTGGCGCACGACGAACTCGCCGTCCTGTTCGGCGGGCTGGGCCGGTACGGGAAGAGCGGCACGGGTGCGGCCGACGCCGATGCCGCGTTCTATCGGAGCGCGTTCCACGCGGAGACGTTCATTCAAAACCGCAAATCTGACGGCGGCACCTACCTGCGCCTCGACGCCCCGCTCCTAAGCGTGTGCGGCGGCATCCAGCCGGGCGCGCTGGAGCGAGTGCTGAGAGGGCAGCGCACCGAGGATGGAACGGCCAGCAGGTTCCTCTGGGCCATGCCGCCGGACAACCCGGGCGGCTGGGTGGATGAAGCCGAATCCGATCCGGCGATCGGCGAGCGGTACGCCGAGGCGTTCGCGGCGTTGCTGCGCATCCCGTTCGAAATCAAGCCGGACGGCGAACCGGACCCCGCTTACGTCGGCCTGTCGGGCGACGCGAAGGGCGTGGCGCGCGAGTGGGTGAACAACTTGCGCGAGCGCACCCGCGCTGAGAGCGATCCGGCCATGCGGGCCGCGCTCGGGAAGTTGAAGGGCGTTGTGTTCCGCCTGGCGTTGCTGTTCCACCTGACGGACTGGGCGGCGCGTGGTGGTGAAGGCGGCTTCGGCGCGATCGGGCCGAGGACCATGCGCGACGCCGCGCGGGTCGCGGACTGGTTCGCGCACGAGGCCGAGCGCGTCTACGGCATGTTCGCCGAGTCGGACGCCGACCGCGAGCGACGCGCCATCGTGGACTGGATCAGGGGACGCGGCGGTTCGACGACGCTGCGCGACCTGACCACCTCCGGGCCGCGACGGTTCCGGAGCAAGCCCGATGAGGCGACGGCCGCGCTCAAGACCTTGGAGGATGCCGGGCTGGGACGCTGGGTGCATCCGGCTCCCGGCGAGCAGGGCGGCAGGCCGTCGGCTCGGTTCGTGCTGACGACTGGAAGCGATGGCAGCGGAAGCGAAACCCCCGCTCACGGGGTCGCGGCCGGGGGTTTTGATTCCGCATCCACTGCATCCACCTCTGAGAGCGTTGCGGCGGACGACGACGGCTGGGGGGAGGTTTGACGATGCTTACCCCGCGCGGCGAACTCGCCCTGCTCATGCTCGCCCTGTACCTGTCCGGCGTGCGGCTGGCCCCGCACCCGGACGACCCGACGCGGCTGCGGCATCGGCCCGCCCACCTGCCCACGCACCTGGCCGACGGGCTGGGGCGGCACAAGGCCGCGATCCTGCGGCTGCTCCGCGAGGGCGACGGCGCGGAGAAGACGGCCGGAGAAGGGGCTTGACAGGGTGAAGCCAATGTGTCATAATCGCATCATGACGGACGTGCGGATCGCCCCGACGGCGCAAGCGCAGTACGCGGCGTTGCCCACGGCGATCAAGGCCCGCGTGCTGGCGGTGTTCACGCGGCTGGCGGCGTGGCCGGACGTGAGCGGGGCCAAGCCGCTGCGGGGCGCGCTCAAGGGCGAGTACCGCATCCGCACGGGAGACTACCGCGTGCAGTTTGCGGTGAGCGGGAAGGGCGCGGACGCCGTGGTGACGGTGGTGAAGATCGGGCATCGGGACGGGTTCTACGACGAGTGAGGTGCGGCATGATTCGAGCGCACAGGATCGACGTTGACGGCGCGAAACTGGTGGTGATGCGGGAGGACCACTACGAATCCCTCTGCCGGGCGGCGGGCCGGGCGGCGGACGGAGACGGGCTGCCCCCCTTTCCCAAGCCGGACAAGGACGGGAACATGCCCGCGGTGGAGTTTGCGCGCGTGTCGATCGCCCGCGACCTGATCCGGGCGCGGCGTGAGGCGGGGCTGAGCCAGCAAGCACTCGCGGACCTGGCCGGTCTTCGGCAGGAAACCCTGTCCCGGATCGAAACCGCCAAGCACTCGGCGTCGCCCGCGACCATCGCCAAGATCGAACGGGCGATCGCCAAGGCCGGTAAGCGGCGGAAGGGAGCGTGACCGATGGCGCGGGCGTGGAAACGATCGACGAGCAAGCGCAAGGCCGGGACGGCGTGGATGCTCACCTGGCGCGATTGGGAGTGTGTCGGCGGCGAGTGGATCATGCGCGAGCGCACCCGGACGGGCTTCACCGACAAAGCCGCGACGCTCTCGCTCGGGGCGCAACTGGAGGACACGGCCCGCAAGCGGCGGGACGGCTTGATCGACCCGGCGGAGGAACGCCGCATCGGGCACGTCCGTCGTCCGCTGGACGAGCACCTCGACGACTTCCGGGCCGTGCTGGAAGCCAAGGGCAACACGACCGAGCACGTCGGCAGGATTGTTGGTGCGGTGCGGAAGGCTGCGGCCTCGCTCGGTTGGGAGCGCATCGCGGACCTCGACGCGGCGACGCTCGCCGAGCACGTCCAGACGCTGCGGGACGGCGGCATGAGCGTCGCCACGATCAATCGGCGGCTGGCAGGTATCAAGGCGTTCTCACGCTGGCTGGCGATGCACGGGCGGCTCGCGGCCGATCCGTTCGCGTCGGTGCGCCTGCTGAACGAACGAACCGACCGGCGGCGCGTGCGCCGGGCACTGACCGATGACGAGATTCGCGCTCTGCTCGGCGCGACCCGGCTGGCCGGGGCGGTGGTGTCGATCCCGAAGCGGTACCGGCGTGGGGGTGTGGTGCGGACGGGCGAGCGTCGGCACACCATCCCCGACCGGGCGACGCTCTACGCCATCGCGCTGGGCACGGGCTTCCGGCTGAGCGAGTTGCGGTCGCTCACGCCGCGATCGTTCAACCTCGACGCCGACACGCCGACGGTGACGGTCGAGGCGTCATACTCCAAGCGGCGTCGGCGCGACGAGCAGCCGATCCGGCACGACCTGGCGGACGAACTGCGGGCGTTCCTGGCGGGCCGTGAGCCGTCGCGTCGGCTGTGGTCCGGCCTGCCCTCGAACATGGCCCCGATCATCGCGGCGGACCTCGCAGCCGCGGGCATCGCGCCGGTGGACGACGAAGGGCGGGTTCTCGACTTCCATTCGCTTCGGCACACTTTCTGCACGCGGCTCGCCCGTGCGGGGGTGACGCCGAAGGTGGCGCAGACGCTGGCCCGGCACTCGACCGTGACGCTCACGCTCGACCGCTACGCCCGGGTCGAGTTGGCGGACTCGGCGGACGCCCTCGCGGCACTGCCGAGCCTCGCGCCGGACGACCGGAGGGAGGCGGCGCGAGCGACGGGCACCGATGGTTCAGCCGTACAACCGGATGAACGCATGAAGCGCGCAGCGCATGCGCAGCGCGATGCACGCCGGACGGGGCTTCGGCTGGCAGTCCGGTGCAGTGACGCCGACGACGGCACGGACGCCGACGACCTCGCGGGCATCGGCTGTAAGTCCGGTGTTGACGGGGAGTTGTGCGCTGTGGTGCAGTCTAATGCGGGGCTTGGCAGTGAGCGCGCACGAAAAGCCACCTCGGGGACTCGAACCCCGGACCTGCGCTTTACGAAAGCGCCGCTCTACCGACTGAGCTAAGGTGGCGGCCGCACGACGGGAGGCCTTGGACGGGAAGTATCCGGGCCTCGCGGTCGAATGTCCAGTCCGGGCGTTGTCCAGGTCCGCATGAGGAGGCGGGTGAGCTGGACGAACGCAGAAAACGCCCCCGGCGTCGGCCCCAGGAGCGATCGCAGAGCCGGGGGCGGTGGTCTCCCGGCGGTTCGAGCGTGCAGGAAGGGCGTCCGGCAACCGACTCGGAGCTCAGCACCCGCCGACGAAGGCGTTGAGGAAGGTCAGCACGTCGATGGTGTTGACGATGCCGTTGCCGTCAACGTCGGCGCAGGGGTCGCCGCCCGTGAAGGCGTTCAGGTAGCCGATGAAGTCGAGGGTGTTGACGACGCCGTCCGCGTTCCAGTCGGCGATGCAGATGTGCGCAAGGATCGCGGCCACGTCCGCCTGAGTCACTCGATCGGCGTTGGTGAAGCCGGCCCCGTCATTCACATCCATGTGCATCAGGGCATGGACACCGTTGAAGGCTCTGCCCTGCCACTTCCAGCCGGTATACACGAAGTCGTCGGAGGGATCGTCCTTGGTGCCGTTGTCGTGGACGTACTCGGCCTCGTCGTCGAGTGTCGTGCCCAGCAGCGACACGGCAAGGCAGTGGTCGAGCCGGTTGGTGACACCGTCGAAGTTGATGTCGCCGGTGACGAAGCGGAACTGCGTGACGCTCCCCCGCTCGTTGAAGTGTCCGGGAGTGAGGCCGAAGCCGGTGAGGTTGACTCCGGTCGGGCCGTGGACGCGCCCGGCCTGGTACAGGTTGTCGGGAACGGAGACGACGTCGCCACGCACCCACTCTTCGTCGGCGCGGCGAGGCTGCGGCCCCGGGTTGGTAGCGCGGTACGCCAGACGGGAGATGCCGTCGGGGTTGTAGCCGGGCGTGTCGGAGATTTCGTCCTGACTGCTGCGAACGTACTCCTTGCCTGCGTTGTTCGACCAGGCGATGTCATCCACCATCTGGTACGGCTCGAGCTTCTTGCCCCACGTCTGGTAGGGAGGCCCGAAATCGACGCGGCTGTCCCAGTTCACGTCCGGGTCAATGTCCTTGCGCCACGAAGTGCCGAAGGGCTGGTCGGCGGGACGACGACGGACGAGGACGTAGGTTGACGAGTCGTCGTTGCCGAGTTTGCCTGGCGTGTCGATTGTCGGCACATGGGCGTGCGTGAACGTGCCGAGCGTTGTGCCGGGCGCGACGAGGTCCGGGATGAAACTGAAGCCAAGGATGTCGTTGTAGAGCACGAAGAGGCCGTTCGATCCAATCGAGTACCCGTCGAGTGCAAAGCACTCGTCGATCTCGGATGCTCGATCGGGGATACCGTCGCCGTTCAGGTCCGCGCCGCCCTTGAGCAGAGCGATGAGGTAGCCGTCGAGGCTTGCGCCGGGGTAGCCGTAGAGCTCGATGTACTCCCAATACTCGTCGATGCTCCCCGGCGGGTTCTCGTAGACTTCGTTGATGACGACCTGTGCGTGCGTGGCCCCACACAAGATGGTGAGTGCGAGGACCGCGGGGACGCTCTTGCTGAGCATGGTACGCTCTCCTGTGGTGTCGTGGTTTGTCAGCGGTACTTGCCCGAGGAGAGAATCCCCCCGAACACCTTGCCCTCGAGATCGGGATACGTGTACTTGCCGCCCTGGAGGATGCCTCCGAACTCCTTGTCACCGTTGATGTCGCGAAACGAGTCGGCGTGCCCGTCGGCGAACAAGAAGTTGCCGATGACCCGGTCGTGTCCTTTCTTCGAGAAACTCATCGAGCCTTTCCCGTGCGCGGGGCCGAAGTCCGTGTAGTTCTGCCAGGCGAACCACTTCGTCTGAGGGTCGATGATGGGGCCGTCGGTCATTTGCTTCACCGCCGGATATTTCTGCCCCTCGTAGACGATCTGGTCGTTCCCGGACAGCGTGTCGGTGCGCGCGTCGGCCATCAGCGGAACAGCATCAGGCGGCGCCATGACCATGAACCGGTCGTTGAGCGGTCCGACGCAGTCCTTCGGGTTCTTCGTGTCGGGGAACGGGATGCCCTGCCCGCCGCGCGGGTATCGCAACTCCGTCAGACCCATGTACCACGACTGCGTGTAGTTCGTGTTGAACCCGCGGCGGATGAGCAGGTCTCGCTCCTCCTCCGTGAAAGGTTTGTGCGGCTTGTCGTTCAGCCGCTCCATGATCAGGTTCTGGCTGAACCTCGCGGGCAAACTCGGGCAGAGCATCTCGCCAGGCTTACCGTACTCGCCGTTCACCATGTCCGCGACCCACCCCGCCTCGTCCGCGGGGCCGAGGCCGCGATTGCCGCGGTTGTCCCAGGGACCGGAGCCGTATGTGCCTCTCGCAGACGTCGCATAGGAAGTGAACGCGACGCCGATCTGCCGAAGGTTGCTGCCGCACGCCGCCTGACGAGCAACCTCACGCGCCTGCCCGAGTGCCGGAAGCAACAGCCCAATCAGCAATGCAATGATGGCGATCACGACCAGCAGTTCGATGAGGGTGAAACCCGTGCGGACTCGCTGCGCGTGCGCCATCACCTGTGTCCTTTCGAACGGCGCCGCGGGCGACAATACCCGTCGCGGCATGGGCGAACAGTATGGACTACGACACATCGCTTTGAGTCAAGAACGCGCAAAGACTCGGCGAAGATCCGTGCGGAGCCTCCCCTGCGCAGCAGGTGTCGCGCTTCTTGTCAGGACCTTAGCGCAACCGCAACCCGAGGCTTGCCATCCTCCTTGTAATCTTCGCTCCGGTCTTCGGCGTGCGACTGACCTACGTGGGTCGGCGTGTCACAGACCATCAACCAGAGATTGGGAGCAGAGAGAGATGACAAAGACACTGGCTATCGTTCTCGCGGCAGGCATCGCCTCCGCAGCGGACGCGGGCAACGTCCGCATCACCGAGTGGATGTACCAGGGCGCGGGCGGCGAGTTCATCGAGTTCACGAACGTCGGCAAGGCTCCGGTCGATATGACCGGCTGGTCGTTCGACGATGACAGTCGCCTCCCCGGCGAGTTCGATCTCTCCGGCGCGGGCATCCTGATGCCGGGCGAGAGTTTCGTCATCGTCGAAACAACCCCCGCCGCGTTCATCGCCGCATGGAACCTCTCCGGCGTGACAGTGCTCGGACCGTACACCAACAACCTCGGTCGCAACGACGAGATCAATCTCTTCGATTCCGGCGGCAATCTTGTCGATCGCCTGACCTACGGCGACCAGACCTTCCCGGGCACGATCCGCACCCAGAACATCAGCGGAAATCCGAACTCGAACGCAGCGCTCGGGGCGAACGACGTCTACCAGTGGTCGCTCTCGTTCCCCGGCGACGTCCAGGGATCGTGGTTCTCGGCCGCCGGTGACCTCGGCAACCCCGGCTCGTACATCCCAGCGCCAGGCTCGCTCGCACTTCTCGGCCTCGGACTCGCGACCGCTGCCCGCCGTCGCCGCTGATACAGACTCGCTCGGAGTCAATCCCCCAACCAGCGCCGCCCGTTCGTTTGGGCGGCATTGTCATGCGCGGCGGAGATCGAGAGCCTCGGCGATCCGCACGCCCGGCGAGGCGGCCCGCAGGCGAACGAGTTGCCGCTCGCCCAGCCACGCACGCAGCGTCACCTCCGAGTCGTTGTACGAGCGGTCGAGCACACGCCCCTCCGTCTCAACAAGATGCACCGCACGCGCGTCCGCGCTCGGGAGTGTGACGAGCACCTCGCGCTCCGCTCCGCGCGCAGCGAGGGCAACCGCTTGGGCGAGTTCGTCCCCGCCAAGGCGCGGCCTGCCGTCCGGGCCGGGCAGGGCGCACAGCGCGATTGCTCCGGGACGTTTGCGCTGCAGAACAAGCAACTCGGCGTTGTCGCGCAGGCGATCGGCCTTGTTGAGCAGCAGGAGTCGCTCCGGGGCGCGCCATTCGCCGTTCCCCTCGCGCTCCTCGTGCCGACGCACCTCAGCGAACAGGTCGTCCAGCGTCCGCTCCACGACACCGAGATGGTGCTCGGCGGCTGGATCGGAGGCGTCCAGCACGATGAGCAGCAGGTCCGCGTGCGTCGCTTCTTCGAGCGTCGCGCGAAACGAGGCGATGAGGTTGTGCGGCAGGTCCCGGACGAATCCGACCGTGTCCGAGAGCATGACACGCAGCCCCCCCTCGACCGCCCACTCGCGCGTGCGTGTCATCAGCGTGGCGAAAAGGCGGTCATCGGCGTAGGCACCCCCGGCCGTGAGCGTGTTGAAGAGCGTGCTCTTGCCGGCGTTCGTGTAGCCCACAAGGCCGACGGTAAAATCCTCCTCGTTGCGCTTGCGAACGGCCCGGCGTTTACGCCCCTGGATTTCGTCCAGTTCGCGCTGTAATGCGAGTCGTCTGCGCTGCACGAGCCGGCGGTCGATCTCCAGCTGCTGCTCGCCCGGCCCGCGTGTGCCCACGCCGCCGATGCCGCCGCGTCCCACGATGCGTTCGAGGTGGTCCCACATGGCGCGCAGGCGGGGGTAGGTGTACTCCAACTGCGCCAGTTCGACCTGCAGCCGCGCTTCGTGCGTGGTGGCCCGGGCGGCGAAGATGTCGAGGATGAGCTCCGAGCGGTCGATGACCTTCCGCTCGACCTCCTGCTCGATGTTGGCGATCTGCCGCGGCGAGAGGTCGTGGTCGAAGATGACGGTCGTCGCGCCGACGCGCTCGCACAGCCCCTTGAGTTCGCGCACCTTGCCCGTGCCCATGTACGTGCCCGGGATGGGCCGGTCGAGGCTCTGGCTGATCTCGCCCACAACGACCGCGCCGGCCTGCTCCGCCAGGGCGCGAAGTTCACCGAACGGGTCGGCCCGGTCGTAACGCGACTCCGGCAGCCGAACCGCCGCCAGCACGGCACGTTCGGCCTGCACCCCGATCGACGTTCTTTCGCGTGGTTCAGGCACGGGGCAAGTCTAGCCCGCGCCGCGCCGCCCACGACCGTAGAATCTCGCCCCAGCCGAGCCACCGAAGGGAGCAGGCCGTGTCAAAGATTCGCGTTTTCGTGCAGGTCGCCCTCGTCGCCATTCTCGGCGTCGCCGTGCTCGGTTCGACACTCCGCATCGCACAGATGGGCGGCGATTACGAGTTCTTCGACCCGCTCATCGACGTCAAGCACATCCTCACCACACGCTACGTCGAGCCGGTGGACGCAGCGGCGCTCCAGCGGGCCGCCATCGACGGCATGATCGAGTCGCTCAACGACCCGTTCACGGTCTATGTCCCCCCGCGCGACGTGCGCGAGTTCGAGAAGGCCCTGACCGGCGAGTACGTCGGGATCGGAGCGCAGGTCATCGTCCGCGACGGCTGGCTCACCATCGTCACCCCGCTCGACGGCTCGCCGGCGTTCCGCGCAGGTCTCATGCCCGACGACCGCATCGTCGAGATCAACGGCGAGTCCACCTTCGGCAAGACCGCACAGGACAGCGTCGACGTGCTGACCGGGCAGCCCGGCACCTCGGTCGAGTTGACCATCGAACGCGCGGGCGATCGGTTCGGCGTCACCATCGTCCGCGACCAGATCAAAACACTTCCCGTCAAGGGCTTCCATCGACGCGGCCCGGAGGGTGAGTGGCAGCACCTCATCGATCCCGACCGAAACATCGTCTACGTCTGGCTCACGCAGTTCAACCCCGGCAGCACGCGCACCATCGCAGAAGTGCTGCTCCAGCACGGCGCGAACCGCGGCGAACTGGGCGGCCTCGTCCTCGACCTGCGCTGGAACCCCGGCGGCGTCCTCGGGGAAGCGGTCGCGCTCGCGGACATGTTCCTCAAGGAGGGCGTCATCGTCTCCACGCGCGGCCGCGCGCACCCAGAAGAAGTCGCCAACGCACGCTCACAAGGTACCCTCCCCGACTTCCCCATCATCATCCTGCTCAACGAGGCGAGCGCCTCGGCCAGCGAGGTGCTCGCCGGCGCACTCCAGGAGAACAACCGGGCCGTCGTCCTCGGCACACGCTCGGTCGGCAAGGGCAGCGTGCAGTCCGTCATCACGCTGCCGAACAGCAAGGGGGCACAACTCAAGATCACCGAGCAGAGCTACTACCTCCCCTCCGGCCGCAGCCTGCAACGCACCGATACTTCGGTCGAGTGGGGCGTCGATCCGACCCCGGGATTCTACATGCCGCTCTCGGCGGAGCAGGTGTCCGAACTCCTCCGCGTGCGCCGCGAGGAAGACGTCATCCGCGCCAACGGCGAGGGCGACTGGTCCGACCCCGCCATCATCGTCGATCGTCTGCGCGACCCGCAACTGGCCGCCGCGCTGCGCGCCGTGCAGGCCCGGATCGACACCGGACAGTGGGAACAGACCGGCGAGCCAGGACCCGAGCGCAAAGCGATCGCGCTCGACGAGCTACGCCGCATACAGCGCACGCGCGACGTCATGCTCCGTGAACTCGGTCGCCTCGAACGACGCATCGCGGCGATCGAGACCGGCGTGCCCGACTCGGCCGCTCGCGCCCAGCGCGACCTCTGGGAGGACGACCTGGAACTCACCGGAGGCACGCTCGAACTCTTCGACCCCGAGGGCAACCGCGTCGTCCGCCTTCGAATCACCGCCGACGACCTCGAACGCTGGCTCCTCGACGCCCCACTCGAACCCGTCGAATGACTCACCCCCCCGCTCTTCCCGCTCTCGCTCGCGCTCGGCAACCAGCCCCCAATGCCTGACCCGTCATGCTGTTGCTCGGCCTGGAAACATCCTGCGATGAGACCGCCGCCGCGATCGTCGAAGACGGCGCCCGCGTCCGGTCCAGCGTCGTCGCCTCGCAGCACGACCTGCACGCCGAGTACGCGGGCGTCGTGCCCGAGATCGCAAGCCGGGCGCACGTCGAGCGCATCACGCCCGTGGTCCGGGCAGCGCTGCGCGACGCGGGCGCCACGCTCGCGGACCTCGACGCGGTCGCCGTCGGATACCGACCCGGCCTGATCGGATCGCTCGTCGTCGGGGTGGCTGCAGCCAAAGCGCTCGCCTGGTCGCTCAGCGTGCCCCTCGTCGGCGTGGATCACGTTCACGCGCACCTGTACGCGGGATGGCTGCATGAGGGGAACGGCGCACTCTTCGACGCCGACGCCATGTTCCCAGCGCTCGGCCTCGTCGTCTCCGGCGGGCATACCTCCATCTATTCAATGGAGTCTCCGGTTGTCCTCTCACGCCTCGGCGCGACGATCGACGACGCCCTCGGCGAAGCATTCGACAAGGCCGCCGCAATCCTCGGCCTGCCCTACCCCGGCGGGCCGGCCCTCGACGCTCTCGCACGCACGCCCGGCGCAAACGAACACGCCCACGATTTCCCCATCGCACGCCTCGACCGCGATTCGCTCGACTTCTCGTTCTCCGGCCTGAAGACCGCGCTGCTCTACGCCGTGCGCGGCCTGCCCGGCCCGAGCGGCCAGGCGACTCCCCCCGTCCTCTCCGAACGCGACCGCGCGGACCTCGCCGCCTCGTTCCAGCGGGCAGCGTGCGCAGCCGTCGTGCTGAAACTCGGGCGCGCCCTTGCCGTTCTGCGAGAACGCGGACCTTGCCGAGCGCTCCTCACCGGCGGCGGCGTGACAGCCAACACGCGCCTCCGCGCCGAGTTGACCACATTCGCCCGACGCGAGGGTATCGAACTGCGACTGCCGCCGGCGCGCTTCTGCCTCGACAACGCCGCGATGATCGCGGGGTTGGGTCATGCGCTGCTCGCGGCCGGCACCAGGCACGACCTCTCCCTCTCCGCTGTGCCGACGACCGGCTGTTGATGACGAGGCAGCGAACATGACACACCCCGCCGCGCTCGACACGGAAGACCTGCTGCGTCAGTGCTCGCTCGAGCGCGGCAGGAGCAGCGGTCCAGGCGGTCAGCACCGAAACAGGGTCCAGACCAAGGTCGTACTGACACACACGCCTACAGGCCTGTCCGCGCAGGCATCGGAACGCCGAAGCGCGGAGCAGAACCGTCGAGTCGCACTCCGGCGTCTACGCCTCCTGCTCGCGACCGACTACAGGGCGCCTGTTGCACGCGGCGACTGTCGGTCAGAACTCTGGCGGTCACGGTGCGATTCGAACGGACGCATCGTCTGCAATCCTCGACATGCCGACTATCCCGCGCTCCTCGCAGAAGCCCTCGACGTCCTTGCCGCTACCAACTACGACCTCAAGCGATCAGCCCTCAGGCTGTGCTGCACCCCAAGCCAACTCGTTCGCCTCATCGCAGAGCATCCGCCGGCATTGCAGGCTCTGAACCTCGCTCGCCACGCGCACGGCCTCGGAACGATCAAGGCACCCTGATGTGAGCCCCTCGGTCTTGCTCCACCACACGCCGGCACGGAACCAGCCATCGAACAACATCGGCGACGAACGCTCAACCCGGAGCGTTCGCTCTGACCCGCCGTGAAGCCCGCAAGCAGGGATTCCCATTGTTTTTGGACTCTGGGAGGGGGGGAAACAGCCGTTTTTGCCCCTTGGTGCCTCCATAGAGCGGTCTTCTCCCTGTCCACAGACGAATGAGAGTCTGTGGGTGTGTCCCGCGGGTTTCCTGTTCGTCGTCCATGCACGCTCCAGTCCGTGCGGCTGCGCGGGTTTCGCGTGGGACCGAGAACTGCTCCGACTCTGCTCGTTCCCAAACGATGATCTTCCCCCGTCATGTCTCATCCGGCGCGTTCCGGGCAAGCATGTTTAAACATCGATCCATCGCGACGCTCGTTGAGGCCGGCCACTTGTACAAAGCAGGCAGGCTCGACGAAGCGGATGCGCTCGCGCGCCAGACCCTCAAACGCAATCGCTCAAACTCGGATGCACTCCGCCTGCTCGGCCTGATCGCGGTCCGAAAGGGCGACTACGAGCAGGCACTGCGCCACTATTCCGAGGCTCGACGGATCGACCCGAGAAACCCGCAGTATCCGTACCTCATCGCCAAGGCGTTGACCGTTGCAGGCCGTCTGGACGAGGCCGTCGCTTGGTACGACCACGCCGCTGCCGCGAAACCGGGCGACCGCCTTGTTCATGCCTGGAAAGCCGCCGCTCTCGAACGCGCCGGGCGCCTCGACGAGGCGCTCGATGTCGTGGCGCCTTTCATCGATCGGGGCGGCGAGGACGAGCTGATGGCGGAGGTCGCCGCCAGAATCGCGCAGCAGCGCGGCCGCCACGAAGACGCCATCGACCTGTGCGACAGGCACCTCGCACGCCGCGATCTGCCCGCGGTCGCCCGCCACGTGCTCGCCTTCCTCAAAGCGCACTCGCTGGACCGCCTCGACAGACTTGACGAAGCGATGCTCGCGTACGAGGAGGCGAACGCCGTCCTCGCGGTGCCCTTCGACCCCGATGAATACGCACGCGGGATCGACGAGATCGTGGACACATTTTCCAGCGAAGCGCTCCGTACAATGGCAGAGGCGTCGTCAACCGACGATCGCCACGTCTTCATCGCCGGCTTCCCTCGTTCCGGAACGACGCTCGTCGAGCGCATCATCGCCGCGCACCCTCGCGGCGCGGGCGTTGGTGAACTCGAGTTCTTCCGCGAACTCGCCCTCAAGCCCGGCGACGGGATCGAGCCCTACCCCCGTGGCATGGCCCGCCTCAAGGCCGGATCGCTCACCATGGCTGCCGCCGCGTATCAGGAACGCATCCCGAAGGCCGCACGCTCAGCATCCCGCGTCTGCAACAAGTCGCTCGACAACTGGCGCGTGCTCGGCCTGATTTCGCGCGTGCTCCCCGCTTCCCGCGTCATCTGGTGCCGGCGAAACGCGCTCGACACCTGTGTCTCCTGCTACACCCGTGAACTGATGCCGGGCGCCATGCCCTTCGCAACCGATCTCGCCGCCCTCGGGCATGTCTATCGCCAGCACGAGCGCTTGATGTTGCACTGGGCCGATACGCTTGACGTCCCCATTCTCGAAGTCCGGTACGAGGACGTCGTGGCTGATCTCGATCGGCAGGTCGCACGCATGCTCGACTTCCTCGGCCTGCCCGAGGACGACCGCTGCCTCAACTTCCACGAGGCAGCCGACCCCGCCACCAGCCTGAGCTACGACCAGGTCCGAAAGCCGATCTACTCCTCTTCGACCGGCAGGTGGCAGCGGTATGAGGCGTACCTCGAACCGCTCATCGACGCGCTGATGGGCGGCGGAGCGGGCAAGAGCGCCACCGGGAAACGCTGAAACGACGCCGTCCGCCTGCACAGAGCCTTCTACCTTCGACACGCCGCGAAGGACACGCCACAAAAAAAGGCGGACACGGCGAGGTGCCGTGTCCGCCAAGAGTTCACGTCATCAGATCGATCACGGGCAGCCCGCGACGAATGCGTTCAGGAAGGCGATGAAGTCGAGGGTGTTGACGACGGTGTCACCGTTGAAGTCGGCGTTCGGATGGCCGGCGGTGAAGAAGTTCAGGAAGCAGATGAAGTCAAGGGTGTTGACGACCGTGTCGCCGTTGCAGTCAACCTTGCAGACCGTGCCGCCCTGCTTGCCGTGCAGACGGAACGCCTGCTCCACGCTGTTGTTCACCCAGTACGGGATCCCCAGGAGCGGGAAGCCCTGGTGCGCGTTGGCGGGCGAGCCGATGGCGTCCATCCAGCCCCACTGCGGCGGGAAGAAGTTGATGGACTGGACGGTGACCCAGTACTTCGTGCCCGGGTTCAGGGTGATCGGATTGATGTCCGCGGTGTAGTCATCGCACACCGAGCAGTAGATGCCGGTCTGGATGGTGATCTGGCCCATCGTGAGGGTGGTCGAGCCGATCTCGTTCGCGCTGCCGGGCTGGCCGGGAACGCCGCCCACGTCATTGTAGAAGAAGACGCGGAACCCGGTGGCGTTTCCGGGGGGACCGGGGTTCCACCAGAGGCCTGCCCAGGTAACGCCGGTGACCTGGTTCGCCGGGCCGGGGAGGACGAAGTCGTCCGCGACGCGCGACTCGAAGGGGTAGTTGGTGTCGAACTGCGAAGACCAGCCGCTGCCGGCCAGGTTCGGGTACGAGCCGGTGTTGGTGTAGATGACCGGGTCGCTGGCGCGATTCACCGGGGCATCAACGTGATCGAGGGGACCGACAGACACGTTCTTCGTGAGGTCGGTGGCGCTGGCCGCACTGGCGAGCCCGAGTGCGAGACCAGCAACGAGGCCAATCTTCATCGTCATGACCGTGACTCCATTTCTCCTGTGCGAACCCCGCACAGCATCGTGACACACCTGGAACGGCGCTCCAGGGCCGAAGACGCACCGGCCTCTTACACGGAGGCCACGCTCGGTGCGAACATCTTCAAGTTCTACCCGCTCTCTCTCGCTCCCGGCGAAAGGAGCACTCAACCTCCGAACCCGCAACCGGCTCCGCACGGGACGCGCAGACGCCGAATCTCGACTCCCGCCCATGCTCTCATACTCTGCCCCATAGGTCAAGAGTCTTCAAGCCGGGAATCGCAGAACTTTCACCCCCTTTTTGCTCCCAGGAACTCCGGAAACCCCCCAACTTGCCCGGAAACGCCAGTTTCAACTCACCCTTGGACTGTCATCAGGTGTTTCCCCCGGTTTGACTTTTGGACCCCGCAACTCTCGCTGGACCGATCACCACACACATCCGACCGCCCGGCGCAAGAAGAAACGCCCGCCAGGCCTGGGACCCTGCGCATCCCCTGCTACCACCGTTCCGCTTCGGTCCGCGGCGCCAGATGCCACGGCTCACTCGCCACGCCATTGATCGTCGTTCCTCCCTGCACGTTGTTCTTCACATACGGCAGGAACGATTGAGGGAACGTCGCGGGGACCGCGCTTGCCTCGTCCAGCGCCGCCGTCTGTCCAGGCGTCAACCGCACCTCCAGGGCACCAAGGTTGTCACGCAACTGATCGACCGTGCTCGCCCCGATTATCGTGCTCGCAACGCCCGGCCGCGCCTGCACCCACGCCAGCGCGACCTGTGCCGGCGTCGCGCCCGCCTCCGCGGCAACGCGCAGCAACGCATCCACGATCGACAGGTTCCGCTCCGTCAGGTGGTTCTTCACCCACTGCCCGCGCGAAGGCTCGACCGCGTCCTTGTTCGCACGCGTGTACTTGCCGCTCAGCACCCCCCCCTTCAGCGGACTCCACGGCGTGACGCCCATGCCCAGTTCACGCGCCATCGGCATCAGTTCGTTCTCGACCGTCCGCTCGACAAGTGAGTACTCGATCTGCAGCGCGATGACGGGCGACCACCCACGAAACTCGGCCAGCGTCTGCGCCTGGGCACACTTCCACGCCGGCGTGTCCGAGAAGCCCACATATCGCACCTTCCCCGCTCGCACAAGGTCGTCGAGGGCACGCATGGTCTCCTCGATCGGCGTCAGGTGGTCCCAGAAGTGCATCCAGTAGAGGTCGATCCAGTCCGTCTGGAGTCGGCGGAGGCTCTGCTCGCACGCCCCGATGAGGCTCTTGCGGTGTGCCCCGCCGCCGTTGGGGTCGCCCGGGTACATGTTGCCGAGGAACTTGGTGGCGATGACGAGGCGGTCTCGCTTGGCCGGGTGCCGCCCGACGTGGTCCCCGATAATCTTCTCCGAATGGCCCTTCGTGTAGATGTTGGCCGTGTCGAGGAAGTTCCCGCCCGCAGCCATGAACGCGTCCATCACACGGCACGCCTCCTCGACGGGCGATCCCCACCCCCAGTCCTGCCCGAACGTCATCGTGCCCAGGCAGAACGGACTGACCCGCAAGCCGGATCGTCCCAGTGTCACGTACTGATCCAAGCCCACGGCGACCTCCTCCCACCCCCGCTGCCACGGTACCCAGAACTCCCCTTCCTCGTCATGAACCCCGCCGAGAACGGCCTGACAAAGCCTCCCAGAGTATCGGACATTGCCCGAACCCGGTGGGTTCCCCTCAAAACCAGCACAAAACCACCAGTTCCTCTTGACAGCCCGAACACCGATCCAGTAATCTCGCCACGGTGAGGCGTTTCACCGGCTCGTGTTTCGGTTCGCTTGTGAGTTGAGAGAGAGACGACGTTTCAAGAATCTGGTTTGTTTCGATCGTTGCGCGATGGTCGTATCGCGTCTCCCACGAGGTTCGTCGCGTGTGCGACTCCCTTGTGGAGGCGGGCGTGAGAGGCCCGCACGATCCGCCTTTCGGAGAGAGGCAGCCTCAGGCTCGTTGTCGGGGGCGGCAGTTCGTTTTGTGTTTGTGGTACATGAACAGGAGTGACGAGACAATGAAGAATGTCGCACGTACGACGCAGTGCCTCTTCGGTGGCACCATTCTCGCCGCGGGCCTCGCTGCCCCGGCTTCGGCGCAGGTCTGGGACCGCAACGCCGACCCGCAGGGTTGGGCGAACGCGATCGCCGGCTACATCAAGGAAGGCTGCACCGACTTCAACAAGGATCCGTTCTATCCGCTCGCCGGATTCCCGGGCCCCGCTACCAGCGCTGGCGCCGGCCCCATCTCCCCGGGCACCATCTACACCACCCACTCGTTCAACTCGAACATGGGCTACTTCTACAACATGGTCACCGTCGGACCGCACTACGGCTTCGGCAACTCCCAGAACTGGCTCGGCGCCAACTACTTCGTCGACTCGTTCCGCGCCGACTTCTCCGGCTGCGGCGACGCCGTCGAGCTCAACGTTCTCTCGATCTTCGGGAGCGCCGTGGTCGATCTGACCGTCTATGACGCCAACGGCGTGACCGTCTACAGTGTGCCCAACAACTCGTCTCTCGGCGTCAAGGGCAACGGCATCTACCGCATCGACATCTTCGATGCCGCCGGCGGCGCGGAAGGCGTCCAGGGCATGCTCTGCACCTACTGCATCCCGGCCCCCGGCACCGCGGCTCTGCTCGCGGTCGGCGGCCTGGTCGCGGCGCGTCGTCGTCGCTGACCCAGCGGTCCGCACCGGCTGACACCCCGCGCTCTCGGGCGCGGCCAAGGCACGCCGGAGCGAACAACTCCGCACCCGAACCCGACCCGGTGAAAGCCGGGTCGGGTTGTTTTTTCGAAGTGTCTCGCAGCGAGGGCGACACCCCACTCCTGCCTCCGACTACCATGCCACGCCGCCCTCTCGACGCACGGCCGTGGCGGCGCGAGACTCGCACACGAACGGGCGCGACCATGATCACACCGACACAGTCTCAGCGGATACACGCCATACGCCAGGCCATGAACGGCCAGCAGTGGGTCGTGGCCGAGGAGTTGCTCCGCGAACATCTGCAGCGCAGTCGGCCCGACGCCGAAACCCTCTACTACACCGCTGTCCTCCACGAAGTCCGCTTCGAGATCGACACCGCCCGGGAACTGGCCGAACGGTCCATGCGGCTTCAGCCGAACCCCGGCGCTGCCCTGCTGATCGCCCGCGTCCACCGAGTCCGCGGCGAGACGGACGACGCCGTCCGGATGTGCGACCGTTCCCTCGAGCTCTCGCCGGGGAACGTCCTCGCGATCGCGACGAAGGCCGGCTCGCTCGAAGAGGCCGGCCGCTACGACGAGTCGCTCGCCGTCGTCGAGCCGCTCCTGGAGCGCGCGAAGCAGCAGAACCGCCAGGCGGAGGCCCCGATCCTGGCCGAGTGGGCCAAACTGCTCATCCAGCAGAAGCGGTATGCGGAGGCGATCGCGGTCATCGACGACCTCATCGCCAACCACCAGCCCGACGAACGCCGCAAGTGCGGCCTGCTCTACACCCGCGCCAAGGCCTGCGACAAGGCCAAGGACTACGAGGGCGCGTTCCGCTCCGCGCAGGAAGCCAACAGGTTCGAGGCCCTCCCATTCGACCCCGAGGTCTACCGCGAGCAGGTGACCGCCCTCATGACACACTGGTCGCGCGAGAAGATGGCGAAGTTCCCCATCAGTTCCTGCACCAGCGAGGTTCCCGTCTTCGTCGCCGGCATGCCCCGCAGCGGCACCAGCCTCATCGACCAGATCATCGACGCCCATCCGCGCGCCGCGGGCGTGGGCGAGCTGGACATGATCGACCGGTTCGCCGTCGAGCTTGCCGAGGCATGGAACCCCGACCTCGAACCGCCCGAGAGTTTCGGACCGTTCAACGGCCGCAAGTGGACGCAGGTCGCCGAGCGGTACGTCCGCGAGGTGCGCAAACTCGCCCCCACCGCCGAGCGCATCGTCAACAAGTCGCTCGGCAACAACCGCCTCGTCGGCCTGATCGCGCGGCTCTTCCCGAAGACTCGCATCATCCACGCCATCCGCGACCCGCGCGACGTGGCCGTCAGCTGCTTCCTGGGCGGTTTCAACAACCGCCTGCACCCGTGGACCACGCGCATCGACTGGGTCGTCGCCGCGTGGGAGCAGTCCATGCGGATGATGGAGCACTGGAAGGCCTCGCTGGACGTGCCCATCCTCGACGTCCACTACGAGCGGCTCGTCAACGACCCCGAGAACGAGTTCCCGCGCATCATCGAGTTCCTCGGCCTCGAATGGGACGACGCCTGCAACGAGTTCCACAAGAGCCGACGCACCGTCCGCACGCTCTCCTACGACCAGGTCAACCGCCCGCTCTACACGACCTCGGCCGGGCGGAACCAGCACTACGCGAAGTTCCTCGAGGGCGTCCGGTTCCCGGCGTACGACCCGTTCGCCTGACGAGCCGCGACCGTGAGGGAGCGGGCCGTACCACTCCTACGAGCCGCGACGGTGAGGGAGCGGACCGCACGCCTCCTACGAGACCGCACGCCTCCTACGAGCCGCGACCGTGAGGGAGCGGACCGCACGCCTCCTACGAGCCGCGACCGTGAGGGAGCGGACCGCACGCCTCCTACGAGCCGCGACCGTGAGGGAGCGGACCGCACGCAACGATCCGCCGACATCCCCGTACCATGCCCGGATGCGCCGCTGGAAGGCCGCCATTCTGCTCGGTATGGCGACGACGCTCTTCGTGTCGTGGCTGCTCGCGGTCGCGGTTCCCGTCCCGATGTACCCGCGGCGCGTCGCGCGGGCCTGGCTGGGCGAGGACGGGCGGGCGTGGTCGAGTTACGAGGTCAGCCGACTTGGCGTGCGCGACTCCTGGTGGTACGACCTCGCCGACACCTACGCCGACCGCCCGCCGCCGGAGGCCGTCGAGTCCATGCGCGCCGAGAACGCGCATTATGAGGCGCGCAGGCGGGGCACGCCGGAGGCGATCCGCTCGGCGCACGCCCCGCCATCGTGGGGCACGCTCGCGGGCGG
>JAHCJE010000032.1 GCA_026128865.1 Phycisphaeraceae bacterium | reverse complement strand
CGACGAAGCGCACGAGCGGAGCCTGAACGTCGACTTCCTGCTCGGGTACCTGCGCCAACTGCTGCCCAAGCGGCACGACCTGAAGGTGATCGTCACTTCGGCGACGATCGACCCGGAGCGTTTCAGCCGCCACTTCGGCGGGTGCCCGATCATCGAAGTTTCCGGGCGTATGTACCCCGTTGAGGTCCGGCACGCGCCGCCGGACGCCGCGGACGCCACGATGTCCGAGGCGATCGTCCACACGCTGCTGGGGCTTGAGGGTGAAGGGCCGGGCGACGTGCTCGTGTTCCTGCCGGGCGAGCGGGAGATCCGCGAGGCGGCGGAGGCGTTGCGGGGTGCGCCGGGGGCGGAGGGGTGCGAGGTGCTCCCGCTCTACGCGAGGCTGTCGGCGGAGGAGCAGGACCGCGTGTTCCGCGCGCACGACGGACGGCGCGTGATCCTGGCGACGAACGTGGCGGAAACGTCGCTCACGGTGCCGGGCATCCGGTTCGTGATCGACACGGGTGTCGCACGGATCAACCGCTACAGCCCGCGCTCGCGCATCCAGCGGCTGGAGGTCGAGCCGATCTCGCGGGCGTCGGCGGACCAGCGGGCAGGGCGGTGCGGACGCGTGCGCGAGGGCATCTGCGTCCGCTTGTACGGCGAGAGCGACGACGAGTCGCGCCCCCGGTTCACCGACCCGGAGATTCTGCGGACGAACCTGGCCGGGGTCATCCTCCAGATGGCTGCGCTGCGGCTGGGCGAGGTCGAGCGATTCCCGTTCGTTGAGGCCCCGTCCGCGCGGATGATCCGCGACGGGCGCGACACGCTGGTCGAACTCGGCGCGATGGGGTCGGACGGCGGGCTGACCGAGATCGGCCGCCGGCTGGCGCGGCTGCCGGTCGATCCGAGGCTCGGGCGGATGCTGCTCGCGGCGGAGCGCGAGGGTTCGCTGCGCGAGGCGCTCATTATCGTGGCCGGCTTGTCGGTGCGCGACCCGCGCGAGAGGCCGATCGACAAGCGCGACGAGGCGGACGCGGCACACCGGGCGAACGCCGACCCGCGCTCGGACTTCCTTACGCTGGTGCGGGTGTGGGAGGAGTTTCATCAGGCCGCGCGGGAACTGTCGCGCCGGGGTCTACAGGGCTGGTGCCGGGAGCGGTTCCTGTCGCACGCGAGGATGCGGGAATGGCAGGACGTGCACCACCAGTTGCACGCGATGGTGACGGAACTCGGGATGCGGATCAACGCCTCGCCGCCGCACGAGGACAGGGTGCATCGGGCGCTGCTGACAGGGCTGCTGGTGCACGCGGGCCGGCTGCGCGAGCGGCACGAGTACGAGGGACCGAGCGGGGCGAAGTTCAGGATTCACCCCGGCTCGGTGATGCACGGGCGCGATCCGCCGTGGATCGTCGCGGCCGAGTTGGTGCAGACGACGCGCCTGTACGCGCGGGTTGTCGCACCGGTGCGGGCATCGTGGTTGGAGCGGCTCGGGTCGCACCTGCTGACGCGGTCGTTCTCCGAGCCGCGGTGGGACGCGCGGCGCGAGCGGGCGGTCGCCTTCGAGACCGTTTCGCTCATGGGGCTGCCGGTCGTCGATCGGCGCAGGGTCGATTTCGGCGGCGTGAACCCGGCCGAGGCGCGTGCGCTGTTCATCCACCACGCGCTGGTCGAGGGCGGTCGCACGGGCGATGCCGAGTTCGATCGGCACAACCGGCGCGTGGTCGAGCGTGTGCGCGCGCTGGGCGCGAAACTCCGCCGGGATGAGAGCGTGGCCCAGGCCCAGCGGCGGTTCGATTTCTACGACCGCAAGGTGCCGCCGGGCGTCTGGACGGGGCGTGCGTTCGAGGCATGGCGGCTGCGGGCGGAACGCGACAATCCGATGGCGCTCTACTTCGACGAGCGCGAACTCGCCGGGCCGCTCGCGGAGGCCGTCTCGGCGGAGTCGTACCCGGATGCGGTGCGCGTCGGTGGCGTGGACCTGCCGCTGCAATACGCGCACGACCCGGGCGAGGAGGAGGACGGCGTCACAATCACCGTGCCGCTCGGAGCGGCGTGGTCGCTCACACAGGCGGCGGTGGACTGGGCGGTACCGGGAAACGTGCGCGACGCGGCCATCGCGCTCGTGCGGACACTGCCGCGGGCGGCGCGGCGATCGCTCGGGCCCGCGCCCGAGATCGCGGATTCGTTCCTGGCGTCGTCGCCGGATCGGTCGCGACCGCTGGCCGAGGGACTCGCGGCGTTCATCAGCCGCACGCGCGGCGTCACGGTGCGTACCGGCGATTTCGCGGCAGCCGGCGTGCCGGATCACCTGCGAGCGCGGGTTGCGGTGGTCGGCGAGGACGGATGCGTGGTGGCGTCCGGGCGCGACGTCGCGGCTGTTCGATCCTCCATCCGAGGTGCCCTTGCGGATGCGCTCCGCGCCGTCCAGAGCGAGTACAACCGTGCCGCCATCACCGACTGGACGATCGGCGACCCGCCCGAGAGCGTGCTCATCTCGCTCGGGGGCGCGAGTGTGCGGGCCTGGCCGGCGATGGCCGAGGAAGGTCGAACGGCGGCGGTGCGCCTGTTCGCCACGCGCGACGAGGCTGAAGCGGCCTGGCCGGTCGGCGTCCGGCGGCTCCTGCGGGTGCGGCTGAGCGACGAGTTGCGAACGCTGATCGCGCACCTGCCGGGCATCGAGCGGCTGCGCCTGCTGCACGCCGCGATCGGAGGCGTGGACGCGCTGCACGACGACCTTGCGGTGATGGCAGTCGAGCGGGCGTGCCCGATCGCGCTCGCGTCAATCCGGACATCGGCCGCGTTCGAACGGGCGGTGTCCGAGACGTGGGGCCATCTCTCACCCGCGCTCGTCGAGGCGGCGGGGGTCGCCGAGAGAACGCTCGAAGCCGTGCAGCGGGTCCGCGCGCTGATCGAGAGCGACCCGGAACTGCTGCAAGGCGAGTCCGGGGAGGACATCACCTCGCAGTTGGAACACCTGCTTCCGGCAGGGTTCCTCGCGTCGACGCCGGCCGATCGGCTGCGGCACTACCCGCGCTATCTCGCGGCGATCGAGGCCCGGCTCCGCAGACTGGCGGAGGGCCGCACGGGAGGCGAGCGGGCCGCGCTGGACTCGGTCGCGCCGGCGTGGTGGCGCTACCTCGACGCGCTCGGTCGGCTCGACTCATGTTCGCCGGCGGCACACGGAGAACTCCGCTCGTACCGATGGATGGTCGAGGAACTCCGGGTGTCGGTGTTCGCGCAGGGGCTTGGAACGACGCGGCCGGTTTCGGCCAGGCGGCTCGATGAGCAGTGGGGGCGCGTGCAGGCAGAGATGGCCCGTTGAGACGCGGGGCGGCGGGCACAGTATCCTTCGGCCTCCCGGCCCGGAGCGGGCCGTGCGATCGGAGAAGCGGACCGTGCATGTCGGCATCCCGCGAGAAGTGCATCGAGGCGAGCGCCGCGTCGCCGCGACTCCGCAGGCGGTACTGCGGTACGTCAAGGCCGGGTTCGGCGTGCTGGTCGAGCGGGGCGCGGGCGAGGCCGCCGGTTGCTCGGATGCGGCCTATGTCGAGGCCGGGGCGGAGATCGTTGACGACGCCCGCGAACTCTGGCAGCGATCGGACCTCGTGGCGAAGGTCCGCGGGCCGGAGGAGCACCCAGCGCTGGGCGTGCATGAGGCGGACCTGATCCGAGAGGGCGGACGGCTGGTCTGCTTCATCTGGCCCGGGCAGAACCGGGACTTGCTGGGGCGGCTGGCTGCGCGACGGGCGACCGTGCTCGCGATGGACTGCGTCCCCCGCATCACGCGGGCGCAGAAGATGGACGCCCTGAGCGCGATGGCCAACGTGGCGGGCTACCGGGCGGTTGTCGAGGCGGCCCACCACCTGCCGCGGTTCTTCGCCGGGCAGATGACAGCCGCGGGGCGGGTCGAGCCGGCCAAGGTGCTCGTCATCGGGGCGGGCGTCGCGGGGCTGTCGGCGATCGGGACGGCCCGGAGCCTCGGCGCGATCGTGCGTGCGTTCGACACACGCGCCGCGACGCGCGACCAGGTCCGCAGCATGGGCGCGGAGTTCCTCGAACTGCACGTCGAAGAGGAGGGCGAAGGCGGCGGGGGCTACGGGAAGGAAATGTCCAAGGCCTATGTCGAGGCGGAGATGGCGCTCTTCGCGGCGCAGGCCATGGAGGTGGACGCGATCGTCACGACGGCCCTCATTCCGGGCAAACGTGCGCCGGTGCTCGTGACCGCGGGCATGGTCGAGAGCATGAGGCCGGGGTCGGTCGTGGTGGATCTGGCGGCGGAGCAGGGCGGGAACTGTGCGCTCACGCGACCGGACGAAGTGGTCAAGCACAAGGGCGTGACGATCGTTGGGTTCACCGACCTGCCGAGCCGAATGGCGAGCCAGTCGAGCCAGTTGTACGCGACGACGGTGTTGCATCTTGTCGAGGCGCTGGGGGCGGACCTGGAGCCGGACCTGGGCGACGAGGTGGTGCGGGGGGCGCTGGTCGCGCACAAGGGGGAGATCACCTGGCCGCCGCCGAGGCCGGAGGTTGAGCCGGTCGTCGCGACCGGGCGTGAGCGTTCCGAGCCGGCCAGGCACGCGCCGGCGGCCGCCGCGACGTCGAAGAAGCCCCGCTCATTGCAGAAGGCTTTCTGGCTGGGGCTGGCGGGCGTGCTGCTGCTGCTCATTGGCCTGACCGCGCCGCCCGCGTTGCTCTCGCACCTCACGGTGTTCGTGCTGGCGTGCTTCGTGGGGTGGCTGGTGGTGTGGAACGTCACGCCCGCGCTGCACACGCCGCTGATGAGCATCACGAACGCGATCAGCGGCATCATCGTGATCGGCGGGATGCTGCACCTGACCGGCCACGACCGGGGGCTGCCCGCGGCGCTGGGCATGGTTGCCGTGCTCGTCGCGACCGTGAATGTCGCGGGTGGGTTCCTGGTGACGCGCCGGATGCTCGCCATGTTCAGGCGGCACGCCCCGGCCGGAGGTTCCCACCCGTGATGCCGGAGAGCATGGTGACGGCGTCGTACATCGCGGCCAGCGCGCTCTTCATCCTCGCGCTCGGCGGGTTGTCGCGCCCCGAGACGGCGCGGCGCGGCGTCGCGTGCGGCATCGCGGGCATGGCGCTCGCCCTCGTCGCCACGACGCTCGGCGAGCGAGTGGGCGATTACGCCCTGCTCGCGGCGGCGATGGTGCCGGCGGTGATCGTCGGGGCCGTGGTCGCGGCGCGGGTGCGCATGACGGCCATGCCGCAACTCGTGGCGATCCTGCACAGTTTCGTGGGGCTTGCCGCGGTGCTGGTGGCCGTCGCCGGGCACGTCGAGCCGCACGCCGCGCACGCCGGGTCGGGGGAGGTCGTGCACCGCGTGGAAGTGTTTCTCGGAGCGTGCATCGGATCGATCACGTTCACCGGCTCGATCGTCGCGTTCCTGAAGTTGCAGGGGCTGGTGAGCGGCAAGCCGCTGATTCTGCCGGCACGGCACGCCGCGAACGCCGCGGTGCTGCTGGTGACGGTGGTGCTCGGCGTTCGCTACGGCATGGCGACCGGCGAGGCCGGGATGGCGGAGTTGCTGATCGCGACGGCCATCACGGGCGTGCTGGGGATGCACCTCGTGGCTGCGATCGGTGGGGCGGACATGCCGGTCGTCGTCTCGATGCTGAACAGTTACTCCGGCTGGGCGGCGTCGGCGGCGGGGTTCATGCTGGAGAATGACCTGCTGATCGTCACCGGCGCCCTGGTCGGGAGCAGCGGCGCGATCCTGAGTTACATCATGTGCCGCGGTATGAACCGCTCGTTCATCAGCGTCATCCTCGGCGGGTTCGGAACCGAGGGCGGGGCCGTGCCCTCCGGTCAGACGCCTGCCGGCGAGGTCACGCCGATCGATGCGCCCGGCGCGGTCTCACTGCTGCGGTCGGCGCGGAGCGTCGTCATCGTGCCGGGGTATGGCATGGCGGTCGCGCAGGCGCAGCACGCGCTGGCGGAGTGCGTGCGGGTTCTGGAGGACGCGGGTGTCCGGGTTCGCTTTGCGATCCACCCGGTCGCGGGGAGGCTGCCGGGGCACATGAACGTGCTGCTCGCCGAGGCGGGCGTGCCCTATGACGTCGTGCTCGAGATGGAGGAGATCAACCCGGATTTCCCGGAGACGGACGTCGTGCTGGTGATCGGGGCGAACGACATCGTGAATCCCGCCGCCCAGGATGACCCCGGGAGCCCGATCGCCGGGATGCCCGTGCTCGAGGTCTGGAAGGCCCGCACGGTGATCGTGATGAAGCGGGGTATGGCGACGGGCTACGCGGGGGTGGACAACCCGCTGTTCTACCGCGAGAACACACGGATGCTCTTCGGGGACGCAAAGAAGGTTGTCGAGGCTCTGCTCGCGGGGCTGCGGCCGTAGCAGGCGTGCTTCCTTGAATGAAAACGGGAGGCGGTGCCGATACACCTGATCCGGCCGAGTGGCCGTGTGCGCACAGGCAGGGGACCACCATGAACGATGCAAACAACCGCACCTGCTCCAGCACACGGATCGGCCAAGGCGGCACCCACCGCTGTGAGCCTCTCGAGTCCCGGGTTCTGCTCGCCGTCCTGTTCGACGCTCCGACGACAGCCGTCGGTGAGGCGCCGACGGGGCTTGTCGTGATCGACTTCGACGGGGACGGCATACCAGACGCGGCGACCTCAGACTTTGATTCGAACACGGTCACTGTGCTCCGCGGGCGGGGCGACGGTTCGTTCACGCATGCACAGACCATCAACACGCTCGGTGCGGCGTCGCGCATCGTATCGGGAGATGTCGATGGCGACGGCGTGCCCGACCTCGTCGTGAGCGAGTTCACCAATAACACGGTCGCGATACTTCTTGGGAACGGCGACGGAACGTTCGCGGACGCCACGCGCGTCTCTGCCAACGGTGGGCCGGTGGGGGTCGCCTTGGCGGACCTCAACGGCGATGGCGACCTCGACCTCGTCGTGACCAACTTCCTGCTGAACCTCGTCGGCGTCTACCTCGGCGACGGGAGCGGCGGCTTTGCTGCACCGACGCTCATGCCCGGCGGCCTGTCCCCTCGTCACGTCGCGATCGGCGACCTGACCGGCAACGGCGTGCCGGACCTCGTCGTTGCCGCGTCGAGCGACAATGCGATCCGGGTGTACGTGGGTGTGGGCGATGGGACGTTTGAGGCCCCGGTGCAGTACGCCGTTGCCGCAAATCCGGAGCATGTCGTGCTCGGCGATCTGAACGGCGACGGCGCGCTCGACGTGCTCGTCGCGTGCGCCGATGCCGATGTGCTCGTGCCGAGGATGAACGACGGCACCGGGACGCTCACGCATCCGGGGTTCACCATACCAACCGGGGCGGAGCCTCGATCCGTTGCGCTCGCCGATCTGAACGGCAACGGGGTTCTGGACTTCGTCGTCGGGAACTCGCTCTCGAACACGGTGAGAGTGGGCATCGGTGGCGGGGACGGTACGTTCGATATCTTCGCGACCAGGCACGTCGGGCAGGCCCCGCGCGCCGTCACGCTTGCCGACGTCAACGGCGACGGCAGGCTCGACCTGATCGTCGTGAACGAGGAGAGCGACACGCTCACCGTGCTGCTGGGGGCGGGAAACGGCGTGTTCCTGAATCGACGGGACATCACGACCGACGCCGCGGGCGCGTCCGCTGTCGCAGCGGGCGATCTCGACGGGGACGGTCTCGCCGATCTCGTCGTTGCGCACGCGAACGACGACGTGGTACGCGTGTACTTTGCCGACGGCGCCGGCGGGTTCGTCGTGGGTCCGGTTCTCGCCGCCGCGGGCGGGCCGGCTCACGTCGAGATAGGAGACCTCAACGGTGATGGAACGCTCGATCTCGTCGTCAGTCTGCGAGATGCCGGCCAGCTGGCCGTCTTCTTCAACGACGGGGCAGGCGGGTTTGTGGCCGGGGGTTCCTTCGCGGTTGCCGAAGGTCCGGAGGAGGTCCGGATCGGGGATCTCAACGGAGATGGCATCCCCGATCTGGCTGTCGCGTGCTCCGTCGCCTCGACGATCGACGTGTTGATCAACACCGGGCACGGGACGTTCACGCATGCCGTGAGCGTCGGTGTGCCGGGCAATCCGGTCTCGATCCGTCTCGGCGACCTCGACAACGACGGTGATCTGGACGTGGCGATGGTCACAACGACGGGCGGCGCTGCGCTGCAATGGCTGCGCAATCAAGGCGACGGAACGTTCACAGGCCCGTCAATTGCAGCCAACCTTGGCGGCTTGGGGGTCCGGCTCGCTCTCGGCGATCTCGACGGTGACGGGGATCTCGACGCCGTCGCGACGACGAGCGACGGTCGCCTCGTCCTGTGGCGCAACAGCGGATTCGGCATCTTCGTCCCCGTCGGTGGTTCCGCGGCTCTCGGCGTCGGACCCGGTGCGGTCGAGATCGTCGATGTCAACGTCGATGGTCTGCTCGACGTCGTCATCTCGGAGACGGGAACGGATCGTGTCATTGTGCTCGAGGGAGACGGGAATCTCGGGTTCCTGGCTCCGCATCTCTCGCACACCGTGGCGGTCGGGCCGATCGGCGTGGCTGTAGCCGACTTTGACGGTGATGGGTATCTTGATCTGGCGAGCGTGAGCGGTGGACTGCGTCGCATCAGCGTGCTGATCAGCCGGTTTGTGACGCCGACCATCGCGGATCTCACCTCCGACGCGCAGGTCGTGTCGGTGGGCGGTGTGTTCACGCTCACTGTGGCTGCGGCGACGAACGGAGTGTCGATCGCCAGGGTCAGCTACTGGGCGGATTACAACGGGAACGGCGTCCGTGACGACGGCGAGCATCTCGGCGAAGGCACCGAGAGTGAGACGGGATGGTCGATCCTGGCATCGCTGGCGGACGGCGCACCGGTCGGACCTGGGCTGGCCATCATCGCCATCGGCGTCGATTTCGCCGGAGTCGAAACGAACGAGCTCACACTCGATCTCACGGTCATCTACTCCCTGCTGGCCGCGAACGGGGCTGTCGCCTCCGGCGTGCGGGGGACCGACGGCCGGTACTACGTGGGGGTGAGGAACGCTGACGGCAGGCCGCTGCTCTTCGGGCAGATCAACCCGGGCGGTGCGGCGTGGGACGCTCGGGACCTTCAAGCAGCGACCGGCTCGCCGGCGTTGAGAGGCGACGTGAGTTTCTTCGTGGACGCGAAGGACGGCTTGCTCTACGCGGCGGCAGTGTCGGTGGACGGTCTGCTCCTCTTCGTGCAGAGGGGTGGGACGTGGGCCTTCCGTAACCTATCTACGGAGACGGGCAGTGTGGCCGTGCTCACAGGCCAACTGACTGCCTTCGCCGACGTCAACGGCATCGAGCACGTGGGTGTCATCACGGAGACGGGCGAGCTGCTGCTCTTCGTGCAGACCGGCGCGGACGACGCGCAGGGCGAGTTCGTGTGGGTGTCGGTCAACCTGAGCACGGACCACCTCGGTGCCCTGGGCATGTCTACCCCCGCGTTCGTGGGCCGCATCACGAGTTACGTGACGAGCTGGAACGCCCGCAACATCGTGGGCGTGGACGCGTCGGGTCGGCTGCACACCGTCTGGATCGCCGATGCCGAAGGGTTCACACTCTGGCGCACCGACGACCTGTCGGCCATCACCGGCGCGCCGACGATTACCGGCGGCCTGACCATCTACCTCACGTCGTGGGATGGGATCAACATCGCCGGCACGGATGAGTCCGGTTCGGTGCTCGTGATGTGGTGGGTTCCGCAGTTCGAGGGCCACTGGGAAGTGAGCGATCTCACGGACCTCTTTTCCGGGCCGCAACTGGCGGTCGGATCGCTGACGAGTTACGTCACGCCGTGGGGTGGGCTGAATGTCGCCGGCGTCGGGCCCGACGGCGACCTGGTGATCTACTGGTGGGTTCCGCAGTTCGAGGGCGAGTGGGTCGTCAGTTCATTCGACGACGTGCTCCCGAATGGCTCGCCGCGTCCGGACGGAGGCGGGCTGAGCGGGTATACGGCGTCCGATGGCAGGCTCAACGTCTTCGGGCAGAGCGCAGATCGGGAGGTCATCCGCTACCACTGGGATCCGGGCACCGACGTGTGGACGCCGGAGAACCTGACGGTGGTCGCCGTTCGCGCGTGATCCGGTCGTTCACCCGGCGCGGCGTGCATCGCCGTTGGGCAACGCTCTCGCGCGCGCCCGCGTGCTGCGGCGGTCCTCGGACGACACACGCCGACATCCGACGAGCACGCCGCCGTCCTTGCAGCGTGCGACCCTGACGACGCGGCAGTGCGAGGGCGAGGCCTGGTTGCGAACGAGCAGCGCGAGTGCATCCCCCGTTCGTGGGGCGAGTTGGATGGGAACGAGCAGTCCGAAGCCGCTTCTCGACACGTCGCGCAGTCGGCCTGGACGAAGGGATGTCGAGCCGACGATCCTCCAGGCTACGCGGTCGTCACAGCAGTAGGCGCGATGTTCCTGCCGGCGACGAAGCTGGAAGGGTGCATCGGTGTTCAATCCGAAGTTGTCTCGGTGGGCATCGGATTTCACGCGGCCACCCCCACAGCCGTGGCGGCGGCTCTCTCAGCGGCGGCCAGCACGGCGGGGTCGAAGCGGCCGCTCGAGTCCGTTCGAAGCTCAGCCACGGCGTCGGCGCGGGTCCTGGCACGCCGGTAAGGCCGCTCGCTCATCATCGCTGCGAGCGCATCGGCGACGGACACGATGCTTGCGCCGAGCGGGAACACGCCCCTCGCCAGGGCTGTGCCCTGCGTGTGCGACCGTCGGATGAACATCGAGCCGGCGGCGCCAATGCCGAGCCGCTCCGCGAGGCGCGCGCTTTCCTCGCCGACCGTACGGAGGATGGACCGCTCCAGATTGTCGAGTGCGGCGGGTCGTGCCAGCAGGTCGTCCGGCGCGGCGCACTTGCCGATGTCGTGCAGCAACGCAGCAAGCCGAACGCGTTCGGATTCCGCTCCGCGGATTCCGAGTCGATCCGTGATCTCACATGCCAGCGACGCGGTGCGATCACAGTGCGTGCCCGTGTGCTCCTGCTGCGAAGGTCCCATGGAGAGGGAAAGGCGGCGCATCAGCGCTGCACGGCGCTGTTCGACGCTCATCGTCCGCGCGAGCTCCAGGGTGTCGGCCTCGCGTTCGGCGAGCGTCATGCCCCATGTGCAGACACGGTTGCGGCCGCGGTCCTTGGCCATGCACAGGGCGTGGTCGGCCCGGAAGATGATCTCCTCGCTCAGCCCGTTCGTCGGGGAGACCGCCACGCCCACGCTCACGGTGACGCGCAGCGGTCCGGCGCGGGTTTGGATGCGCTGCGCGGCCACCCTGCGGCGGAGGAGTTCGGCCGCGCGCCAAGCCTCGCTCTCGCGCCCGACGTGGCGCAGCATGACGAACTCCTCCCCGCCCCAGCGCACGGCGGTCGCGCCGGGGCCGGCGGCGTGAGCGATCGTGGTGGCGATCGCGCGGATCACGTCGTCTCCCGCAGCGTGGCCGAGCGAGTCGTTGACGCGCTTGAAATGATCGGCGTCGATCATCACCGCGCTCATGAGGCGGCGTCGATCGTGTCTGGAGCGGCTGCCGGACATGAGCAGGTCGAGGTGACGACGGTTGAAGAGGCCTGTGAGGTGGTCTGTTTCTGCGAGGCGCCGCATGCGGGCGAGGCGGCGAGCCTGGGTACGACGTTCGCCGTGGCACCGGCGCGCCTCGGCGATCGCGTGCTCGACACGCCGCCAGAGTGTGTCGTCGAGCAGGGCATCTGCCAGCGGGATGAAGTCAGCCGCGCCTGCACGGAAGCACTCGACGGCGACCTGCTGCTCGCGGCTTGCTGAGACGACGATGAGCGGGCAGGGAGCGATGGCGCGCCGAATCGCGTCGAGGGCCGCGGTCGCTGGTCGCGGGATGAGATCGGCGTCGAGAATCGCGCAGTCCAAGTGCCTGTCGCGCGCGGCTCGGAGGAAGTGGTCTCCGTCGCCGACACATACGACTTCGAGGAAGTGTCGTCCCTCCACCAGCCTCGCATGGAGCAAGCCACGCCGCGTCGAGTCAGCTTGGGCCAGCAGCACCCTCATTCTCGCCATGGTCGTGCCTCCATCGGGCGGCGCTGCCACCCTGATCAGGCACGATCGGCGTGCGGCTTACGTGAGTTCAGTCCTGACGCGGGTTCAGTGCGCGACCACAGCGCACGGTTGATGCAGGCTCGTCATCCGGCGCAGGCCCTGCGCGGCGCACAACTGTCATCGAAGTCGAAGGTGTCCCACGTTGAGGGGGGGGTCATGCCGTGCCGCACGCAGCAACGAGCCGACGGAAGAGGCCGATGCCGGCGGCTTCATGCTCCGTGCGTTCCGGGTGCCACTGCACACCGACGTAAAACGTACGGTCGGGACCCCAGACGGCCTCGATCACCCCATCTGGGCATCGCGCAAGCACGCGCAGCCCCCCTGAATCGGAGACAGCCTGCCGGTGGCGACTGAACACGCGATGGGGGCCTCTCTCGAACGGCGGGCGCGGACCCGAGTCCGCAAGGATCACCTCATGTGTTCTATCCCAATGCCCCGCTGCCATGGTCGGGCACGTTTCCTCCATTCGTTGATCAAGCATCCCTCCGGAATGGAGCGCCATCATCTGCATGCCAAGACAGACCCCGAGGACGGGCTTCTCCGGGTGGCGCTGGGCGAGGGCGTCGAGCAGGGCCGTTTCGTATCCCTGCCGGTCGGCGTGAACAGGCGTGGCGAGCGGGTGGGTTGTGCCGCCAAACGGCTCCATGCGTGGGTCGTTGCCCCCCGTGAGGACAAACGCGGAGAGGCGGCGCGCGTGCTCGCCCGATGCGGCCCGAAGCGGCGGCATAAGAACGGGCACGCCGCCGGCCGCGGCGACCGCGTGGGTGTACCGGGTGTACGCGAACGCACGCTCACCGTTCGGAGATTCGCAGAGATCCGTCGTTATGCCGACGAGCGGCGGTTCCGCGTTCCTCCAGGTCAGATTGCGTCCTGTTCGTCCGTCGCTCGGTTTGCCTGCCATCGCACCCACTGTACACCGCAGCGTGCGGGAAGGCGGTAGAGTTCCGTGTGCGAAGGATGCGGGGTGTCATCGTCCTGCTGAGCCTCGCCCTGATCGGGGCGGCGGTTCTGGTGGTGCAGTCCAGGCCTGCGAGGAACGGGCCGCTGCCCTTGCTGAGCCTCACGCCCTCGCAGGTGGAGTCGATCCGGCTCGATGCGCCGGGTCATCCGTCGATCATCGTGCGGTCGGAGGGTCTCGCCAGGGAGTGGAGGATCGTGGTTCGCGAGTCGGATGGCACGGAATCGCGCTGGCCTGCATCGGAGCCGCGCGTCCGTGCCGCATTTCGTGTGCTCGCTTCGCTGTCGGGTGAACCAAGTGATCCTCTCGGGGAGGCCGACGCCGGGTCGGTCGTGACGATCGCAAATGCTGACGGGTCCGAATGGAGGCTCCTGCTCGCGGCGCAGACGCTGGCGGGCAGAGGGCGGGTACGGATCGAGAGTCCGTCCGGGCGGATCATGCACACTTTCCTGGACAGCGAGATCCATGCGATGCTCGCTCGCCAGAGCGTGATGCAGTGGCGCGACACGCGCGCCATCCCCGGCTTCGACGGAGCCGCGTCGAGGATCCGCGCTCAAACCGCCGATACCCAGTTGCGGCTCGCCTCCGTGCGGGGGCGGTGGGGGATTCAAAGCCCGTTCGTCGCGCCAGCGGAGCCGCGGGTCGTGCAGGAACTGCTGCGGGCTGCCGAGTCGCTTGCAGTGGCGCGATTCCGCGACGCGCCGCGCGAGGGGCCGAACGTTCCTCCGTTGCTGGCAATCGAGATTGAAACGGACGTACCTTCGCCTACAGGCGACGAGCGAGACAGGCGCGTGATCGTGCGGCGGCTGTCGGTGCTCGAGCCTGCAGACGCTTCTGGCGCGCGTTACCTCGCGCTCGCCGAGGCGTCGATGCTTACTCCGCACACGCGTGAGAGCGATAGGATCGCGGGGCCGACATTCGTCGAAGTGCCCTCGGAATCCCTGGCGGCGCTTCCGCTCGACCCTGAAGTGTTCATCGCGCGGCGGGCTGTTGCTGTTGCACCGGCGGATGTCGGGCGAGTCGACCTTGGAGCGCTCGTCCTCGAACGCACGCACGAAGGGTGGATTCGGCTCGAAGGCGATCGGCCCTCGCCGCTGGCGATGGAGCACGCCAGCGGCCTGGAAGCGGTGCTCACGCTCCTCGCCGACGTTCCCGCGGACCTCGTCCGCCGAAGCGGCGAAGAGCCTCCGGACGGGTTCGAGCAGGTCGCCGGCGTTTCCCTACGCGGGCTGGACGGCTCCGACCTCGGCACGTTTACCCTCGGCGTCGCTCCGCTCGACCCGGCCGGCTCGCAGCCCGAGGCGGCCGCCGTCGTCCGCGACGGCGTGGCGACACGCTTCTACCGGGCTGCCCGATCACGCGACGCGATCGCCTGGCTCGCACAGCATCGGATGGAATGAGGTATGCGCGTTCACGCGGGTGATGTGTGTCGCTCGACCGGCGTCGGACACATTGCAATGTCTCGCCTGTAGACCATGCCCTCGAAGCGGATCCGCCCGCACGCGGCGTAGGCCCTCTCGCGGGCTTCAGCCATCGTCTCTCCGAGCGCGGTCACGCCCAGCACTCGCCCGCCGGCCGTCACGACGCGCCCACGCTCGCCGATCTTCGTGCCCGCGTGATAGACGGTCACGCCCTCGACCTCGCCCGCCTCCTCCAGCCCCTCGATCGGCACGCCCGTGCGCGGCGACTCCGGGTAGCCCTCGCTCGCCAGCACGACACACACCGCCGGCCGAGGATCCCACTCGAGGTCCATCTCATCCAGCCGCCGGTCGCACGCGGCAATCAGCGTTTGCAGCAGGTCGCCCCGGAACCGCGACATGAGCGGCTGGCACTCGGGGTCGCCGAACCGCGTATTGAACTCGAGCACCTTGGGACCGCCCGGCGTCAGCATCAGGCCGGCGTACAGCACGCCGCAGAAGTCGATCCCCTCTCGACGCAACGCATCGAGCGTCGGCACGAGGATCTGCCGCTCGACCCGGGCCATGAGTTCGTCGTCGATGCCCTCGGCCGGGCAGAACGCGCCCATCCCGCCGGTGTTCGGGCCTGCGTCACCGTCGCGCAGCCGCTTGTGGTCCTGGCAGGGCGGCAGGACGTGGATGCTCCGCCCGTCCACGAGCGCGAGCACCGAGACCTCGCGCCCCTTGAGCCGTTCCTCGATGACGACGGTGCGGCCGGCATCACCGAAGATGCGCTGCCGCATGATCCGGTCGATCGCCGCGCGGGCCTCTTCGAGCGTCTCGGGCACGACGACGCCCTTGCCCTTCGCTAGCCCCGCGGCCTTGATGACCTGCGGCTCATCGCGCGACTCGAGAAACGCGATCGCGGCCTCCGGGTCGCTGAACGCTCGCCCCTCGGCGGTCGGGATGGCCGCGCCGCGCATCAACTGCTTCGCCCACGCCTTGTCGGCTTCGAGCCGGGCACCGTCCGCGCCGGGGCCGAAGACGCGGCGGTGGGGGGCACGCAGCGCGTCCGCCCAACCCTCGGCGAGCGGATCCTCCGGGCCGATCACGACGAGGCCGATCCGCTTGTGGTCGCAGAACTGGACGAGGCGGTAGATTTCCCGTCTGCTGGGGACGAAATCAATCCCCCGCCCGAGCGATGCCAGCCCCGCGTTGCCCGGCGTCGCGAGCCACAGATCGCCCATGCCCCGCGAGCGGACGAGCGCGGCCGCCAGCGCGTGCTCGCGACCCCCGCCGCCCACGAGCAGGACATTGGTGCGTGCGGCGGGTTCCTGTGATCCAGGGCTGTGCAACATCGGGCGATGATACGTCCCCACGCACGGGCCGCCGCACGGCGCTACGCCGCGGGTGCTTGCGAGCGGCTGACTTCGATCAGGCACGCTCTGTCGTCGAACGCGTGTGTCCAGCCCCCCGCTGCTTCCCGTGGTTGCCACGACGGGTTGACCCCCGTTGCGAGCAGCCATACGGTTGGCCAGATTGCGGGGTAGAGCAGCCTGGTAGCTCGTCGGGCTCATAACCCGGAGGTCGTGGGTTCAAATCCCACCCCCGCTATTTGACGGTCGGTTGCAATCGCCACCGGCCCCACGGTTCACGATGAACGCCGCCGAGAGACCTCGGCGGCGTTGTCGCGTTCTGGGGCGTTTGCGGGGCGTTTTTGCGAGTGCGGCGCTCGGGCGGCGAGTCTCTCTCGTCCCACCGGCCATAACCGGAATTGCCGCCGTCGGGGCCTTGGGGCTCCGATTCGGGCGGAAGTCTCCGAGTCTCTCTCCGAGACGCGCGCCCGGGTTATAGCGCGGTCATGCGGTCTCGGGCGGGCGCAACGGTGGGGTCACGAGCGCGATGCAGGCGCAACCGTCTTCGGCTCACCCGACTGGCTGCTCTCTGGTGACCCACCGAGCCGCCCGCTCCGCACGACGCCGACGAGGTAGTCCAGGTACTCCAGCGCCTGCCGCAGGATCCCCGCGAAGACCGTGCGGAGATTCTGACCGCCAACGCCGAACTCGCTGGCGATCTTCCGGTAGTTGCTGCCCTTGCGATGGGCCGCGCTGCTCGAGCGCAGATTCTGGAGCCTGCGCAGGAACGCGATGTGCTCCTCGGCGTCGGTTGCGCCGCACGCGGCCAGGGCGGCTTCGAGACGGGAGATGCTTCCCTTGAGATCTTTCCGCTGCTCCTCGGGGATGATCGCGTTGAGCTGCTTCTCGTTGAGGGAGTCGATGAGGACCTTGGTGAGGCCCAGGACGAGTTCGTCGAAGTCGCGTTGCTCGTCGGTGGCGGGCACGCGGACGCACTGGAAGTGGTGCTCGTCGCCCGGATCGAGCGGGAGGAGCAGCCGCCAGCCGAGGCACGTCTCGCAAGCCTTCGCCAACTCCTCGTAGCGCAGCTGGAACACGTGCTCCGGGCGGTCCGAGTCGGTGCATTGGGCGAGTATCTGCCTCCGGATGAACGTCTCACTCATGCCCCCCTGCGGCGGGATGTTGTGGGCGCGCCAGTGGAGTTGGTGCTCGTAGGGCAGATCGCGGCCGAGATCCCCGAGCCAGGCGCAGACCTTGTCGTCGTGGTGGTTGTCGAGATACATGCTCCAGAGCGATCCGCACCGGAGGATCGCATCCTCGACGGAGTACTTCCCTGGCTGCTGGTAGTACCTGTCGAGCACCTGCTTGCGGAAGTGCACCGGGGTGAGGTAGTGCGGGGCGCCACGGTTACCGCCGAAGTAGTCAGCAAGCACATCCGGGTTCGAGGTGTGCAAGACCTCGTCTCCGTTCTCGTCCACGCCGATGATGAAGTCGACGTAGTGCTTCTCCCGCTCTTCACCGAACCCCCAGAACCCGCTCTTGGACTTGGGAAGCGGTTCGATCAACCGGACGCCCAGGAGTCGGCCGAATGCACCGTAGCGGCCGATGCCCCCGAAATCGCCGTAATGCAGTCCCCAGCAGGCGAGCCCGTCGCGGTGGTCGCCGCCGCCTTCGCTCAGGCCGAGCTCATTCAGCGTGTGCTCAGAGTACTCGCGGCAGTCGAACTGGATCGACAGGTGCATCTCCTTGATCGCGAGGAACTGCCGGATCTCCTTGAGGCGGACCTGTACCCGGTTGGGCTCGATGGTGGCGACGAGGTGCTCGTTCCCGTCGTCGTCGATCTTGATGTAATGGTCGAGCTGATGGTCGTGGTAGAGGTCGTGGAACAGGCGGAACTCCTCGCTCAACTCCACGTAATCGGGCCGAATCTTGTGGAACACCCGATCGATCACGAGCGGCTCGACGCCGCTGTTGTCGCCGAACCTGAGGTACTCCACCCGTTTCCCGCCGTCTCTGTGGTACTCGACGGCGCCGGGCAGCCCGTGCCCATGCATCAGGTCCCAGGTAGGCGAGGCGAGCGTGCGTTCAATCTGGCTGGACGGGACGAGCGCGCAGTAGATCCCGTGGCTGTGAGGGCCGCGGTCGTCGGACTGGTACACCGTCACCATCTCCGTGAGGTCCAGGTCACGGCGCAGCCGTGCAAGGGTGCGAGCCTGCGAGAGACGTTCCTTGTCTGCTTGTACGGTCATCGGATCCCCTCGTAGGGCGTGCGAGCCACAATGCGCGGCCCGACTCTGCATCGGCGCAGGAGCATCCGATCATAGTGCTCGGAGCAAGGCCACCAGTGCGGCCTCGCGGCGAGAGGCGACGGACGGTCGCGGGGCTTACGTCCCGGCGCGGATCCGCCGCCATCTGCGCCGCTGCTCGCGCCAGTCGGCGCAGGCGGCGACCTCGCGGAGCATGTGTTCGTGGACGGGATCGCGGCCCTCGGTCACCGGCGGTAAAAAGAGGATCTCCTCCTGGATGTCGGGGGCGAGGTGTAGGAGGTTCATGATCTGGGTCATGCGCGGCTGGGTGACGCGGGCGAGCCGGGCCAGCTCGCTCTGGCTGGCGTCGTGGCCGTCGCGGAGGAGCCGGTCGAAGCGGATCGCCAGGGCCATGAGGCGGGCTACACGCGGGACGCGGCCGACCGGTTGGTCGGCAGCGGGTGGCGCTTCAGGCGACGTCACGGCGCGCTTGCGGCGGCCGCGGGTCGTGAAGCGGATAGGACGGACGACGGTGGTCATGCGGCGTCCTCGAGGCGGCGGTCGATGAGCGCGCGGATGCTGGTTGGCCGGAACGTCACCGCGACGCTCTCGCCGTCATACTCGACGGACGCGACCAGGAGGCGGATCAGCCGCTGCTGTTCGCGCGGGGAGAGACCCTGCCACAGCGCGTCGAAGTCGGCGAAGGCGGTCTCGGCCTCGGCGCGGGTGATGGTCTCGCGCTCGAGCTCGGCGATGCGTGCGGCGAGTTCCGGCAGCCGGCGCTCGGCCTCGGCGATCCTCTCGTGCAGCTCGGCGACGCGAGGCGTCGCGCTGCCTGGCAGCCGGCGCAGCTCCCCGTGGAGGCGCTCGGTCTCGGCGCGGAGCCCGTTGCGCTCTTCCGCCAGGGCGTCAAGCTCGGCCCTGACGGTCGCCTGGGCCTCGGTGAGGACGCGGCCGAGGAGGGCCTTGTCGCCGGCGAGGCGGCTGACCTCCTCCACCACGACCCGCTCGATCTCCGCGGCGGGGAGCGTGGCCAAGGGGCAGGCGGCGCTGCCTCGCTTGATGGCGCGGACGCAGCGGTAGTAGCGGTGCGCCCTGCCTTGGCGGCTGCTGGTGAAGGTGTGCGTCATGGCGCAACCGCAGCGCTTGCAGCGGAGCAGGCTGCGGAGGAGGGCGCCGTGCTTGTTGCGGGCCTCGGCCCCGCCGCCCCGCCCGTGGGCGCGGAGCTGGGCCTGCACGGCGTCGAAGAGCGCGGGCTCGACGATCGCCTCGTGCTCGCCGTCGTAGAGACTGCCCTTGTGGGTCACCTTCCCCGCGTAGACAGGGTTGGTCAGGAGCACGTGGAGCGTGGCCTTGTCGAAGGGACGGCCGCCCAGCACCCGGCCCTTCTTCGTCACGCGCTTCTTGTTGGCCCAGCCGCGGCGGGCGAGCTCGTTGACCACGGGGAGCAGCGACCCCTTGTCGAGGTACATGCGGAAGACCTCGCGGACGCGCGCCGCCTCGGCGGCGTTGACCACGAGGCGCGGGCTCGGGCCTGCGCGGTCGACGTCGTAGCCGAGGACGGGGACGCCGCCGGCCCACTTGCCGCGGCGTTTCTGGGCGGCGATCTTGTCGCGGATGCGCTCGCCGATGATCTCGCGCTCGAACTGGGCGAAGGAGAGGAGGATGTTGAGCGTGAGCCGGCCCATCGAGCTGGTGGTGTTGAACTGCTGTGTGACCGAGACGAAGGAGACGCCGCGGCGCTCGAAGGCCTCCATGATGCGCCCGAAGTCGAGGAGCGAGCGGCTGAGCCGGTCCACCTTGTAGACCACGACGCAGTCGATGTGCCCAGCGTCCACGTCGCTGAGCAGGCATTCGAGCGCCGGCCTCTCCATGCTGCCGCCCGAGAAGCCTCCGTCGTCGTAGCGATCGGGCAGGCACGTCCACCCCTCGGCCTTCTGGCTGGCGATGTACGCCTCGCCCGCCTCGCGCTGGGCGTCGAGGGAGTTGAACTCCTGGTCGAGCCCCTCGTCGCTGGACTTGCGGGTGTAGATGGCGCAGCGCACGATCGGCCTGGCGCTCGGCGCATCCGGGGTGCGGCGCCGCCGGCTCATCGCTGGCCTCCGAGGCGGAAGAACCTGAACCCGTTGATGTGGCTGCTGGTGATTCTCTTGGCGACGGCGCTGAGCGTGCGGTAGCGTTCGCCCTCCCACTCGAAGCCGTCGGATCGCACGATCACGCGGAGGGTGCGGCCTTTGTACTCGCGCACGATCGCCGAGCCCACCGGCGGCACGCGCGGATCGTCATGAATCTCGCTGAGGCTGCGGTGCGCGGTGGTCGGTGGACCCGGCTGCGGCGGGCAGACCAGGGTCTTGGGCGTCATGACCCGGACCTGCGCGTCGTCGGCGAGTTCTTCGGCGCGTCGTCGGGCGCGTTCGGTCAGGTCGCCCTCGGCGTTGGCCTGGAGGCGCCAGGCGATCTTGCGGACGAGGTAGCCCCGGTGGCGTGTGCGGCAGGGGTAGCCGTGCAGCTCGGCGAAGCGCTCGGCAAGTTCCGAGGTGGTCATGCGCTGGAGGGCGTCGATCTGGATGGTTCCGGGCATGGCGGCTCCTTGTCTTCGCGTCGAGACGCGGCCCTAACCCGCGGGCCGCGGAGCCACACTGAGCCCCGGATCGGCGGACAGTTCAAGGCATGTGGGAGAGGATTCTGCGAACTCGCCTTCGGGCGGGGATGTTCGCGCCCGGGCCAGGCGCACGGCACGTACGAGACCCCGCGCGAGGATGCGCTCGACCTCGCTCCTGCGCTCCTGCTCGGTCATGCTGTCGGGGTCGCGCGTCGCGTCCATGCGTCGGTTCCGCGCGCGGCGGAACCATGCCGCGCATTCCGAGGTCGGGTTGCACCGTCGTCCCCGCCGATGGGCGTCGACACGCGGTCATGTTCGTGGGCTGGCTCACACGCCCGGTATGGTGGTCGCGGACATGCGGAAGGCGTAGACGAAGGTGGCCGCCTCGTCCGGGGTCTCCTTCGACCCCCAGCAGCCGTGACCCCTCCGCAGAGCCATCTCAGCGGCCCGTGCGTCCCGTACCGACGGCGTTCCGACCACGATGGCCTTGCCGGTCTGGTGGTTGATGGAGTGCTCGCAGACCAGGCGGTCCTTGGGGTCGGCGGCGACCCCGACGAACCAGCGGCCGAACTCGCCGCCGTTGGCCTCGATGTAGCCCTTGATCGTCTCGTACGCGTCCATGCGACTCCTCCCGGGCGGGTTCCCGCTTCCCCCTCTGGATACGCAAACGGCGGCGGGCGGCCAGGCCGGCCCGTATCCTGCCCCGCCATGACCACCACGGATGTTGCCGCCGCGGTCGAGTCGCTCCTCCGCTCCATACCGGAGCGGTGGGCCGATTTTGATCACGACGAACTGAGCGCGGCAGAGCAGCGGGCAGTGTTCCTGCTGGTCGCTGCGGGGCTTGTCGAGCGACGCATCGGCGTTCGCGGCGAGTTCGCGGGCCAGGCCCCGGCGATCGAGTTCACTGTGGACGCGACCGGCGAGTACGGCTTAGTTGAGGCGATGGAGTCCGTCGTCGCGGAGACGTGGACGATGTGGGGCCAAGCCTTCGTCGCGTGGAAGGTGAGCGACGCCGGCGCCTCGACCCCCTTCCGCTTCACCAGGACCGGCCTTGACCGCTGGCGCCTGACCGAGCAGGGCGTGACCGCCCGCGACGACCTGGGCGTCGATGCCCCCAGCCCGGGTGCCGCCGCATTCGTCGGCAGCCGCCAGCGGGCGCTGGAGTTCGTCCTCCGCGCCGGCCACCAGTCCAACCGGCCCCCCGTCCGGGGCGAAGGACGGCTGGTTGAGATGAAGTCGGGCGACGGGCAGGACCGGGCGCCCGCTTCCCCGACACGAGTCGCGCTGGCGAACTCACCCGAGCTCGCGGCGGCCTTCCGCGACCTCGTGGTTCCCACGTTCGCCGAAGCACTACGACTAGTCGACAGCCGTCCCGGAGATCACGAGGCTCCCGCCGGCAACAGCGATGGTGCGGGCCGCGAGGACTCGGCCCAAGACGCCGCACCGCCGCCGCTGACCGAGAACGAGGTCGCGGTGCTCAACACGCTCGCGAAGTTCGACGCGAGCCGGCTCCCTTCGGTCGCGATGATCGAGGAAGAGATGGACGGCCGGCTCTCGCGGCGCGCCATTCAGCCGATCGTGGTTCGCCTCATCGAGCTGGGCCTCGCCGAGCGACCCCGCGGCGAGCGAGGCGGTGTCCGGCTCACCCTCGCCGGCCGGCGCCTCGCGCCGAAGATTGCCGACTGATTGCCCCTTCGCTTCCGCGTGGCTTCCCGTTCGCTGCGCCACCGCGCCCGATGGTTGGGGCATGAACGGAAGCCGCCACACCGAGCCGTTGCCGCTGCACATCGCGGCCCGCTGCCTGCGCGTCCCGGCGCGCTGGCTGCGTGACGAGATCGAAGCCGGGCGTCTCCCCGCGCTGCGCGCGGGGCGGGCCATCCTCGTTCACGTCCCGACCGTCGCGGCAGCGCTCGCCGAGCGAGCCAAGGCCGAGCGCGCGGAAGGGGGTGAGCGATGATCTGCCACGCCCCCGAACTCTGTCTTGACCTCGACCGCGTCCAAGCCATTGCGCACCGTCAGGCGTGCCGGCTGACCGGGCGCAAGCGCCTCGACGAGGACGGGCGCGACCTGCGCTCCGAGCTGGTGCTCGCGGCGCTGGAGCGATGGCCGCGGTATGAGCCGGAGCGCGGCCGGCCGACGGCCTTCCTCGCGATCAGCATGGCCAATCACGGCCGGTCGGTCCTCCGCCGCCAGCGAGCTGCCAAGCGCGGGGGCAACGCCGTCACCGTCAGCGTGAGCGATGTTGCGCCAAGCAGGCTGCTGGTGCCGGGGCGCAGCCGCGAGGAACTCGTGGACCTCGCGCACGACGTCCGCGTCGCGGTCGAGGCCCTGCCGCCCGACCTCGCCTCCGTCTGCCGCGAGTACCTCGGCGGCCACCGCACCACGCTCGGCGATGCCGCGCCCGCCCTGCGCGAGCGCTTCGAGAGCCTCGGTCTGAAGGAGTACCTGCCATGACAAGCACCCCGCGTTCTCCATCACGATCCACAACTCGTGGCGTTGAGCCCCCTGCCTCGGGTGCGCCCCGCCGGTCCTGGGAGCCCAAGCCGCGCGTGTACCTCGCCGGCAAGATCGCCGGGGGCGGGGACTGGCGCGAGCCGCTGGTCCCCGGGCTCGGCGCCGAGCCCTTCGGCTGCCCCATCGACTGCGGCCGCTTCGTCTTCGTCGGCCCGCACTTCGTCCCCTTCCGGGGCAGGCCCCACGAGTGGGCGGGGTGGCACATCGGCGTCGAGCAGCGCTTCGACGGCGTCTGCCCCGGCGCCTCGCGGCCCCGCTGGCTCGTGCCGGCGCTGTGCCTGGAATGGATCAGACGCTGCGACCTCTTCTTCTGCTGGATCGACGACGCCAGCTGCCACGCCACGCTCACCGAGCTCGGCTGGGCGCACATGCTGGGCCTGCCCGTCTACATCACCTTCGCGCACGGGGGGCTGGAGATGGACCTGTGGTTCATCCGCCACTGCCCGCGGACGTTCGCGCGCGAGCACGCCTCGGCGGCCGAGGGGCTGGCGCACGCCCTGGCGTGGAGGGCGATGCTGGCATGAGCCTGGCCGCCGCCGAGCGCTACCTCGCCGCGGGGCTCTGCGTCCTGCCCGCGGTGCGCCTGGGCGACAGCAAGCGCGTCGCCCTGCGCACGTGGAAGCCCTACCAGTCACGCCCGCCCACGAGCGAGGAGCTCCGACGGTGGTTCGGCGGCCGGGCGCGCGACCTGTGCCTCCTGGGCGGCGCCGTCTCGGGCAACCTCGAGGCGCTCGACTTCGACCTCGGCGGCGAGGCATTCGAGCCCTGGCGCGAAGCGGTCGAGACCGCGGCGCCCGGGCTCGTCGATCGACTGGTCATCGAGTCCACGCCCTCCGGCGGCCGCCACGTCGTCTATCGCTGCGCGGCATCGGTCGGCGGCAGCGCCAAGCTCGCGAGCAAGCGCATCGAGGCCGATGGCCCGGAGGAGCTGGTGGTCGGCGCGAAGGCGTACCGCCCGCGCCGCGACGCCGATGGCCGCTGGCACATCATGGTCACCACCATCGAGACGCGCGGCGAGGGCGGCGTGTTCCTCTGCACGCCCTCGGTGGGCTACGAGCTCGTGCAGGGCGACCTCTGCGCCCCGCCTGTCATCACCGCCGACGAACGCGATGTGCTGCTCGGGTGCGCCCGCGCGCTCGACGAGGCGCCGGCGGAGGTCGTGGGCGGGACCGCGGCGAGGGCGAGCACGGCGAGCGACGCCCCGCGTCCGGGCGATGACTTCAACAAGCGGGGCGACGTGCGCGAGGTCCTGCGCGCGCACGGCTGGCGGCTCGTCCGCCACGGAGACAACGAGCACTGGTGCAGGCCGGGCAAGGAGCACGGCACGAGCGCCACGCTCAAGGGCGGCGTCTTCTACGTCTTCTCCACCAACGCGCCTCCCTTCGAGGCCCACACGGGCTATGCGCCGTTCGCGGTCTACGCGCTCCTCGAGCACAACGGCGATTTCGCGGCCGCGGCGGGGGCGCTGCGGGCGCGCGGGTTCGGCGCGGATGAGATCGCCGGAGACGTGGACCTGTCGGCATTCACCGTCCCGCGCGGGGATGGTGCCCCGGCCCCCGGCCCGCCCGACCCCGGACCCGTGCCGCCGTCGCTGCTCCGCGTGCCGGGGTTCATCGACGACGTCATCGACTGCACGCTGAGCAACGCCCCCTACCCCGAGCCCGTGCTGGCCTTCTGCGGGGCCCTCGCACTCCAGGCCACGCTCGCCGGGCGCAAGGTCCGCGACCCGCAGGACAACCGCACCGCCGTGTACCTGCTCGGCCTGGCCAACACCGGCACCGGCAAGGACTTCCCGCGCCGGGTCAACCAGCGGATCCTGGCCGCGGCCGGCATGCCCGGCGCCTTCGCCGACGGGTTCGCCAGCGGCGAGGGCCTCGAGGACCGCATGTTCCTCCAGCCGGTCATGCTCTTCCAGACCGACGAGATCGACACCCTGATGCAGGCCATCAGCAGCCAGGGCCGGCGCGACCCCCGCTACGAGGGGATCATGCAGACCCTGCTCAAGCTCTACACCTCGGCCGGATCGGTCTACCCCCTGCGCGTCCGGGCCAGCGACCCGGCGCCGCGGACCATCGACCAGCCCTGCTTGTGTCTCTTCGGCACCGCCGTCCCCGACACCTTCTACGAGGCGCTCTCGCCCAAGATGCTCTCCAACGGCTTCTTCGCGCGCATGCTCGTCCTCGAGGCCGGCCGCCGCGGCAGCGGCCAGGACGCCGACGTGCGCGACGTGCCCGCCCCGATCCTCAAGCGCGCCCGCTGGTGGGCCGAGCTGCCGCCCGGCGCGGGCAACCTCGGCGCCGAGCACCCCGCGCCCCGCGTCGTGCCCGCAACGCCGGCGGCGCGCGACCGCCTGGCGCAGGTCCGCGGCCTCGCCGACGCCGCCTACGCCGGGGCCGAGTCGCGCTCCGACCAGGCGGGCATGGCACTGTGGGCCCGGGCCAACGAGAAGGCCCGCCGCCTGGCGCTCGTGCACGCCTGCAGCGCCAGCCACCGAAGGCCCCAGATCACGCCCGCCGCGGTGGACTGGGCGTGGGCGCTCGTGGACCACCAGACCCGGCGCATGCTCTTCAAGGCCGGCCAGCACGTCAGCGCCGGGGACTTCGAGAGCAGGTGCAAGGCCCTCGTGCGGGCGCTGCGCGAGTGGGCCGCCAAACACCCCGGCGACCCGTGGATGCCGTACTGGCGGCTGAGCAGGCGCCTGGCGTGGTCGCCGCGGGAGCACGAGGAGGTGCGGCAAGCGCTCCTCGACCAGCGCCGCATCCAGTACGCCGAGAAGGCGACCGGCGGCACGCCGCAGCGGCTCTACCGCCTCGCCGAGGACGGAGAGAG
>JAHCJE010000031.1 GCA_026128865.1 Phycisphaeraceae bacterium | reverse complement strand
GGGTGCGGTCGATGCCCATCTCTCGGGCGAGAGCGTCCGCGCCCTCCGGCTCGCCGACGCGGGCGGCGTCGAACTTCATCGCGCCCGTCACGTGCACCCGATCCGGCGGCGTGCCCATGGCGCGGAACCGCTCCGCGTAGGTCTCGTCCTGCACGCCCGCGAAGGCGAGCGAGCGGAAACTCGCCCCGATGAACGGGCGGATGCGCCGGTAGCCCCGGAACGAGCGGTCGCTCAGGCGGCCGTTCACGACGCCGACCGGGATGGCGCGCCGGACGCACTCGCGCACGAAGTTCGGCCAGAGTTCGAGTTCGACGAGGGCGACGGCGTCGGGCCGCACGGCGTCGAGGAACCGACGGACCGCGCCGGAGGCGTCCAGCGGGTAGCGCACCACGAGGTGGCGGTCGGCGAAGAGTTCGCGGGCGCGGGCGATGCCCGTGTCGGTCGAGGCCGCGACCACGACCTCGGTCCGCTCGGCGAGGGTGGGGACGAACTCGCGCACGGCGTTGACCTCGCCGACGGAGACGGCGTGGACGAGCACGCGGGGGCGCGAGGCGTCGGCGCGAGGGGGGGGGAGGTCGCGGGCGAAGCGCTCGCGCCAGCCGCCCCTGGCCTTGCGTGCCCACCACGGGGCGGTCGCGCCGGCGACGAGGAGATAGGCGAGGTCGAGGGGGTTCAGCGGCGGCCTCCGCGCGTGGCGACGGGTGAATGGGCGGGCCGGGACTCGAACCCGGGACCCTTCGCGTGTAAGGCGAATGCTCTGGCCAACTGAGCTACCCGCCCGGGCGGGGAAGGGTAGGACGGCGCCGGACGACCCCTCTCAGCACCCTTCGTTGTAGGCGTTCAAGAACGACAGCATGTCGAGCGTGTTCACCGAGCCGTCGCCGTTGAAGTCCGCATCGGGGTGGGCGTCGGCCCACTGGTTCAGGAACGCGAGGAAGTCCAGCGTGTTGACGACGCCGTCGAGGTTCCAGTCCGAAGGGCAGCGTACCGCTACGGTGACCGCGCTCCAGCCTCGGGTGCCGTGGTCTCGAGTCCAGCGTGAGGTGAGCAGCACGCCGGCGGTCTGGCCGGCGGCGTCGGACGGAGGCGAGAATCGTGCGATCGCTGCCGCACTCTGCCCGGGCGCGGTCTCATCGGTCTGCGCAGGCTCCGCGCCGGCGGGCCACGGCGACGACTCGACCACTGGGATGAACGCCGCGGAGAGGTGGCCGTCGTTGGCGATGGTGAAGGGCAGTGCGGTCGTGGCGCCCGCTCGGATCGCGGCCTCTGGCGAATCCGGCGTGACCACGATCCCGCTCTTCAGTCGGGAGAGATCAACGCGTGCATCGATGCCGGCGTCCGGCCCCCAGACCGCGCGCCATCGCGATTGGTCCTCTCTCAGGTGCAGATCGAAGAACTCGACGAGCAGGCGCCGCGTCAGTTCCAGTTGCTGGGCGCGCGGGAGCGAGCCCGAATCGCAGAAGATGACGTAAGAATCCATGAAGCCGCAGTGCGACCCGCCGAGCAGCATCGGCAACTGCTTCGGGGCGTTGCCGGCGTTGTACATGGGGATCTGGTGCTGCGAGGGAGGGGTGATGGTGTCCTGAGAGCCGGAGATGAGCGAGACGGGGATCGTGAGATCGTCCATCTGCGCGATCGCGCTCGGGGAGGTCTCGGCGGCGGCGATCGGCGCCAGCGCGCGCACACGAGCATCACGGGCCGCGGCGAGGATGCTCGCTCCCCCGCCCATCGAGTGTCCCGTCAGCCCGTAGCCTGCCTCCGTGTCCAGCGTGTTGTAGTAGGGAGAGTTCTGGTCGTCGCTCGCGTTCTCGAGCCAGGTGAGGCAGTACAGCATGTCGTCCGCGTACTTGCTGTGGTTGGGCGAAAACCCGGTGTACGACTCCGTGGCGATCGCGAAGTAGCCGTGCGTGGCGAGGTGGCGGAGCGTCGAGTCGTACATCGTCGGCTGCTGCAGGAACCCGTGCCCGAACGAGATCGCCCGGTAGGGCGCACCGGACGGATCGAAGGGCGTGCCGTTCCCCGGCGCGGTCGCGGGGTAATACAGCAGCGCGGTGAACGTCGTGGTATCAGGGCGCGTAACAGTGACGCGCGTGCGCCCGGCGGGGTACGGGCCGGGAGCGCCCGCGTCGTTCGAGGCCGAGGCAGGCGCCAGTGCCGCGCCGAGCGTGACACCGAGAATAGTCCGAATGATCGCGTGCATCCGCGGTTCTCCCCGAGGCGCCGCGGCGAACGGCGCACCGCAGGATTGTCGCCGATCCGCTCGCCCCGATCCAGAACGACTTCTGGAAAGCCGTTGCGGGGTTGGTGGTGCGGGTGGACGGAGTCGTTCGAATCGGGCAGAGCGGATCGGATCGTCCGTTTCAGCACTCCGTAGCAGGACTCCCGAGAGCGAGATCGCCGCCAAACCGGCCAATGGAGAGCCTCATGGCCCTTGAGAATGGGGCGCGGCTCACCCGGTTCGGGCCGGCACGCGGTGGGCGTAGGCCTCGCCCCACTCACCCATCGAAAGCAGCACCGGTTCGAGACTGCGGCCGAGCGGGGTGAGCGAGTACTCGACGCGCGGCGGGACTTCGGCGTGGACCTTGCGGCGGATGATGCCGTCGCGCTCGAGTTCGCGCAGTTGCTTGGTGAGCGTGCGCGGCGAGATGCCGCGCAGCAGGCGGTGCAGTTCGTTGAAGCGGAGCACGTCCTCGAGCAGGTAGTAGATGACGAGCGCCTTCCAGCGCCCGGCGACGACGCGCAGGGTGGTTTCGACCGGGCAACTCACCGACTTCCTGGGCCTGGCCACGGGCACACTATCCTTTGTGATAGTACAGGGCGGGAATGTGCGTACATGACGAGTGTATCATGGTCCGATCCCGGAGCAAACGCGGATCGGAGCGAACGATGAGCACGCGCACAAAGCGGGTCGAAACCGTCCTCCCCAGCCCGCCGGGGCACTGGGTCGGCGACGGGTTCCCGGTGAGTTCCGTCATCTCGCCGCAGGCGGTCGGCTCGCGGCTCAGCCCGTTCGTGCTGATGGACTACGCCGCGCCGGCGCGCTTCGAGGCGTCGGGCGAGCCGCGCGGCGTGGACACGCACCCGCACCGCGGGTTCGAGACCGTCACGGTCGTCTTTCAGGGCGAACTCGAGCACCGCGACTCGGCGGGCAACAGCGGGCGCATCGGCCCCGGCGACGTTCAGTGGATGACGGCCGGCGCGGGCGTGCTGCACGAGGAGAAGCACTCGCGCGAGTTCACGCGGCGCGGCGGGACGTTCGAGGTCGCGCAACTGTGGGTAAACCTGCCGGCCAGGCACAAGATGACGCCGCCGCGATACCAGGAGTTGCGGGCGGACGCGATCCCGGCCGTGGCTCTGCCCGGCGACGCGGGGACGGCCCGCATCATCGCGGGCGACTTCGCCGGCGTGCGCGGCCCGGCGGCCACCTTCACGCCCGTCGTCCTCTGGGACGTGCGACTGCGCGCCGGCGCGCGCACAAACCTGCCCATCCCCGACGGGCACAACGCGGCCGTGTTCGTGCGCGCGGGGTCGGCGCGGGTGGGCGGCGAGCACGATGCGAAGGCGGGCGAACTGGCCGTCCTCTCGCGGGCGGGCGGCGGGGCGGTCGTCGAGACGGACAGGGGGGCGGACCTGCTCGTCCTCGCCGGCGAGCCGATCGACGAGCCGGTCGTGACCTACGGACCGTTCGTGATGAACACGGCGGAGGAGATCAGGCAGGCCGTGGAGGACGTGCGCGCGGGCCGGTTCGGGAGGCTGTGAGTGTCGTCGGCGCGTTCCGGGCAGCCGCCGCCGGACGCGCCGCTTTCCGGGGGGCGGCGATCGAGACCGAAAGGGAGCGACCATGCCGTTCACGTACCGTCGTCTTGACAAGAGCGAGGCCGCCGTGCTGCTGGTGGACCACCAGTCCGGGCTGTGCAACATCGTGCACGACTGGTCCACGGACGAGTTCCGCAACAACGTGCTCGCGCTGGCGGCGTGCGCGAAGTACTTCCGCCTGCCGACGATCCTGACGACCAGTTTCGAGGACGGCCCCAACGGGCCGCTGATGCCCGAACTCAAGGAGATGTTCCCCGATGCGCCGTACATCGCGCGGCCGGGCAACATCAACGCCTGGGACAACGAGGACTTCGTCCGCGCCGTGCGGGCGACCGGGCGGAAGCAGTTGATCATCGCGGGCGTGGTGACGGAGGTGTGCGTCGCGTTCCCCGCGCTCTCGGCGGTGGAGGAGGGGTACGAGGTCTTCGTGGTGGCCGACGCCTCGGGGACGTTCAACGCGGTGACGCGCGACGCCGCCTGGATGCGGATGCAGGCCGCGGGCGTGCAGATGATGACCTGGTTCGGCGTGGCGTGCGAGTTGCACCGCGACTGGCGCAACGACGTCGAGGGCCTCGCACGGCTCTTCTCGAACCACCTGCCGTCCTACCGCAACCTCATCACGAGCCACGGCGGGGGGCGGTAGCGCGGAAGACGTGCATCGCTGGGAGTGATCGTTGGGGATGAGTGCGGCGCGGTGGCGAGTGGAGGGCGGTCGGCCCGAGGGCCACGGACCGTGCGGCCGTATCGCCAACGAGCCGAATCGGGTCACAGCGTGCCATGAGCGCAAGAGCCGCGAGCAGAGCGCAAAGCGCAAACGAGTACCACGCTTCGCCCCTCTCCCACGCCCATCCTTCCTCGCGCCCCGCGGAGGAGGTGGCCGAGTGGGGGGTTCCCCACGCGCCCCTTTGGTTCGGCCATTTCGGCAGCCCCCGGCCGTTGTCTTGACAGTTTGCCGTCTTCACCGTGCTCGGGCCTCATCTGGTATACTCTGCCCCGATGGCCAGACGAGAGACCACCCTCAGCCGGACTCGGCGAGCCAGAGGGGATACTCCCTCGCGCTCGACGCCCGACGCCGCCCCGAAGGCGACCCTCACGACTTCATCGCCTCGCGCGCCCGGTCGCCCGCCCGCTCTCGTGAACACGCGCATCGGCTTCTGTGGCGAGACGAGATATGAGCGGGCCGTTCCAGTGGGCGAGGACCGGCACGTCTCCCCTCGGTTCTGCATCGGTCGTGCCTATACACTGGAACGGCCATGATCCCGGAACTCAGAGCATCGGCGTCGACAGCCTGCGCGGTCCGCAACACCATCATCCTCGGCGATGCGCTGGCGGTCCTGCCGACAGCGCCGCGGCAGAGCGTCCACCTGACGGTGTTCAGCCCTCCGTACGACGGCATCCGCGACTACGGCAAGGACTGGCGGCTTGACTACCAATCCCTCGGCTCCGAGCTGTTTGAGCTCACCGTGGACGGTGGTGTCTGCGCCGTCGTCATCGGTGACGGCACGAAGAACTTCGCCAAGTCCATGACGACCTTCCGGTGGGCCGTCGACTGGGTGGACCGTGCAGGCTGGCGGCTGTTCGAGTGCTGCATCTATGCCAGGCACGGCAACCCCGGCGCGTGGTGGGCGCAGCGATTCAGGGTCGATCACGAGTTCATCCTCATCTTCTTCAAGGGCGATCGGCCGCGCCAGTTTGACAAGTCATCCCTCATGGTACCCTCAAAGCACGCTGGCAAGGTGTACTCAGGAACGGATCGACTAACCAATGGGGGCTTCAAAAAGATCGAGCCGAAGGCCGTCAACGACATGAAATGTCGAGGAACCCTCTGGGAGTACGCGACGAGCAACACAGAAGGCAATCGCACAAAACTCGAACACCCCGCGACGTACCCTGACAAACTCGCTGACGACCTGATTCAGTGCTTCTCCAAGCCCGGAGACCTCGTACTCGACCCGATGTGCGGCAGCGGCACGACGTGCGTGATGGCCGCGAGATCCAAGCGAGACTACCTCGGCATCGAAATCAACGAGTCCTACTACGAGATCGCGCAGCGGCGAATGAAGGAAGAGGTGGAGAACGATGTTCGGCTGTTTTGACTTGGCATCACTGCCGTGATCGCACGAACTCTAGCCGATGGACGCCAGCGCTCAACTGCAGCACACTCTCCGAGTTCTTCGGGCCGTTGCCGAAGTTGGTAGGCAATTTCCTTCCGAGCCCGAGTTGGTAGATGTCGCTCCGCTGGCTCCCTTTTTTAATGACTCGGGTGTGCTGGCTCTGGATCGGCTGGACGCCAGAGACGGAGGGGTCACCCGGCGCGAGGCGCTGCTGCGAATGTTGCTGCTGTCCGCGGTGATCGACCAAGGGCCGGATATCGAAGGCGTTCGGCGCTTGGCCATTGGCGTTCTGAACGACTTGTACTCTCGCGAAGTGCGGATACTGCACCGCCCACTCGATTTCTTCGAGCACTTTCACATTTCGGCTACTTCGATTGAGGAGTGCCATGCCGTCGTGAAGGCGGCCAGGGCGGACGCGTGGGCGGAACGAAACGACTCAAACCCCGCGAAGTACCTCCTCTACATGGAGAACGCGCGACAGACGCTGGGGTATGCCATCTACCGCTGGGGTGCCCCGCTCGCGGTTCCCCTGATGTTGGCTCAGGAGGCCAACACAGAAGTGCGCGAAACGGCGGACGTGCTCCATCGCTATTTGACCCGCGACCACGGGTGCTTCGCACGCTCCGTCGAGGGGATGACCTACTTGATCAAGGACCACCCTCGCTACGGGCTGGGCAAGGCAATTGGCAACAAAGCGGCGCATCTCTTCGGGAAGTGGGTGGTGCATTCCTACCCGCTGCTTTTGAACCAAGACGATCCAGCATGGGGACCGTGGTCGTACGAGGTGCCCTTCGACAGCAACGCTGGTCGCGTCCTTTATCGAACTGGAATCGTCACAGGTTGGGTTGATGAGGCACGACTCCGACGCCACGAGGTCATTCAGCCAGGCCAAGGCAAAGGTGGCGACACGGCTTACATGCGAGTGACCAATCTTCGAGGCGTTGAGTCCGAACTCGCACAGGCGTCCCCCGAAATCGTGGCGGCCAACAGGGATCTGTGCGTCCGCCACCTGCGCAGCCACAAGCGGGCACCGGTGAAGGTACAGGCCCAGCACATCCCGTCAGCAGTGTCGCTGATCGACGGTAGCTTCACACCCGGACAAATTGATGATGGCCTTATCAAGGTGGGCACGGAGTGGTGCTTCAACACCAGCAGCCCTCGGTGTGCCGAGTGCCCTTTGCGAGCAGTTTGCGCTGGCGCAACGGGAAAGCCCGATCTCATCACTGCGGTACGAACCTGATGCGGTTGGAACCATCGGCGACATCTGCACTTGTCGGGCGGGGTCGCTAGGGCCTTTGCCGACCCGAGCCGCCGACCTCCCAGAGCGGAGGTCGGCGGCTCGGCTGAATCAGTGATCGGCGCCACTCCGTCCTGGGAAGTCCCCGCCCCCGAGGAGTGTGGCCCGTGTGTAGGCTTTGGCATGTCCAGGGCGTGCCGTGTCGGCGGCGTGGAGATCGGGGCGGGTCGGCGGCTGGCGGTGGTCGCGGGGCCGTGCGTGCTTGAGTCGTTCGAGATCGGGCTGCGCGTGGGGGAGACGTTGCGTGAGGCGTGCGCGGGGCTGGGGCTGGGCTACGTCTTCAAGGCGTCGTTCGACAAGGCGAACCGGTCGAGCGTGTCGTCGGCGCGGGGGCCGGGGCTGGGGGCCGGGCTGGAGACGCTGGCGCGGCTGCGTGAGCGGCTGGGCGTGCCGGTGACGACGGATGTGCACCTGCCCGAGCAGGCCGAGGCGGTGGCGCGGGCGGTGGACCTGCTCCAGGTGCCGGCGTTCCTGTGCCGGCAGAGCGACCTGCTCGCGGCGGTGGGCGAGGCGGCGGCTCGGCACGGGCGGGGCGTGAACGTGAAGAAGGGGCAGTTCCTGTCGCCGGCGGAGATGCTCGGGCCGGTGCGGAAACTCGCGGCGGCGGGGTGCGCGAACGTGATGCTCACCGAGCGGGGCACGTTCTTCGGCTACCACCGGCTGGTGAACGATTTCATCGGCGTGGGCGACCTGATGGAACTGCCCGCGGAGGGGGGGGCACCGCCGGTGTGCTTCGACGTGACGCACTCGACGCAGTTGCCCGGCGCGGACGAGCAGACGGGCGGCAGGCCGGAGCGGGCGCCGCTGCTGGCGCGGGCGGCGGCGGCGGCGGGGGTTCATGCGTTGTTCGTCGAGTGCCACCCGGAGCCGGCGAAGGGGGCGAGCGATTCGGCGACGATGCTCGCGCTGGACTCGGTCCCCGGGCTGCTGCGCATCGCGGCAGCGATCAGCGACGCCGCCTCGGCGCACAAGGAGGATTCGTGATGGCACGATCGGGCAGGATCGGCGGCGCGGCGGGGGGGGCCTTCTGGGGGTCGTGGGGGTCGTGGGGGTCGCTCGCGCTGGCGGCGTGGCTCTCGGCGGGGTGCTCGAGCGTGCCGACATCGCTCGTCGGCGGGCCGGTCGGTCCGTACGACAGGCCGTACCCGGCGACGGTCGAGGAGATCGGGAACCTCGACGTGCAGGTGGCGCGCGACGGCCCGATCATCACGATGACCAACAGCACGGCGCGGTCGCTCGGGCCGTCCACGCTCTGGATCAACCGCAGGTACAGCCGACCCATCGGCGGCTTCGACGTCGGCCAGACGCTCACGCTCCCGCTCGGTCAGTTCCGCGACGAACACGGAGACAGGTTCCGCGGTGGCGGCTTCTTCGCCACCGAACAGCCCGACCGCATCGTCATGGCTGAACTCGAAACCACAGATGACAACCGCACCGTGATCTACGGACTCGTCGTCGTGGGCGGCCAACCCTGACACCACCGCTCCAGCCGGAGAACCCGCCCGTGGCGAACATACTCGTCGTGTGCCCGCATCCGGACGACGCCGAGCTTGGCATGGGCGGCACAATCGCACGCCTCGCCTCCCAAGGTCACGACGTGCTCATGCTCGACGCCACCGACGGCGAGCCGACCCCCCACGGCGACCCCGCGACCCGCGCCCGCGAGGCGGAGGAAGCGGCGCGGCTGCTCTCGCCCGACGCCGCTCGCCATCCCGGGGGCCGACCCGTGCGGCGCGTGCAGCTCGGACTCCGCAACCGCTTCGTTGAGCACACGATCGCCGCCCGCCATGCGATCGGCGGCGTCATCCGCGCCCACCAGCCCGCTGTCATGTTCCTCCCCCACCCCGAGGACGCCCACCCGGACCACCGCGCTGTCACCCGGATCGCCGAAGACGCTCGATTCGACGCCAAACTCACCGGCATCGAGATGCCCACCCCCTCACACGCAACCGATGCACCACGATCGCCGCTCGCCCGACCACCGGGCGAGGTAGGGCAATCCCACCCCCCGCCGATCTACCCCCGCTGGGTTTTCTACTACTTCTGCACACACCTCCGCATCGTGCCGCAGCCGAGCTTCATCTTCGACGTCACCGGATTCGAAGAGACCAAGCGAGCCTCGATCCTCGCCTACCGATCCCAGTTCGTCGTGAACGAACGCAACCGCAACGTTCCCGACTGGGTGATGGACGCAACCCGCTTCTACGGATCGCGGATCGGCACACGCGCCGGCGAGCCGCTCTGGGCACGAGAGCCGCTGGGACTCACCGGCTTCGACGGCATCCCGATGTGAGCCGCGCTCCGTTCAATCCCCGCGCACTTCGCGGATGCGCACGTTGCGGAAGCGCACCTCGAGCGGGTCCGTCCGCGCCCCCACGCCGTGCACCTGCAGGGCGATGAACCCGCTGCGCGTCATGCCGTCGGTAAGGTCCGCGGCGGGCACGCCGTTGATCCAGGTGCGGATGCGCTCGCCCACGGCCTCGACGCGCATGTGGTTCCATTCGTTCTGCCTGAACGCCGCCCGCGCGTCCGGGTTCGCGCTGAGGTCGGCGAGCCAGCCGCGGCGGCCTTCGTCATAGACGCCGCCCGTCCACGCCCGCTCCGAGGGGTCGATCTCGGCCTGATAGCCGTGCACGCGCCCATCGCGGTAGGCGGGGTCGCTCCGCGAGCGGAACTGCACGCCGGAGTTCAACTCGGGGTGGATGAGGAACTCGACCTCGAGCACGAAGTCGGCGTACTCGCGCTCGGTGCAGAGGAAGGTGTTCTCGGTGTTCGGAGCGGTCCGCCCGACGATGACCGCGGGCTTGAGCGGGTTCGGGCGTTCGACGGAGAACTCCGCGTTGCCGCCGCGCTTCACCCAGCCGTGGAGGGTGAAGCCGTTGAAGAGCGGCTCGAAGGTTTCGGTCCGCCCTGAGGAGCCTCCGGACCCGCCCGCGCAGCCCGACAGCCCCAGCACGACCCCCGCCGCCAGCGTTGCGATCCACTGCTTCCGCACGGGCGGAGTCTACGGCCTGCCGTCGCGGGCGGGGCGGGGCCGTAGAATCGACCCCATGGCCTACACCGTCCTCGCCCGCCGCTACCGCTCGCGCGACTTCGACGAGGTCGTCGGCCAGGAGCCGATCGCGCGCACGCTCCGCAACGCGATCCGCGCCGGGCGCGTGGCGCACGCGTACCTCTTCTGCGGGACGCGCGGCGTGGGCAAGACCACGATGGCCCGCCTCTTCGCCAAGGCTCTCAACACGCCGAAGGACGGCGAACTGAGCGACGAGGTCGCCCAGGCCATCATGACCGGGCGCGACCAGGACGTCATCGAGATCGACGCGGCCAGCAACCGCGGGGTGGAGAACGCCCGCGAACTCATCGCCAACTGCGTCTACCGCCCGATGCGCGGGCCGTACAAGGTCTACATCATCGACGAGGTGCACGGCCTGACGCGCGACGCCTTCAACACGCTCCTCAAGACGATGGAGGAGCCGCCGGAGCACGTCAAGTTCATCCTCTGCACCACGGAGGCTCACAAGGTTCCGGCCACCATCCAGAGCCGGTGCCAGCGGTTCGACTTCCGCGACATCCCGTCGTCGCTGATCGCGGAGCACCTGGCGAACGTCATCCGGCAGGAGGGCCTGGAAGCGGAGCCGGAACTGATCGCGGAGGTCTCGCGGCTGGGCAACGGGTCGATGCGTGATGCGCTCTCGCTGCTCGACCGCCTGATGGCCGCGGGCGAGCCGCGGCTCACGGTCACACTGCTCGAGGAACTGCTGGGCCTGCCGGATCGCACGCTGGTCGGCGCGCTAATCGACGCCTTCGCGGAGGGCGACGCGGGCGCGGCCCTCGACCGCACGGCGGAACTCCTGGCCAAGGGCGTCGGCGTCGAGCAACTGCTCGAGACGCTGATGGGGCGGCTGCGCGACGTGATGATCCTCGCCGCGTGCGGGCCGAAGACCTCGCTGCTCGACCTGTCGGGCGGGACGCGCGACGAGGAGGCCGCTCGCGCCGCCCGGTTCGACGCCGCGGGCCTCGTGCACATGATCGCGGTCTGCGAGAGCGTGCAGCGAGCGGCCAAGGGGAGCGCGATGCCGCGCGCCGTGCTGGACGCGGGCATCGTGCGGCTTTCGATGACGGAGAAACTGGCGGACGTGACCGCGCTGGTGGCGCAACTGGAGGGCGGAGGCCCGCCGGGAAAACCGGACGGGCGGCGGGGGTAAGGGCCGACCCGCCGCCGCGGGGCGAGCCGCACCAGAGCCGAGCCGTGCCCACCCCCTCGGCCCCAACACCGCCCCCGGCCCGCGCTCCCGCCGCTGCGCCGCCGCGTGCCCGCTCGTGGTCGGAGGTCGTCGATCGTGCTTCACCCCGCCTGCGTGCGCTGCTGGCGGGCGTTGAGGCCGGGTCGCTCGAAGGCGATCCGATTCTCCTGCACGCGCCGCCACGCTCCGTGCCGCTCATCGAGCCGCAGCGCGAAGCGATCGAGCGGCTCATTCGGGACGTGACCGGCCGGCGCGCCCGCGTCGAACTCCGCGAGCGGGACGAGTCGACCGGCGACCCCCCAGACCCCGGCTCGCGCCCGCAAGTCGCCGTCACCGACCACCCGCTGGTGAAGGCCGCCCTCGAAGTCTTTGAGGGCTCACTCGGCCGCGTCACCCCCAAACGGCCGAAGGACAGTTGACAATGGACAGTGGACAGTGGACATGAAGACAGGGCCAAGAACAGCCCGTGGCGCCTGAAGGAACCGACTCCGAATGTCCACTGTCCACTCTCCACTGCCCGCTGCCCTCGATGCTCTTTGCGTCGAGGTCGCCTCCGGGCGCGCGCCGGAGCCTTCGCCGGCGATGCTCGAGCGTTGGGACGCGCTGCGGGCGCGCACGCCGCGACTCTTCAACGGCCCGATCCTCGCGTACATCTCCTTCGACGCCGCCACCGCGACGATCCACGCCCGGCGCGACACCTACCTCCGCCTCACCTGCCAGGAAGAATCCGCGCCGCCGGTGGTTTCGCTGCTGGGCGTGACAGGGCTGCTCGTCGCCGCGCCGCCGGGCGCGCCCGCCCGCGTGCTGCTCGGCAGGCGAAGCCGCGAGGTCTGGGCGTGCCCGGGCCTTTGGGAGTTCGGCCCAGCCGGCGGGCTGCAAGCGCCGGGCGTCTTCGACCACGACGCCGCGGCCACCCTCCGCGGCTGCGACGTCCTCGACCACCTGCTGCGCGAAGTGCGTGAGGAGATCGGCATCACGTTCCCGCCCGCTCGGGCCGCGCCGGAGTGCCTCACCATCGACGCCGCCGGGCGAGGCACGGACATCGTCCTCCGACTCGAATACGACGCCGCCCCCGACGCGCTCCCCACGGCCCACGCCCCCGACGCCTGGGAATACGAAGAAACACGCTGGCTCACGCTGCCGGAACTCGCCGCCTTCGAGGCCGCGCACGGCGACGAGATGATCGCTCCGACGCGGGCCATCTCGCAGCGGATGCTCGCGAACGAAGGCCCCTCCCTCTGACCCGTCTCACTTACCTCCGCCGCGCAACGACAAGCCCTTCTCGATTCGCCACGCACGCGGCAAGGAACGGCCCGGACGGAGACCCGATCCAGCGGTTGAACGCGTCCACTGCCGCTCGATCGGACTCCGCAGACGGGTCGGGATCCGGCGCATCGGTGATCCACCACCGTGCACCGAGGCAGTTGTCCGCCACCAGCAGCCCACCGGCGCGGAGCAACCGTGCCGCAAGGACGGCGTAGGCGGAGTACTCCCGCTTCACGGCGTCGAGAAAAACGAAATCGAACGACCCCTCCCCGTACTCGTCAAGGAACGACGACAGCGTCTCCACACCCCGCCCGCGCCGCAACTCGACTCGATCCGTCATCCCGGCACGCTCGAACTCCCGCTGGGCAAACTGCGCGTGCAGTTCCTCCGGCTCGACCGTCATCAGCCGTCCGCCAGGCGCAAGCCCTCGCGCTATCCACAGCGCGGAGTACCCCCCCAGCGTCCCCAACTCCACCGCGCGCCGAGCCCCGCCTCCATCCGACCCCGACATCGACACGAGCAGCATCAGCAGCCGGCCCACGTCAGCAGACACCGCGATGTCCGGCAGACCGGCAGACACCGCCCGCGCGTGCAACGTCTCCAACTGCCCGTCCAGCGGGTCGGCGAAGCGCCCGAACACCGCGCCCAGGTAGTCGCATGTCGCCCGCCATCGTTCGGGGGTCATCTCCACGAACGCAGGCTAGCCACACAACCTCAGATGTGCAGCGCGTTCGTCAGCAGCATCGCCGCCCACGTGACCGCGAACGCGATTAACCCCAACGCGGCGACGCCCACAAGCACCGTCAGGCACCCGCGCGTGTTCGAGACCAGACCGGCGCGCGACGCGGGCGCACCGGCCTTCGACGCCCCGCTCGCGGGCGCCGGAGGAACGGAACCGGATTGTGCGGACATGAGGTGATCGGCCCGGGCTGTGCCTCGCCGTGCGACTCGCAACGGCGTGCCTCGGCCTGTGCGACGCCGCTCGCCTCCCGGCGAACCGCGTACATCCAGAGCATAGGCCACCGGCAGGCACGCCGACCGTCTCACCCCGCGAGGTCGGACGCTTCCGCCTCGCCCCGGCTCGCGTGGCGCACGTGCAGCACGATCACGCTCCGCCCGCGAACGATGAAGAGCGCCCGGTAGCCGGCACGCACCAACTGCCGGATCTCGACGCCGAACGCCCCGCCCTCTGGCGCAAGCGCGCACCGCTCCCCGAACGCCGCGAGCGATCCGATACCCGCCTCCATCTCGTCCAGCCAACGCAGCGCGTTCGCGGGCGACCCGCGAGAGATGTACGCGTACGCCTCGCCAAGGTCACGCTCCGCCCGCGCCGTGAGCAGCACGGAGCGCTTCACGACTTGCGCGGCCTGCGCGTGCGCCTCGACGAACCGCGCGCCCCGCCCCTCAACGCACCGAACACGCGATCCGCCGGAACGATCCGCCCCGCCCCGGCATCGGACAGACCCTCACGCAGCCCGGCGAGCGTCTCCAACTCTTCCAGCCGATCCAGCAGCCGCTGGTACCCGTCCGCGCTCTGCACGATCAGCTCCGCCTTCCCGTCCACCGTCAGCACCTCCGGCCTCCCGCTCCGCTTGAGCCGGGCACGGAACCGGGTCGTGTTCCGCTTGAAGTGGTCGAGTGCGTGGATGTCGCCGAGCTGGATCACGACCGGACTCCTTCGCATGGCTTTCGCATCGAAAACAATGCTATCATTCGCAGGGCCGCGCGTCCAGAGTCTCGATCGCCCAGCCCCTCCCCGCGCCCCCGCAGCCCGTCGGCAGGTCACCCCCGCCCTACCATCCCCCGTGTTCACCCCCATCCCCGAAATCCTCGACGAACTCCGCGCCGGACGCATGATCGTCCTCACCGACGACGAGGACCGCGAGAACGAGGGCGACCTCGTCCTCCCCGCCCAGGCCGTCACCCCCGAGGCCATCACCTTCATGCTCCGAGAGGCCAAGGGCTATCTCTGCCTCTCCCTCACCGAGCACGACTGCGACCGCCTCGAACTCACCGCGCAGTCACCCGTCAACACCTCCGTCCGAGGCACACCCTTCACCGTCTCCATCGACGGCCACCCCAAGCACGGTTTCACCACCGGCGTCTCCGCACGCGAACGCGCCCGCACCATCCGGCTCGCCATCGACCCAGACTCACGCCCCGACGATTTCGTCCGCCCGGGACACATCAACCCGCTCCGCTCGCGCACCGGCGGCGTCCTCGTCCGCACCGGCCAGACCGAGGGCAGCATCGACCTCTGCCGGCTCGCCGGGCTGCACCCCTCGGCCGTCATCATCGAGATCATGCGCGACGACGGCGAGATGGCACGCCTCCCCGACCTCGAAGCCTTCTGCGCCCGCCACGCGCTGAAGATGTGCTCCGTCGCGCAGATCATCGAGCACCGCCTCGCCCGCGAGTCGCTGGTCCGCCGCATGGAGCCGCGCGCCGGCACGCCCGTCCGCACCAGCGAGGGCGAGTTCACGCTCTTCGCCTACGAGAGCCTCGTCGACGCCGTCCCCCACGTCGTCCTCGCGGCCGGCGGCGTCGGCGCGCTCGATGCCTCGGGCCGACCCGTCCCCATCGCCGAACCGACGCTCGTCCGCGTCCACCGACGCCATCTCCTCGGCGATGTCTTCGGCGACCCGACCTCCTCCCCCGAAGGCCCCACCGGGGACACACTCCGCGGCGCCATGCGCCTCATCCAGCGCGAAGGCCGCGGCGCGGTCGTCTACCTCCGCCCCGAGGGCGTCGGCGACGGCCTCGCCCAACGCCTTCAGGCCATCCGCAGACCCGCAGGCCCGGAAGAGACCCCCGACCTCACCCGCCCCGGCACGGAGACCGTCCCCCTCCACGCCCGCGAGATCGGCACCGGAAGCCAGATCCTCCGCGACCTCGGCCTCAGCCGACTCCGCCTCATCACCAACCACGGCACGGACTGGCCCGGCCTCGAAGCCTTCGGACTCGAAGTCGTCGAGCGTGTGCCCGTCCGGCCCGGTTGTGTTGTGCAGGCCCCCGAACACGCCAGGCGCAACCGGCCTTGACTCGCTTCCCGATCCCGTCTACAACCCGAACAATCCATGACCGACGTGCATGACGCGCGGCCCGGGGGTCGGCGTCGGCAGGCGTGGAACCCACACAAGGAGATCGACGATGGGCTGCTGTTTCGGAAGAACGGGCGTAGTGGCATTGTGCGCCGCGGGCATCGCCGGCGCGGCCGGACTGGGCTTCGGAGTCTCTAGCTGGCGGGCACCCGAGGCTGCGACCATGCGCACGGTCGCGCAGCCGGAAGACATGGACATGGCCCAGATGATGGAGGACATGAAGAAACTCGCCACCCCCGGCAAACCCCACGAGCAACTCGCCCAACTGGCGGGCACGTGGAAGGCCGAGGCCAAGTTCTGGATGGGCGGCCCCGAGCCGAGCGTCGAGCAGGGGCGGTGCGTCTACGAGGTCGTCCTCGGCGGCCGCTTCCTCCGCTCGCATTACAAGATGACCTTCATGGGCGAGCCGTTCGAGGGCATCGGCTTCATGGGCTACGACAACCTCAATAGCGAGTACGTCTCGGTCTGGTTCGACACGATGAGCACGGGGGCGTGGATCCAGACGGGGCAGGCCGACGAGTCCGGCACGACCATCACCATCGAGGGGATCGCCGAGTCGACCATGGGCAAGTCACCCATGCGCAATGTCTGGAAGATCGAGAGCAAGGACCGGCACGTGCTCGAGTTCCACGAGCCGGACCCCGAGAACCCGGGCAAGTGGCACATGACCGGTGTCATCACCTATACGAGGGAGAGGTGAGCCGTGACGCAGAAGACGCAGGAGGAGAAGTGCGCCGGGATGGGCGCGCTCTGCGAGCACCACGAGTCGTTCAAGCCCTTCGTCGGAACCTTCCGCGCCGAAGTCAAAATGTGGATGGGGCCGGGCGACCCCATGCTCACCACGGGCACCATGACCAACACCCTCGCCTTGGGCGGGAAGTTCCTCGCCCAGGACTACGTCGGCGACCCTTCGCCCGGCCCCTTCGGCAACTTCGCCGGCAAGGGCTTCTGGGGCTACAACACCGTTGACGATCGCTACGAGGGCGTCTGGATCGACACCGCCTGCACCTTCATGATGACCGAGCAGGGCCAACGCGAACCGGACTGCAGGACCTGGACCATGCTCGGCTCCATGACCAACCCCGAGACCGGCACGCCCATGCGCAAGAAGTCCGTCATCCGCCTGCGCGACGCCGACCACCACTCCATGGAGATGTTCTTCGAGACCCCCGACGGCCAGTGGGCAAAAAGCATGCACATCGAGTACGTGCGCCGGCAGTGATTCAGCAGTCTCACGCAGAGGCGCAGAGGACGCGGAGAGAAGCAGGCCGGGTCGAATGACACACGGTGGCACAGGCGTCCCGCCTGTGCCCCGTTTTGTTCCCCCTCCGCGCACTCCGCGCCTCCGCGTAAGCCCGCCTTACCTCAGCCCGCCCCCGATGTTCTCGAACAACTTGTCCGGTCGGCTGAGGTTGTTGATCAACTGGTTCCCGATCAGGTCCACGGCGACGTCCGTCTTCGGGTCCGCAATCGGACCGCGCGTCCGGAACGGCACGTTCGTCAGCGTGTTCAGCCCCGGCACCACCCGCCCCGGCAGGTTCAGCAGCCCCGTGCTCAGGAAGTCCAGCGTCTCCAGCGCGACCGCCCCCGCGGGCACGACCGTCAGCACCTCCATGTGCCCCGGCTCCAGGAAGTTCTTCGCGTCCCGGTCCGATCCCGACCGGATCTTCACCCGCCGGCTGCTCAGGTTGATCACCCCCTCCGTGTGCACCGTGAACTCGCCGAGAGGAAGCGGGTAGCGGTCGAACGTCACCACGCCGTCGCGCATGTGGAACTTGATCGCCGGCATCCGCCTGCCCACCTGCCCCGCTTCACGCTGCTGCACCACGCGCAGGACCCGCGAGAACATGTCGCTCGTCGCGAAACTCGCTGTCCCAAGGTCCAGGGTCATATCCCCGTTCAGCGCGTCGAACGTCCCGTCGATCGGCACCACCACCGGCGAGTCCAGCGTTACGCGCAGCGGCTCGTCGCGCTCATTCTTCTCGAAGCGCGACACGATCGGGATCGCCGCCCGGAAGCGGTCGGTCAGGTCCGTCGTCACCCGCGAGACCGTCGCCGCGCTCGACTGATCGACAACGAACACGCCGCTCGACATGCGCCCCTGGACCGTCGCGTTCGCGTTGGGCGAGCTCGCCGAAGCGCGCAGCGTTCCAGAGTTCATCGACAGGTTCCGCGCCGACGCCGAGAAGTTCACCCGCTCGCCCAACGCATCCACCAGCAGCCCGCCCTGGTTCGCCAGCCCGTCCAGCAGTTCCGTCGGGATCGGCTCGATCCCCGCCTCCAGGTTCACCACCGCCGTCTCGAACGACGGGTTCCCGGCGTCGTCCGCGAAGCCCACGATCGTCCCCGTGATCCGGCTCTTCGTCGGTCTCACCTCGGGCCGATCGCCCAGTGTCCACCGCGGCACGTCCATCGTGAACGCCAACTCTCGCGCGTTCGAACCACGCCGCACGTCCAGCCCGACCCCTCCAACTTTCAACGCCACGCCTTCGTTCGTCACCAGCGAAGTATCCGGCAACGACAGCGCGGCCTGCACCACGAACTCCGGCGCACGCAGCGGCCCGATCCCCTCGCCGAACGGCACGATCAACCGTTCCACGCGCAACGCGAACGGCGTCGGCGCTGCGAACGCCAGCGTGTGCGGCGTCCCGTCCGCCGAAGGCGCGAACACCCACCGGTTCCCCCATGCCGGATCGATCATCGAACGAATCTCTGCGGGCGATGTCAGGTCGATCCGGTTCGGACGCAACGCGATCACAAACGGCTCCGGCGTGCTCAGCCGATCCGACGCGAACGACACGGTGAAGCGGTCAGGCTGCACCACCGCCCCTTCACCACGCGAAGACACCAGGCTCGGCAGCCGCGCCGTCGCGTCCACCTTCGCACGCGAACCCGTCGCACCCGAGATCAGTCCGGGCTGCTCGATCAAACCCTCCGCCCACCACACGTTCACCTCGCTCAGCGACAGCCTCGCGTCCGGCGCACCCACAATCTCCGACGCACGGATCGGAACCACCACGCTCCCGGACAGATCGAACAAATGCCCCATCGCCTTCGAGAACCCACGCAGCGCCAACTCCGCCGTCGCTTCACGACGACGGTCCGCCAACCCGTCCAGCGGCACGCTCGCCTTCCCCACAATGCTCGCCAGCGTCAGATCCTCGATGCGGATCGGCGCCTCGCCCTCACCCCGGGGAATCTCAATCCCACGCAGCGGCAGCACGCCACGAACCTCAACCGCCACAGGCTCCGTTGAACGCGCCCAGTCCGGCATGCCCTCAGGGGTCAGCGCGAGCGTGAACGCGCCCACGCTCAGACGGACGTCCGCTGTGTCCCCCAGACGCGGCATCGCGCCAGGCTCCGGCGCGAACGCCCCGAGCAGCAGGTCCGCCGCGCGCGGCTTGATCTTCGCCGCCACGTTCGCACGCTCAAGCCCGATCGACGAAGGCGCGTATCGCCCGACAACCGCCGCGTTCCCGTCCGCGTAGGTCACACGCGCATCGAACCCCGTCGCTTCACCGTCCGGCTTCGCGTTCGCACGCACGTCGATCGTCTCTCCCAGCAACTCGCGCGCGATCGTGAGCGCATCCGCCTGCCGCTCGCCGATCCGCCGCACCTCCGGCGGCGCAAGCTCGATCAGCGCAACCGGAATCCCCGTCAGCGTCAGCGAACCCGCCGGCTTCACACCCGCCACGTCAATCGAGTCCATCACGGATCCGCCACTACCCGGATCCCGGATCAGCCCCTCCAGCGTCGCCCGCGCCTGCGCCGTGAACGGCTTGTCCCGATGCGTCAGCGTCGCGTCCAGCTCCAGACGTGGCGTCCCACCAGGCACCGAACGCGCAAACAATCGCAACTCGTGCAGCCCCAGCGGCACCGGCTGCACCCGCGGCCTCACCTCCGGCGGCAGCGGGTCGTACGTCGCCGACAACTCCCCGGCCGTCACCGTTGCCTCGAAGCGCGACCGATGCACGACCGGCATCATCGTCCCGGAGTCAAACGGCACACGCAACTCGCTCACCACCGCACGCGCCCAACCCCCGGTGCCGACACGCACGCCCGTCTCCACGGGCACCATCCGGCGCAGCGTCGGCGCCGGACGCCGCAACGCCACCACCACGCCCTCCTCCCGGTTCGTGAGCACGTTCTCCGACCAGCGCAGCGGCGCGGTCACGTCCGCGTGCCGCGAACGCACGGTCAGGTCCACGTCCGCCGCCGGCGTTCCAGATTCATCGAACGTCGTCGCCGCGTTCACGAGCAACGACACCGTCGGCCCAAGGTCATCCGGCAGGTTCAGCCCCGCCGACGTCAGCGCATCGGCCAGGAACGACTGCACCAGCGACGACGAGACCTCGCGCACGCTCACGCGACCATCCACCGCGCGCGGCAGCCCGGGACGGCCCGCGGCGTCCAGGAACCCCCCCCCTCGCACCCCCACCTCCACCACCCCCGCAGATTCACCGTCCACCTTCGCCGACATCCGCAGGTCGAGCGTCGGCGAATCCGGGTTCGCAGCCTCGAAACGAAACGCGATCGGCGCGAGTTCCACTCGACGCGACGGCTCGTCTTGTCCCGGCTGCCACAACGCCCGCGTCTCTCCGACGTCCATCACAATCGTCGCCGACACGCCACGAAGGTCCGGCCCATCCGCCGACCTCAAGCCCGCCACCTGCGCAGACGCCGACGGCACGCGAACCTCCACCCGCGCCCCCTCCGACACCGACACCCCGTGCGCCGACAGCAACCGGTCCATCACGGGCGCGGCCGAACGCACCAGCACTCGCACGCCATCACCGCGCGTCGCGATCGTCTCTCCGTCATACCCCAGCGCAGCGTCCACTTCCACGTTCGCCGACCGCACCGAGGCCGTCACCACCCCGCCCATCGCGGTCGGATCCGCATCGGGCAACGCCTCTGCCCGCAGCGAAATGTCCACCGTCGGCCCGAGGTCCGTGCCGAGATCGATCGACGCACCCGAGGGCAACGCCGCTTCCGCCATCTCCGCGAACGGCTGCAGGATCGGCGTCGCAAACCCCGTCAGTTCGACAGACCCCTCCAACCGCGCCGGCAGTCCCGCCCGCGGCGCACCCGCATCATCCAGCAGCCCGGAAGCCGAGAGCGCGATCCGCAACTCTCCCGCCGGCTCGCCCCCGATCGTCGCCTTCGTCCCCCCCCCGACGCGCACGCCCGACGCCAGGTCCGTGGCGTCGATGCGCACCTCGATCGGCGCGACCTCGAAGGGCTTGCGCGGCGAGGCCGGCAGCAGCGCGGTCCCCTCCACCGCACCCGTCGCCAGCAGCAGCGTCGCCGACGCCTTCCGCAGGTCCGCCGGCCCCCCCCCCAGCGGCACCGGCAGCGCGCCGACCTCCGACTCGACCCGCACCGTCGGCAGCCGCGTGAACGCCACCGACTCGTCCGCCTCGAACGCCGCCGCCAGCGCGGGGAACATCGCCGCCAGCACGCCGACGTCCGCGATCAGCGTCGCCGGCCTCACCGTCCGCGCCACCCCCCCCTCCAGCGCGATCTCGCCCCCCGTCTCCACGCCCGGCAGCGTCGCCTCCCACGCGAGCGACCCGTTCGCCTTCGAGGCGTCCACCTTCCCCGCCGCGTCCGTCAGCCCGTCAACCCGCGCCGTGATCTTCAGGTTCCCCCCGTCCGCGAGCGTCGCCGCGCTCGACCCGGTCTGCGTGCGGGCCGTCAACTCCAGCGTCCACGGCCTACCGACTTCGACGCTCGCGCTCCCCCGCAGGTCGCGGATCGCCGCCGCAGCGATCGTCCCACCCGTCCGCGCCGGCAGCGACTCGTCCACCACCGTCACCGTCACGCCGTCCACCACCAGCGCGGCCCGCAACCCCGCCGGCAGCGCCACCGGCTCCGCGCTCGGCGCCGAGGGGGGGGCGGGCGTCGCCGGCGCTGTCGCCCGCTCCACGTTCGTCGAGCCGTCCGCCCGCCGCACCACCGTCGCGTGCCCCGACACCACCACCCGCCCCGCATCGCGCCAGTTCGTCGCCAGCCCCAGCAGCCCGCGCTCGACACGCACATCCAGCAGCGCGACCTCGCCCCCGTCCGGGTCCACCAGCCGCACACGCTCCACACGCTGCGAGCCGAACCACGACAGCGACACCCGCCCCACCTCAACCCGCCCCGCGATCGCCCCCGAAGCCGCCCGCTCCACCCCCGGCCGCACAATCGGCCCCGCCACCATCGGCCCAGCCACCACCAGCACCACCAGCAGCACAACCCCCACGCCCACCACGCGCACCACGCGCCGCCCCCGCCGCCCCGCGCCGCCGCGGTTCCCAGCAGCCCCGCCCGCACCACCGCCCGCCCGTACCTTCGCCATGGCCCCTCACCCTCCGCACTCGAACCCCACGAAAGGGTACCGGGCAAACCCGGTGCGGGCTGCCCAAACGACCCAAGGTGTCCGGGTGTTGTACGCTACCGCCCGGAGCACGCATGGCGAAGCGGACAAAACGAGCCAAGGACGGCCCCCTTCTGTACGAGCACCACGCGCAGGCGCACCAGCGCCGCATCCGCCGACAGCGTGCGCTCCTTATTCCGCGCTACCTGACCGAAGCAGCCGCCCACCAGCAACTCGCGGGCGCGCCCCGCGACCGTGCCCACGAGATCGCCGTCCGCTGGGCGGACCTCGAGACTTCCGGCGCGCTCCCGGACCACGCCGAAACCACGATCGACAGCCAGTACCTCAACCAGTTCTTCTGCGAGGGCCTCGGATACTCCGTCAAGACGATCAGCCCCGCCGGCTGGGACCTGGAGCATCAGTTCACCGTCCCAGGTGTCGGCACTGCCGATGGCGCAATCGGCGACTTCCCCACCGCGTCCATCCCCACCGCCGTCATTGAACTCAAGGGCGCAGCCGTCGATCTCGACCGCGACCGCTCCAACGGCCGCACCGCCGTGCAGCAGTTGTGGGACTACCTCGTCGCGCTTCCCGGCTGCCCGTGGGGCATCCTCTCGAACTTCTCGACCATCCGCCTCTACCACCGCGACAAGGGGCCGCTGGCGTACGAGGAGTTCACGCTCCAGGAACTGCGCGACCCGGCGCGGTTCCGGGAGTTCTACTGCATCTTCGAGCGCGGGGGGCTGCTCCCCTCCAGACTCCTCCAGCGCCCTCGCGCACTCGACCTCCTCCTCCGCACCGAACGCCGGCAGAAGGAGGTCGGCGACGAACTCTACAAGTCCTACCAGTTCCAGCGCCTCCGCCTCATCGACCACCTCATCCGCGAGCACGCCAAGCCCTTCGACACCGCCATCCGCATCGCCCAGAGACTCCTCGACCGCATCATCTTCATCGCCTTCTGCGAGGATCGCGGCCTGCTCCCGGACCGCCTCATCGCCTCGACCCACGCCGACGTCTCCCCCATCAGCCGCGCCACCAACCCACGCTGGCGCAACTTCCTCAGACTCTTCACCGCCGTAGACAAGGGCGTTCCCGCGGCGAGCGGCCGTCGCGAGATCACCGCCTTCAACGGCGGACTCTTCGCGCACGACGATGACGTGGACACCCTCGACCTCGACGACGAACCCTGGACCGACGGCTTCAAGGGCTTCGGCGACTACGACTTCTCCGAGGAAGTCAACGTCGAAGTCCTCGGACACCTCTTCGAACGCTCCATCACCGAACTCGAAAAACTCCGCATCGGCGGGCGGTCCGCACTCCTCGCCGGCATCGAGAACGGTCACGCCAACGGCACGCCCGTCTCGCGCATGCCAAAGAGCGCACAGCGCAAGCGCTTCGGCATCTACTACACGCCCCCCGCCTTCACCAGCCTCATCGTCGAACGCACCGTCGATGCCGCGGTCGCCGAGCGCTTCGCCGCCCTCCGACAGCGCCACCGCGCCGACCCCGAGTCCCCACGCGAGCAGGATCCCGAGCGACTCCGCGCCTACTGGCGCGACTGCCTCGAAGCCCTCAAGGGCGTCACGGTCTGCGACCCCGCCTGCGGCAGCGGCGCGTTCCTCATCCGCGCCTACGACGCCCTCGACGCACACTACAAGACCGTCATCCACGGCCTCGCCGGCGCAGGCGAGGACGAAGCCGAACTCGCCCGCCTCGAGGACACCGTCCCGGACCTCATCCTCACCCACAATCTCTTCGGCGTGGACCTCTCCGAGGAGGCCGTCGAAATCACCCAACTCGCCCTCTGGATCCGCTCCGCCCGCCGCGGCCGGTCGCTCGCCGACCTCTCCCGCAACATCCACTGCGGCAACAGCCTCGTCTCCGACCCCGCCGTCCACCCCCGCGCTTTCAACTGGCGCGCCGCCTTCCCGTCGATCTTCCCCAACGAGCCGCGACCGTCAGGGAGCGGTTCTTCAGGCTTCACCTGCGTCATCGGCAACCCCCCCTGGGAGCGCATCAAACTCCAGGAACGCGAGTTCTTCTCCCTCACCGACCCCGAGATCGCCGAGGCCGTCAGCGCAGCCGACCGACGGCGGCGCATCGCCTCCCTCCCCCAGCGCAACCCCGAACTCCACGCCGCCTACCTCGACGCCCTCGACAAGGCCCAGCGCACGCTCGACGACGCCCGCGGCTCGGGCCGCTTCCCCCTCACCGGCAAGGGCGACGTCAACCTCTACATGCTCTTCGCCGAACTCGCCTCGACCATCGTCGCCCCCGACGGCCTCGCCGGGCTTCTCGTCCCCTCCGGCATCGCCACCGACGACTCCACCAAGGCGTTCTTCAACGACCTCATGGACCGCAAGGCCCTCATCTCGCTCTACGATTTCGAGAACAAGCAGGGCCACTTCCCCGACGTGCATCGATCCTTCAAGTTCTCCGCCCTCGTCTTCGGCGGCGCGAACCGCCGGGTCGGGCAGGCCGACTTCGTCTTCTTCGCCCACAGCGTGGAGGAGGCCGCGGAGTCGAGCCGGCAGCGGCACATCCCCCTCACCGCGGCGGACATGGCCCTCTTCAACCCCAACACGCGGACCTGCCCCATCTTCCGCACCCGGCGCGACGCCGAACTCACACGAGCCGTCTACGCCCGCATCCCCGTCCTCTTCGACAGGAACCGCCGACAAGGCGGCAACCCGTGGGGCATCCGCTTCTTCACGATGTTCCACCAGACCAACGACGCCGAACTCTTTCACCCGGCCTCGCACTGGAAGAAGAAGGGGTACGCCCTGTCGGGCAACGTCTTTGCGCGCAAGCGCGCCCGCGCCCTGCCGCTCTACGAGGCGAAGATGGTGCAGGCCTTCGACCACCGGGCCGCGAGCGTGCTGGTCGAGAAGGGCAACTGGGTGCGCCAGGGCCAGAAGGCCGAGACCACGCCCGTGCAGCACCAGAACCCCGAGTTCGCCGTCATGCCCCGCTGGTGGGTCGCCGAGGACGCCGTCAACGAACGCCTGGGCGGCGACCTGCGACCGGCCTATCTCTGCTACAAGGACGTGACCAGCCCGACGAACGAACGCACCATGATCGCCTCGTTCATCCCGAGGGCGGGAGTGGTCAACTCCGCGCCACTCATGCTTACGGACTCCGCGATCGAACCGCGGCGGGTCTGCTGCCTGCTGGCGAATCTCAACTCGTTCGCCTACGACTTCATCGCGCGGCAGAAGGTCGGCGGCGTCCATCTCAACTTTTTCATCGTCGAGCAGTTGCCCACGCTCCCCCCCGACGCCTACGCCGAGAAGTGCCCGTGGTCCAGGCGCGAGACGCTCGAACACTGGATCAGCGAGCGCGTCCTCCGCCTCACCTGCACCGCCGAGGACATGATCCCCCTCGCCCAGGCCTGCGGCTTCACCGGCTCCAATGGCAGCGGCGTCCACAAGTGGAAGGACGCCGAACGCGCCCGCCTCCGCGCCGAACTCGACGCGGCCTACTTCCACCTCTACGCCCTCTCCCGCGACGACGCCGAGTACGCCCTGACGACCTTCACCGGCACGGGGCACAACCCGCAGGCCCGCCCGTCCGAGCCGTCATGGACGCCCGCCGCCGCAGGCCACGCCATCCTCGACGCCTACGACGCGCTGCCGGGCCAGTGAGCGCGCCCCACAGCCTCGCCACAAGTCCCATAGGACCTATGGGACCCATGGCGTGCAGCCCGGGCGCGCAGCCTGCTACCGGTCGTCCGCCTTCGCGATCTGCCACTCTTCCAGGTCGATCGGCGCCTGGCGGCCGAAGATCGTCACCAGCACGCGCACCATGCCCTTGTCCGGGAAGAGTTCGTCGATCGTCCCCTCG
>JAHCJE010000030.1 GCA_026128865.1 Phycisphaeraceae bacterium | reverse complement strand
CAGGCCCACGAAGCGGGCTATGCCGTGCTCGGCGTGCACGACGAAGTCCCCGGGCGCGATGTCCAGGAAGGTGTCCATCGCGCGCCCGGCGCGGAGGCGCCCGGGGGCGGCGCGCCGGCGCACGTCGAAGCGGTGCAGCAGTTCGTGGACCGGAACCAACGCGACCGAGGTTCCGCCGTCGCCCCACACGAAGCCCCGGTGCAGGTAGCCGATCGTGCGCTCGACGCGCGCCGCCGACGCCGGCGCGAACTCGTCGAGCAGTTCGCCGAGCCGCTGCCGTTCGCCCTCGTTGCGGCAGAGGGCGACGATGCGTCCGGCGTTGATCGCGGCCAGTTCACGGACGGCGGTCGCGGCGTCGGCATCGAAATGGGGGAGCGGCGCGACGGGCAGCGTGACGCGCGCGTCCGCCGTGGCCGCGCCCGCCGAGAACTGGTTGATCTCCGCGAACCCGCGCGAGCGTGTCTCCAGCGCCTTCAGCACCGACGGCGGCGGGAAGATGCCGCGGCTGTCTGTCGTGCGCTCCCAGTACCCCCGTGCCTGTTCGACGACCTCCATCGTCTCGGCGAGCAACGCGGCCGTCGTCGGCGGCAACAGGTCGAGGAAGAGCACGGAGCGGTCGTCGGGCACGACGCGGGCCGGATCGGCGGCGACCAGGCTCGCGGTGTCCGTTCGCCGGTCGGAGGCCATCGTCTCCGGGTCGATCTCGTTGATGCGCTCGACCTCATCGCCGAAGAAGTCGAAGCGAACGGGCGCGCGCGCGCCCGGCGAGAACGCGTCGAGGATGCCGCCGCGCACGGCGTACTGCCCCGGCTCGTCCGCTGCGTCCGTGCGCGAGTAGACGGCGTCGTCCAGCCAGCGGGCGAGATCCGCCGGGCGGAGCCGATCGCCTGTGCGCACAGTCCGCCAGATCGCCGCCAGCCGATCCGGCGTCGGCACGCCCTGCATGAGCGCCTGCACCGGGCAGACGACGACCACGGGCGACGCCGGGTCGAGCGAGCGCGCCCGCTCGACCACAGCGCCGCGCTCGGCGAAGAGGTCGAGGCTCACGTTGGTCTCGCCCGGCAGCACCTCCAGCGCGGGCAGTCGGAGCGCTTCGACGCCGGCGGACCCGAGTTCGTCCAGCGCATCCTCGGCCTCGTCGGTGTGGGCCACGACGAGAACGACGGGGCGGCCGAGCGTGCGGGCCAGCGCGCCGGCGACGATGGCGGTTGACGACCCGGCGATGCCGTCCGCCACGACGCGTCGGCTTGCGTCCAGCGCGCGGGCGAGGTCGCGCACGGCAGGATGGGCCGCGATGGCGTCGAGCCGGTCTGACGATCGTTCGGCCATGCTTCACCACGGCGCGCGCAGGCGCACGCGCGACCGGGGGTTCGTGCCCGGCCGTCGCCACGCGCGTTGGAACGCCGCCATCATATCGGCCCGCCCGCCCGGCGCGGTCAGCGGGTCGTGGCGAGCGGGCGGATCTTCTCGACGGTGATGGGGCCGACGCCGCGCACGCGCTGCAGGTCGTCCACCGAGCCGAAGGGGCCGTTGGCGTTGCGATCATCGACGATGCGTGCCGCCAGCGCAGGCCCGATGCCCGGCAGCGACTGCAACTCGGCGGCGGAGGCGGAGTTGAGGTCGATCAGCCGGGCGATCGAAGGAGCTGGCGCGGCTCGGCCTTCGGATGAAGAGCGGCTTGTTCCGCGCGGACGAGGGGCATCTGCCGTCTCGCCCAGCGGAATGTGCGTTGCATCTGAGGCGCGCGATGGGGCTGGGACCGTGTGCCGCGCGGCGATCGACCAGCCGATGCCGACGATGGACGCGCCTCCGAGGACCGCCACCGCCACCCACTTCGACGGCCCGCCCGTCCAGTCCACGCTCGAAGCGACGCGTTCCTTCACGAGAGCAATCCTACGGCCAGGTCCGGCGGCGTGCGTCCGGCGTTCAGCGCAGCGCGCAGTTCGATGAGGCGATTGAGCGCGGCCTTGGGCTGCCCCGTCGCCGTCATCAGCCCGCAGTCCGGCGCCTCGGGGCGGGCCGAGGCGTCCGCCAGTTCCGACCAGCACACGCTGTGCACGAACGGCTTCGCCAGCGCGATCGCCATCGCCTTGCCCAGCCACTCCGCCTGCGTGGACTCGCTCCACGGCGAGCGCCACCGACCAGACTCCACCTCCTCGGTCGCAGGCTCGGCCCGGCTCGGCGCAGCCAGCGACGAGACCACGATCGGCCTCTCCAGCGCGGCGTAGCGGTCGAGGATCGACGAGAGCGCCATCAGGTCGCGCGTCGAGCAGCCCGGCTCCGGCGTCCCCGCGTGCAGCCGCAGCGCGTAGGCATCGACGGCGATCCCGGCCTGCGCCATCGTGTCGGCGTACACCAACGGCGGGAGCGACTGCCGGTTCGTCGCGTAGTACTCGCCCCAGGGCTGGTCGATCTCGACCTGCACCTTCGCCGACGGCTGCAACTTGCGAACCAGCAGCACGCACAGCCGCGTCAGGTCCAGCATCTGCTCGTAGGACAGGCGGAAACTCGAGTTCACGTGCAGCCCCGAAGCCACCGTCCAGCGTGTCACCGTGCGACGATACCGCGTCACGATCGTGCGCACGTGCTCGTAGACCAGTTCGCGCAGCGTCTCGTAGTCGTTCTCCCAGATGTAGAGCCAGTCCGGCACGCTCGCGGGGCGGAAGTCCACGATCGGACCGGCCTGCACAGGAAGTTTCGCCTTGCGCACCGACCACTCGATCCACCGGTCCGTGCCGGTGAAGTTGTACTCGCCCTCGCCCGGTTCCATGTCCACCCAGCGCATCGGCAGCGAGATGAAGTCGCACGCCGAGACGACCGCCCGCTGGTACGCCTCCGTGAATGACCGCGGCGAAACCTCGCACCCCACAAGCCCGCGGCCAGGCAGCGTCACGCCCACCGAGTTCTGCAGAATGATCGGTGCGTTCGCTGGGGGCGCGTCGCCCGACGTCGCCGCATACCGATCCGCCGCGTCCGCGTACAGCCGCCCCGAGAGACGCCGCTCCAGCTGCCGTTGTGCGTTCAGCAGCGCGAGCCGCTCACCCGCATCGATCGCCAGCGCGAGCGACTCCCGCGCCAGCCGGTCCGCCTCCGCCGAGTAGCCGTGCGGATCCTGCTCCGTCGGCCGACGCGGTGCGACCAACGCAGCCGTGAACGTCTGGCGGGCGCGCTCGAACTGCCGCAGGATCGGATCGTCCGTCGCCAGATCGAACAGCCCCCAGTCCTCCAGCCGGTTCAGGAAGGTCATGATCCGGTGGCGCGCCAGCTCCAGGCTCAGCAGGTAGGGGCTTTCGCGCTGGGGAAGCAGGCAGGTCTGCACCGTCACCAGCCCGATCGTCGGCACCACGCCGCCGTCCGGCGCGGGGGGCAGGCCCTCGAGCGCGAACTGCAACGCCAGCCCTGCCGAGCCATCGGAGCCTTTGTCGCAGTGGATCAAACCGTTCTCGGTTCGGACAGAAGCCGGCGACGGGACGTCGTCCGGGCCGATCAGGTAGGCGTGCCCAAGCTTGAGGGCGGTCTCCGACCCGCCGTTGAAGACCACGAAGTTCAGCATGGCGAGCGGCGTCCTCCCTGCGCCCCCCGGCTGCCGCCGGACGACTGCCGCATTCTCCCCGGCTGGCGGCGGACTGCAACCCCGGTCCGGACAGGATTGTCGGCACTCCGGCTTCCGGGCGGATGACCCCGATCTACGATCCGCCCATGGCCACCTCATGCGGGTCTTGCTCGGCGTACGACACCGCCCTTTTCGAGTCCAGGCTCTCGCTCCCAGGTCGCCGTCGCGGAAAGGTCCGGGACGTCTACGACCTCCCGCCCGACGGCGAGGGTCGACCGCGACTGCTGATCGTGGCGTCCGACCGCCTCTCCGCCTTCGACGTGGTCATGCCCACCCCCGTGCCCGGCAAAGGCCGGCTCCTGACGGCCATCGCGGCGTTCTGGCTGCGGTGGGTCGAGGCGCGGGGCCTGAGCCGCACACACCTGCTCTCGACCGACGCGGGCGCGGTGCCGGCCTCGGCGTTCGGGCCGGGCGACACGCCGCGCGAGAGCCTGCTCGGGCGGGTGATGATCGCCCGGGCCTGCCGCGTCGTGCCCGTCGAGTGCGTCGTGCGCGGCTACCTCGAAGGCTCGGGGTGGAAGGACTACCAGGCGACCGGCTCAGTCTGCGGCGTGCCGCTGCCCGCCGGCTTGCGCCAGTGCGACCGCCTGCCCGAGCCGATCTTCACGCCCGCGACCAAGGAGGAGCAGGGACGCCACGACGAGAACATCCCCTTCGTGCGGGCCGCCGCGATGGTGGGGGAGGGGCTGATGCTCCGCCTGCGCGAGGCCTCGCTGGCGATCTACACCGCGGCCGCGGCGCACGCGCTGGAGCGCGGCATCATCATCGCCGACACCAAGTTCGAGTTCGGCATTCCGATCGGGGCGGACGGCCGGCCCGCGAGCGACGAGCCGATCCTCGTGGACGAGGCGCTCACGCCCGACAGTTCACGATTCTGGCCCGCCGACCGCTACGAGCCGGGCAGGGCGCAGGCGAGTTTCGACAAGCAGTTCGTGCGCGAGTACCTCGAGGGGCTGGTCGCGGCGGGAACCTGGGACAAGCGGGCGCCGGGGCCGGAACTGCCGGCGGACGTGGTGGCGGGGACGGTGGCGCGTTACGAGGAAGCGGCGCGGCGGCTGACGGAGTGGAAAAAACAGTCGCGTAGAGATCAGTAAGCGATCCTGCGAGGACGGCTTCGAAAGCGGCGTCGTAAGTCAATGGCATTCAAGTAGTTAGCAACCGCATGAGTTGTAGCGGCTGTGCTTGACAGCACGGTTGGCGCGCGGTATCTTGGGCGTCAACCGGTTGGCGGCGTGACTGCTTCGAAGCCGGATCATGCATTGCCACCAACATGCCCGGAAGCAGCCAAGTTCAGTGCTGCTGAACAGAAAGGAGAAAAACCATGACAGGCGATCGGACCTCGGACCTCGGACCTCGGCGTCTAGCCTCTTAGGCGCCGTGGCGGTGGTGGCGATGCTGCTGTCCATCACGGCGGCGTCCATCATGTTCAGCGGATGCCAGTCCACGCCTGGCGATACCTTTGAAAGGAGCATCACAGGGCCTGGGTTCAAGTACGATGATCGGTGGACGCGCGATCGAAAGATTCTGCCGACGCTTCCGCAAGGCTGGGTGAAGTGCGAAGAGTTCACGGCGAGGGGCATTCCGATCTGCATCTACTGTCCGTTGCCCGGCGCACCGAGTCATCCCGACATTCCTGCCGGCTGCGTGCTCGTGGACCTGAAGTGCGACGGTGGGCCATTCGAAGCCTGGTGCGGCACCGTCGTGCCACAGAGCGTGGACGAGTACACGGCGCTCCAACTGCGATTCATCGATCCGGTTGGACCGACGCTGGACGATGATGGCCGAGTGCGGATGCTGCTGCAAGTCCATCAGGAGGAGGTCTTCCCTGCGGTTCCTTTGCGCGGCACGGTTGGCGTTCTTTCAACCATCGGCGCTGGATACACCCCCGGCGGCGGGATTCCCGCCGAGAGCATCGTCAACATGCATGGCACGGCTTCGGACTTGGCATTCAACCTCTACTACCTGGGGTTCGATCGCCTGGCGTTCACGAATGCTGATGGCTCGTGGGAACTCGTCACGCTGAAGTACCTGTGTGAAGAAGCAGGCGCTCAACCGATCGACCTTCCGCTTGTCTTCCTGACCCACAATGGCGTTTTCTACGACGAGCCGTACGATGTCACGCAGGAGTGAGCGTGCGCTGCCGACCCGGCACTCCCCCGGGATACTTCGAGAATCCCGGGGGAGGGCCGCGTTCGTTTGCGCGGGAATGCTCGCCATAGGGGGATGCGCGGCTACCCCACGCTCCAATCCATGCGGGAACGTTGGCGCTGGTTCCATTGCGATCTCGGTTTCATCCATGCGAGACGGCGAACATGGACGATCCGAGGGGTTCGGCATTATGGCTGCGCCGGGAGTACTGTGGACTGTCGCTCATCTGCTGCCCGACTCGGACACCGGCGCGATCACGATCGGCGGCTTTGGTTCGAGTTTCACCACGGAAAGCCGGTACGCGCTTGTGACTCCGGAGCGGGATCGGATCGTGGGCGATTGGGCGACTGTACGAATCGGGTGGATTCCGCGGCAGGATTACGGTCTCGAATCCGGCACTCTGGAAGTCGCGTCAACCGTCTTCATTGGCGCCCCGGTGGTCCTCCAAGTGGGCGGTTCGGAATTCAGTGGCTCCGTGGTCGGGGTGATCGATGCCGCCGAAGCGGATCGAACGAGGCGAAGACCACGAATGTGGCGAGATCGTGTGGTGGTCGTGCGGTTTGACGAAGAAAGCGCGATCTTTGACGGGAGGTCCGGAAGTCCTGTGCTGATCGACGACAATGGAACGTACAAGTTCCTCGGGTTGGTTTCCGGCCGCATCCAGTGGCCCGGGGTGGGCGATGCATGGCATACCGCAGTGACGCGCCCGCCATGCCGAATCCATCCGTGATTCCGCTCGCTTGCTCCGCAGATGTGCGGCGTGCCGCCCTCACCAACTCTCGCACGAACGAAGTCGCGTCGCCCAATGCTACTTCGGCGCGACGTCGATGCGTTGCTCGGCGCGTTCGCGGGCGCGGAGTTCCATCATCGCGCGGTGCGCGGCCATGCCGGGCGGTTCGGGGAAGAGGTCGTTGAACGACTCGCCCGTCTGCTCGCGGGCCTGGGCGTCCATCGGCTCGCGGTAGACCTCGCTCAGCAGGTCGTAGACGAAGCGCCGCAGGTCTTCGGGGGCGCGGTTGTACATCGCCGAGGCGTCCGCGACGGGCACGAGCATGACGAGTTCGCGGAAGACCTGCCCTGCGACGATGCGGAAGTCGCGGTCGAGGAACTCGGTGCGCCCGGCCTGCGCGCCCATCGCCACCGTCTCGCGCAACTGCCGCTGCATGTAGAACCCGTGCGCCGTGCGGGCGTAGTCGAACTGGGCGCGGAAGAGTTCTTCGTCGTCGCCCAGCAGGCCGGAGGCGTACGCGCCCTGGAGCGAGCCCACGATCTCCGAGACGGCGACGTACGCCGAGAGAATCCGCTCGTTCTGCAACTCGAAGTGCACGAACTCCTGCAGCGGACGCGAGTAGTCCCACGCCCGCATCGGGTCGTTCATCGTGGCGTAGGACTTGTCCCCGATCATCAGCGCGCTGAGCTTCTGGTAATGACGCTCGGCCTCGTCGATCTGCCCACGCCGGTAGAAGAACCGGATCGCGTCCTTCAGGAAGTTCTCGTACCCAGCCGCGTAGACCGTGTACGCACGGTCCGCACGGTCCGCCCACGAACGCTGCACCAGTTCCTCCAGCACCTTCCCGTATGAATCGACGAAGTGCGGATTCACCGACGCCATGTAGAAACTCTCCATGCCGCTCGTGAACTCGAGGAAGTTGAAGTAGATCTCGCCGGAGCGGTACAGCTCCTGCAGCGACTGGATCACGATCCGGTCGGAGTTGATGAAGTCGAAATCGCGCTTGTTCCCCTCGTGCCAGCGCCCGAGCGCCTCCTCGACGCCCTTCGCGCCCCAGTAGAGAGAGTGCGCCGCCGGGTGCCGCCAGTCGATCGGGCCGTACTTGCGCGTATAGCGGATCATCCGCAGCGGGTCCATGCGGTACTCGCCCGTCAGCGTCTTGCGACGGACAAATGCCAGCAGTTCCGGCCACGCCTCGGCGAACCGCGAATCACGCATCAACGCCAGCATCGCCCTGTTGTTCTCGCCCATCGCCGCCTCGACCTGCCGACGATGCGCAGAACGCTCCAGCGACTTGAGCCGCTCGTAGCGGCGCAACAGCGTGCGATCCGGCGGGTCGCCAACCTCCGTCTGGACCCGCCGAAGCAACTCCGCAGCCTGGGGCGAACGCCGAGCAAGCTCCTCAGGTGTCTTCGCCGCCTCCGCGATCGGCGTCAGCCACGCAACGTACCGATCGATCGCGCTCGCCGTGCTGCGGTCCTTCGGCGTCGGCGCGGGCGGCTCGCCCAGGTTGATCGTCCACTCCTCCGCTACCTTCCGCTTGTAGAACTGGTTCGCGTCGTCCGTGATGCCGGCGATCTTGTGCAGATAAATCCAAGCCAGCTCCTTGTGCAGCAGCATGTCGTTCGGATTCGCAGGGATCGCCTCGTCACGCAGCAGACGGATGCCGGACTGCACCCACTGCCAGCGCTCCTCCGGTGTATGCGTCGAGACCGAGATGTTGTACGCCATGTTCCACGCGTGAAAAACCCACACCTGCGGGAACCGCGGCTGCAACCGCGTGATCGCGCGCGCCAGCTCGAGCGCCTCGTAAAACTTGCCCTCCTCCTTCAACGCGTTCGCACGCAGCCACAACAGGTTCACGAACACGCCACGGAACGCGCCCATCGCGATCCCAACGGCCACCTGCGGCGGATCGCCGTCCTCCGCGCGATCCGTATAAACCAGCTTGTGCTGCCCCGCCGACGACGTGATCTGTGCGCCAAGCAACGCAGACGCGCCGATCGCAACGAACACGGCCCCCGCGGCGATGGCCTGGATCAGTGTGTCGCGTCGCACGTGGCGCCTCCTTTCCCCAACCTCCTACGACCCCCGCCACCCTCCGGATCGTCTCACCGCCCCGAGTACGTCGCCAGCTCTCGCCGCCGAAAAGCGACCACCGCAGCCCCGTACACCACCGACGAAAGCCCCGCCAGGATCGCAACACCTCTGGCGACCTCGCCCCACGTGATCAGCACGCCCTCCACCAGTCTCGTCGTCGGACGAATCCCCCCGTACCCGGAGAACACCCACGACACGCCCAGCGTGATCCACTCCGCGAGCACCAGCAGCGGCTGAGGGTTGCCCTGATCATCGTCCGTGCGGAAGTTCTCGAGCGCTCCGCTCATGTACACCGAACCTTCCGCCGCAAGAAACGCCCCGAACGCAACCAGACACGTCACCGGAAAACTGAGCGACGTCGAAGCGAGGATCGTTAGCATCGAAAGGAACGCGACCTTCGCCCACAGCAACAGGATGCCCCGTGCGAAGTTCGCACGGTAACTCCCAGCGGAGTACGACAGTTCGAGACCTCCGGGCGGGAACCCGACCGTCTCGCGGTTCGGCGCCTGGGCCTCGATGTCGCCGTTGATGACCGTGAGCCGAACCTCACCCCCGGAGTCAATGATCGACGCGGGCACGGTCATCGTGTGGTAGAACCCGGGACTCATCCTCCGGATGTACACCTGCGGGCTGTCCGTCCCGAAAATGAACGTCACGTAGACAAACTCGTCCGGTGCGTTCGACCCGGCATCCACCCGGTGCCGGAACGTCAAGGGCGCGTTCCTCGAACGCGCTGGCGCAAGCCCGCGGTAGATGAACCGCTCGATCCCGCCCGGCTCGATCGCCCGGTAGGACCGCTCCCAACTCTTGTAGAGGTCCTCTTCCACCTTCCGACGCTCGGCAGGGTCGCGCGCGAACGACTCGTTCCCCACTCGCTCGTTGCGGATGAACTCCTCAACCGCCGCACGGAACTCGGGGTCGGTCGGCTTCACGGGCGGATCAATGTCCACCGTCACACGCGCCGCAAGCACCTGCGTCTCGAGCACAAGCCGGTCCTCGGTCACCCACTCGTCCCGCGATGCCGCGACGTATGCCTCACGCTCGCCCACCGCGGGACGTGTCCGCAGATAGTCCACAAAGAGAAACACGCCCGTCGCGCACACCACGAGCAGGACACCGCTCAGCGCGGTCACCCCGAGCCACTTGCCAAGCACGTACTGCCAAGCCGCCACCGGTTTCGTCATCGTCTGCCAGATGATGCGGTCGCGCTGCTCGAACGTCACCGTGGCCGCCGAAAAGAGAACCGTGAGTGCAGCGATCACCCAGTACGAAAGCCCCGTCCCGAAACTCATGAACGTCTGCACGCGGTACCGCAGCGGCTGAGACTCGTCAAGCACGCCGGGAAGGCCCGCAAGCCCCACGATCAGGATCACGATGAACACCAGCGAAAACTTCATCCGCACCGCTTCGGCGAGCACGTTCCGGGCCACCGCACGCACCGGGCCGCTCCCGGACAGCGCCATCCGCGCCGTCTCCAGGAGGATCGTGAACGCGCCCGTCAAGGCCGCGGCGCCCCCGATCAACAGACCGAGATCACGGGTCCCGTCCATCAGCGCAAGCGGAACCGCAACGAGTGCAACCACCGCCACCAGCGCCAGATACGTCAGCGCAAGTCCGAACCACGTCACGAGCAGCGCAAGCCCCGCCGAGGCCGCGATCACGACCCCGAGCGACGTTGTGTCCGTCCGCGCCGATAGAATCTGCTCGAGCGCTCGCCGCGTCGATTCGATCGGATCGTCCGGCGCGCCCGAACGGCGTCCGTCGGCTTCAGCGCCGCCATCGAGCAGCGGCGCGGCAAGCGGCGCCGTCCGATACACCACGTACGCCGCAAACCCCGCGATCGCACCCGCCACGATCACGATCGACGCGATCACCTTGAACGCAAGCGATCGTTGCACGACGTTCAGCCGGCGGATCGCATCACTGATCTTCACGGCACGCGCCCCGGCTCGTCGTCGTGAGGTCTGTCGAGAAGAGAAGAAATCACGGATTCGTCCACGCTCTTGTCACCAGGCGGCGGCTCGCCGCGCCGGGGCGATGGAACGGCGGCCTCGGGCTTGCCGACGCCCTGATCCACGAGCGATTCGAGCACACTCGGTACGGTCGGCTCGTCCGCCTTCGAAGGCTCCGCCGGAGGAGACGCCGGTTCCTGCGCCAGCAGGCCCGAAATCAACGCCTCACCCTCCGCCGCCTCCGGCGCTCGCAGGAACGCAGCCGTCGCTCCACCATGCACCACCCCGCTCGTCGCGGCACGCTCGCGCTGCGCCCGCTCCACGATGTCAAGAAACTTCTCCTCGAGCGTCTGGCGCGGGTGACCCACACGAAGGACCGACCGCTCCCCTCCCGAGCGACGCCGCAGAAGCGAGTCGATCTCGGCGATCGTGGCGTCGTCGAGCGCATCGGTCTCGATCGTCGTTCGAGATCGGCGCTCGAGCATCGAGTCGCACGTGCCCTCGTCGCGCTTGCGCCCGCCGTACAGGATGACAAGCCGATTCACGCAGTCCTCAACGTCGGCCAGCAGGTGGCTCGAAAGCAGGACCGTCTTCCCGCGGCGACCAAGCTCCACGATCAGGTCCTTCACCTGCCGCGTGCCGATCGGGTCCAGGCCGGTCGTCGGCTCGTCAAGAATCAGCAGGTCGGGGTCGTTGATCAGCGCCTGCGCGATCCCGATGCGACGCTGCATCCCCTTCGAGTAGTCGCGCACCGGCCGATACTGCGCGTGCGTCAGGCCCACCATCTCGAGCAACTCGTCAATGCGACGGCGACGGACAGCATGGTCGATCTCGAACAGCTTGCCGTAGTACTCGAGCGTCTCCCGTGCGTTCAGGAACGGGTACAGGTACGACTCCTCAGGAAGATATCCGATGCGCCGCTTGATCGTGACATCGGAGGGAGGACGCGCGAAAACCGCGATTCGACCGGAGGTCGGCCTCAGCAGGCCCAGGATCATCTTGATCGTCGTGCTCTTGCCGGAGCCGTTCGGACCAAGCAGACCGAACACCTCACGCGGGTACACCTCGAACGTCAGCGAGTCCACCGCGCGGGCGCGGTCACGCATCCAGAAGTCCTTGAAGACCTTGGTCACGCCCTGGCACGCGATGACGGGCTGCTTGCGGGGAGCGGTGGCGGGGTCGGACATCGTTCCTCCGCGTCATTCGGGCGTAGCGGCCAGCCCCTCGTGGGTCCGGAACCGCTCACGACGTTGCTCTTCCTGCCGCTGACGCATCGCCTCGATGTTGCGCTGCAGACGCTCCGCTCGCTCCCGCTCCTGCATCGCGAACGGGTCCTGGTTGATCACAACCTCAAGGTGCCCCAGCCCACGAGGGCTGAGAATCGTCTGCAACCCGTCGTTCTGGTAGAACGCGCGAACCGCGTTCGCCCACTCCGAGTGGACCATCACGGCAGGATTCGTCCGGTACTGCGCAAGCTTCGCCTTGTACAGCGACAGTTCAGCCCGCGAGCGGCTCACGACGCTCGATCGGTACTGCCTCGCCTCCGATATGATCCGGGAGACCTCGCCCGAGAGCAACGCTTCACCGGTGTGGTCCGGCGGCGCCTCGCCGTCCAGCAACCGGGTGATCCGCGCCAGCGCCGTGTCAGCCGCTGCGTTGTCGCCCAGCGCCAAGGCAGCCTCGTACTCGTCGATCGCCGAGATGATCGATGTCGCAGCACGCCCCGCGGTCTCGTTCAGCAGCTGGTTCGCCTCGCGCTGCGCCGTCTCGCTCGCCGCGCCCTTCTTCGACTCCGCCGCCTGGACGTTCGCGAAGTGGTGACGCAGAAACACAGGCGGGATCTTCCGCTTCAACGCCAGCCGCTCGATCTCGATCCCCGTGTCCAGCAAGTCCAGCGCCTGCTGAGCGATCGTTCGTGCACGGGTCTCCACCGACCCGTCCCCCTCGCCCGATTGCGTCAGCAGGCCCGTGATCGTCACCTCGGCGACCGCCTGCACGATCCCGCGCATCACCGCCCCGCGAACCAGCTCGACCTCGTTCTGCGTGTAAACGTTCCGAAGGTACGCCGTCGGGTTCGCACGACGATACTGCACCTCCCACTGCGCGTGCGCAAGGTTCCCGTCCGCCGTGATCAGCGAACCGTCCTCGACCGGGCTGATGTTCGCCAGGCCGCGCAAACGATCGATCGGCGTCGTCTCCTCACGCCCCATCTCCGTGTACGGCCAGTACTCACGGTTCAGCGGCTGCGCGTTCACGCCCGTGTTCACGCGCACCAGCTCACCAATCGGATACGGCGCGGCGAAGCGGAAACCCGGCGGCAGCTCCGACGCAACCACGCGACCGAACAGCAACGCCACCCCACGCTCGTTCGCTTGGATCGACTGAAACCCGGTCAGAAAGTACGCCGCGACAAGACCCAGCATGATCAGCTGCAGGATCCGGAACGTCAGCCGGAGCGCCTCGGCCAGCGACTGGTTCGCGGGGTCCATCAGCGACGCGTCCGATTGCCCAGACACCGCGCGGAGCGTCACAGACGCCTGCCGTTCCTGCTGCGCCGCGCCGGATTCGTGCTCGCTCATCGACCCTCCTCCGACGGCGATTCCGCCGAAGGCTCACCCGCCGGTGCACCGGCGAGTCCTCCCACGCCCGCCGTACGCCTCGCCGCCGCGGACCACTCGACCGGCAGTCGGCTCGGCGGAATCTGACCCGGAGTCAGGCCGCTCAACGCGTCCGGTGAGAGCAGCGAAAGCCCGGGCGTCCCCGTCGTCAACACCAGTGTCACACGCTTGCTCCACGTCTGCTTCAGCAGGTCAAGCTCGCGAAGGAAGACCGCCAGTTCGGGGTTCTCGTTCATCTGCGCCAGGTACTGCCCCGCCTCGATGTCGCCCTGCGCCTGTATCTCGCGGGCGCGAGCGCGCGCAAAGTCGAGAATCCGCTGCCGGTCGGACTGCGCCTGCGAACGAATCGCTTCCGCGATCGCCTCTCCCTCGCTCTCGATCTCCTTCGCCAGACGGTCCCGGTTCGCCGCCATCCGCGTGTTCACCGCCTGCGTCGTCGATTCCGCCAGACGCACCCGGTTGATCCCCACAAGCTCCGCTCGGATCCCGTAGTCCCGCAGGCTCTTCCCACGCTCGTCGGGAGAATCCAGCGCAGCCAGGATGCGCCCCTCGAGCTCCGCGAGCTTCGAGCCGCCGGCGTCGGGCGTGAACAATTCGTCAAGACGGAACTTGCCCGTCTCTGCCATCGCCGAACGAAGCAGGTTGTTCAGGCTCTGCTCCGCCTTGCGGAAGTGGTCCTCGGGGCGAGCTCCAGCGTTGCTGAACGTGCGGAAAAACTCCAGCGGGTCCGAAACACGCCACACCAGGAACGTCTCCATGATGATCTGGCGGTCGTCGCGAGTCTGCTGCGCCTCCGGCCGAGACTGAAGCACCCGCGATCGCGTGTCGTACTTCGTCACCGCCTGCACAGGGTACGGCCACTTGAACTTGAGACCCTCATCCTCGACAGGATGCTCCGCAGGTCGCCCAAAGGTCGTCAACACCGCCTTCTCCGTGAACCGGACGGAATACGTCACGGTGAACGAGAGCAAGGCCAGCAGAAATACGATCGTCATCAGGATGGAGATGGCTCGTTGCACTTGGTCGCTCCGTGGGGGCACGCTCGGCACGCCCCGCCGGTTGGGTTTACGGGGACTCGGATGTCTCGTCGGTGAAAATGTTGCTTCCCGCCGTCGTGCGGTCCTGCAGCTCGACACGCACGTGAAGGTTGCCCAGATCCTCGGGCGCGATGTACAGCCTCGCGTCCTTCATCGCCTCCTGCAGCGCGGCGTAATACAGCCCCGCCCGATACACCAGCGGCGAGGCGCGGTACCCCGCGAGCCGGCCGGCGTACTCCGCCGCCTGCGACTTCGCCGCCATGTGCGTCCGCCAACGCTCCGCCCGGGATTCCGCAAGGATCCTCGCCGCCTCCCCGGCCGCGTCCTCGATCAGGCGTTCTGCCTCATGCGTCAGCTCCGGCTGCGCCTCTTGCGACGCCGTGTCACGCGCCTCGATCGCTCGTGCGATCCGACGCGCCGACGCTACGCTCCCCGCCACACGCGACAGCGTCTCCGCTTCGTCCGCTCGCGCAGACTCGATCTTCGCAGCACGATTCTGCTGCGCTATCACAACCTGCTCGAACTTCGGAGCGACGTCCCGCGGCGGATGCACACCCGCCACGCCGACCTGCATGATCTCCACGCCAGCCCCGCGCGGTCGGCCGGATGAATCCGGGTTCAGCGAATCGAACGCCGCTTGGATGGCAACCCGAAGCTCACCCGACAGACGGGCGCGATTCATCCCCACAGCGTCGTCGATCGACACGCTCGAAACGAAACGAGTCACCGCTCGCTGCCCGACGCTCCGCAGCAGCTCGTCCCGCATCGTGGGCGGGCCAAGCTCGTCAAACAGCCTCGGATTGCTCACGGAATACTGCAGCGGCACCTCGATCGCAACCAACGCAAGGTCCCGCGCACGATCCGGACCGGCGCGATCAACGCCCGACGGCTGGCAGATGAAGAAAATCTCGTCCTTCGCGTGCTCCGTCGTCCACAGGATCGGCCCGGTCCCCTCCGCAGGCGGTGTTCCAAGGTTCAGCGTCCGAACACCCGTTGCCGTGCGCGCGACAAGACGCGACCGCCCCGCAGCGTCGAGCTCCATCTGCTCAGGAACCACAAGACGGTCAATCGGCCACGGCGCCTTGAAGTGCAGCCCGGGGCCGAGATCTTCATGCACCACTCGGCCGAAACGAAGCAGCATCCCGCGCTGGTGAGGCTGCACCACCGCCAGCGAACTCAGCAGCCACACCACGCACACGCCGAGCAACACGAGCAGCACCCACGCGCGCGTGATCAGACGGTAGAACCACGTCCCGCGCACCTCGAAGCCGAACTGGTAGTCGAGCGCCTCGCCCACCGAACGCGCGAGCCGATCCGGCGCTGCCAGAAACGCCAGAACCTGCGAATCAAACGCGGGCCTCGGGTGCTCGCCCTTCTTCCGCGGGCGGTACATCGCCAGCAGGAAGTTCAGCACCACCTCCACCCCCAACGCCAGCATGAAGACCGGGATGACCGCGGGCAGCACACGCCTCACAGCGTCCGAGCCGGCCACGTCGATGAAGTGCGCGAGCACAACCGCCAGACCCACAAGCGCAGCGCCCACCGAGTAGGTCGCACCACCGCGAAGGTTCGCCCAGATCGGCTGCTTCGCCATCCCCGATACGAAACGGGCGAACACGAACCCGATGAACGCCACGCACAGCCCGACCGCGATCGCCCAGCCCGGCAGCGCGGCGTCCTCCAGCGAGCCGGGCTGGATCAGCTCCCGACCGCTCTCCAGACGCCAGTAACCGATCGCCAGCAGCAAGCCCGCAAGCAGCACGCTCACCGTCGGAACGACAAACCGATAGATCGCGGCCAGCCGCTTCGCCGCCACCCGAAGGTCCGCCGAACCGGCCTCGAACACCGACGATGACTCCACCGCCGCAAAGCTGTCCGCCTCCTGCGCCTCAAGCCGCTCTCGACGGTGCTGGTCGAACAGAATGATCAGGATCAGCCACGCCGGAAGCCCCACAAGAATGAAGTACGCGCCAGTCAGGGCAGCGTGGTCCTGGCCATAAATCCCGTACAACAGCATCGCGAGCGCAAGAACAATCTGGATCGCCAGGCCCAGCGTCGCAACCCGGGCCGCGCGTCCGTAACTCTGATGGTCGGCTTTCATGGAGTCTTCCGTTCCCTGGGCGTGCGCCCCGAGGGCAGATCCCTGATTGACGCCGCCACGGCGGCCGAGCGGCCGGGCGTCTCCCCCCGATCCGAAGCAGTCCCCCCGGGGGGGCTATTCTCACGCCCCACCCCGGTGCTGTCCAGCGGGCGTGCCGAACGGCGCGACCGACCAAGGCCGCGGGCAGAATCCCGCGATACGCCGCATTACGCCCGCGCCGCCCGTCGGTTCGACCCGCCAACAAAATTCTCGACCTCCGCCCGATGGTACCACTCCAGGGCCGCACGACGCGCCAAGGATCATGCCCCGATGCCCCAGCAGGTGCTCGCCATCGCGCGCAATGCGTTCGTCGAGAGCCTTCGACAGCCCATCTTCTTCATTCTCGTCGCGCTCTCGGGCATCCTCCAGGTCTTCAACACCTGGGGAACAGCCTTCAGCATGGGCTACTCCTCCTCCGCCGAAGTCTCCGGCGACGACAAACTCCTCCTCGACATCGGAATGGCCACCGTCTTCGTCTGCGGGACCCTCCTCGCCGCATTCATCGCCACCGCCGTCATCAGCCGCGAGATCGAGGACAAGACCATCCTCACCGTTGTCAGCAAGCCAATCCCCAGGCCCGTCGTTGTCATCGGCAAGTTTCTCGGCGTGTCCGCCGCCATCATCCTCGCCGTCATCACCATGGTCCTCTTCCTCTTCATGGCCATCCGGCACGGCGTCATGTCCACCGCCGCCGACAGACCCGACCAGCCCGTCATCCTCTTCTCCACGCTCGCCGTCCTGCTCTCGATCGCCGTCGCCGCATGGTGCAACTTCTACTATGGGTGGTCCTTCCCGCAGCTCGCCTCCGTCCTCATGCTCCCCGCCATGGCGATCGCGTACGGCCTCGTCATCCTCTTCGACAAGGAGTGGAAGTTCCAGCCCTTCTACGAGGTCTCATACTGGGTCGGCGGACACCCACGCACCGAAGCAGAGTACGCCCGCATGCTCGCGAGGGGAGATGCCCCGCCCCGTGACGACCCGCAACTCCTGCGCACCGTCAAGTACCTCACCTTCAAGCCCCAGATCGCCATGGCCTGCGCCGCCATGTCCATGGCCATCATGGTGCTCACCTCCGTCGCAGTCGCTGTCTCGACGAGACTCGGACAGGTCATGACCATCGTCGTTTGTGCGGGGGTGTTCTTCGTCGGACTGATCTCAAACCACGCCTTCGGTCGGCACGCCTACCAGAACCGCCACGTTGCCGTGGTCCAGGAGGCAGAACCTGTCCTCCTCTCTCGCCGCGAATTCCGCGCCGACGGCGACCGGTATCTCGTACTCCTCGAACGAGCCCCTGAGGCGGACCTTCCTCCAGGCACTCCCTTCTTCTATGGGCCAAGCCCGAACGGCTTCGGGCTGACACTCCGCAGCATGGCCCAGGACGGCACGATCGGAGTCTTCGTCCTCGAAGCCGACGACCGCAGAATCACCATCGAGAACCGGGGCAACGCCCCAGTCTCCCGCCCGCCCGAGACCGGCGATTTCGTCTTCCCCACGCCCACTCGCGTCAGCCCGGTCCCCGCGGCTATTCACGGTCTCATCCCGAACATGCAGCACTTTTGGCTCGTGGACGCCGTCACCCAGAACAATCCCATCCCGATCTCGCATCTCGCCTCGCTCGCCCTCTATGCCCTTCTGCTGATCTCCGTCTTCCTCGCCCTGGGGATTGCCCTCTTCCAGCGACGCGACGTCGGCTAGACTCGAACCGGGACGCTATGATCTCGCGCCGGTTGACCCCTTCGGCCGATTCTCGGGCCGGAGTCAGAACGATCCCATCCTGCGCCGTCCACGCTGCGGTGTCCGCGTGTTCTGCACGGATGGGGGCTGAAACGGAGGCACGAATGGCTGGCAGGCAGTCGCTCTACGACGAAAAAGACTTCGGATCGGCAGCTCCCGCCAAGCGGAGCGGTGGCGGCGGAGGCATGCAACCCAAGGACAAGGTGAAGGCAGCCGCCGCAGGAGCCCTCCTCCTCGTCGCGGGTGTCCTTCTCGCTTGGAACTTCGGGCTGTTCGACGCCATGGGCGGCAGCAAGCCCGAGCCGATCACGCCCGAGCAGCAGCGCGCAACCGAGGAGCAGGAACGCAAAATGAAGGAGATCGAGTCGGCCATTCCGCCGACTCAGATGTACCAAGGTTCTTCGTGAGCGTGACCCTCACACACCGTGCCCACGCTCACGACTCCTCTTCATCTGTTCCACCAGCCATGTCGCCGAGCGCGCGGAAGCAGGCCTCATAGGCAAGCAACCACCGGGCAACGGTCTCCGAGTCCTCCTTGGGGACCGGCGAGCGGAATGTGAATAAACGGTCGTCCGACCGGAAGTGCTCGACGATCGGGCGCGCTGGCTCCAACCCCTGCTCGACGAGCTCCTCTTCCAGGAGTTCGTCGATGTCGTCCCCCGTGTGCATCAGGTCAGCCTCGATCGACTCGCTCAGCCAGCGGTTCGGCGTCACCAGCGACACCCAGACGCGGCCTCCGTCCCAACCCACCCGGTACTCAGCCGAAGCCGCGGCGTCCAGGGCTTGGCACGCGAGCACAGCATCGTTCAGCGTGATCGGTCCGAACACGCCCGCTCGGCTGGCACGCTCGGCAACGGATTCCAGAAGGGAGCGTTGGATCGCTTCCATGGGCATGACGGACTCCGGGGTGCAAGGGGCCGCCCAACCGTAGCGGCAGAACCGTCCCCGGACACCAACCGCGCGCACAAACCATGTGCTCCAGTCCCTGACCGGATTCCCTTCTCGCGGCCGCGAGGTATACTCTGCCTCGCGCGATCCGCCCCAAGCGGACCCTGCGTGCCACTGGCCCAGGTGGCGGAACTGGCAGACGCGCTACCTTGAGGTGGTAGTCCGGGAAACCGGGTGGAGGTTCGAGTCCTCTCCTGGGCATTCCGGGCGGGCGGCACACCCCGTCCGTCCGACTTGGCAGCGAACGACGACCCCCGCGGGCACGGAAGGCACCCCCGTGGAGGCACGAGCCACGATGCGACACGGAGAGCCACCCCTACCGCTCGTGGCGGGACTCCGGGCCGGTGCGGCCATCGCCGTCGCCTCGGCATGCCTTGTCGTCGCCCTGACGCCACGAAACCCAGCGCCCGCCCCGGCCGTCTCGGGCGTCTCGTGGACGCAGCCGGCTTCCGATGTGTCCGCCTCTCGCAAGCCAGAGGAGGAGCCTGAAGTCAACATTGTCCTCTTCGACGGTCGGATCGTCTCAGGCCTGCTCGTCTCGCGCGATTCGTCCAAGGTCATCGTTCGAATCGCAGGCATCCCGACGTCCTTCGACGCCGACCTCGTGGACAGGGTCATGGTGCTCGCCCCGGTGATCGAGCGATACCAGCGAATCCGCGAAACAATCGACGACCGCGACACGGACCGCCTGCTGGTTCTCGTCGAGTGGCTCCTCGACCGCCGCCAGTTCGAACTCGCCATGCGCGAAGTCGAGCACGTTCTCGCCGTGCAGCCCTCCAACCCCAGGGCGCGTGAACTCAAACGCCTCGTCGAGAGCCAGTTGATGCTCGTCGATCGCGCCCGCGGCGCTCAGGATCGTGCCAACGGCGATGGCGAGGATGCACCCCGCGCCGGACGCACCACCTTCCCTCACCTGACGCCATACCAGGTCAACCTGATCAAGGTCTACGAGACCGACCTCGCAGACCCTCCCAAACTCCAAGTCTCGCAGCAGACCATCACCCGCCTCATGGACGAGTACGCCAGCCACGAACTCATCCCGACAACGCGCGAGGGACGCGCCGCCATGCTGCGGATGCCCCCCGCAAGAATCCTCGATCTCATGTTCCGACTGCGCGCGCGACAGTACTACGGCGAGGTCCAGGTGCAGGGCGAACCGAAGTCCATGCGACTCTTCCGCGACAACGTCCACGGGGCCTGGCTCATCAACTCCTGCGCCACCGCCAACTGCCACGGCGGACCCTACGCGGGCAGGCTCTGGCTCAGCGCGAACCGCAGGAACGCAGAGGACACGATCTACACAAACTTCCTCATCCTCGAACGCTTCCGCCTCGCCGACGGCACCCCGCTCATCGACTACGACGCCCCAGCACGCTCTCCACTCCTCCAGATGGCCCTCCCCCGCGAAGATTCCCTCCACCCGCACCCGCTCGTTGCCACCGGCCGTACCTCACGCTGGCGGCCGGTCTTCCGCACCGCGGACGAGGCTCGCTTTCGCGACTCGATCGCGTGGATAAACGCCATGTACCGCCCACGCCCAGAGTACCCGATCGACTACACCCCGCCCAAACCCCCGGACAACCTCCCCCCGCCCTCCATCGACAACCCAGAGCGATGAGGCCGCCGGTTCTGCTACAGTTTTGACCAGTCCACGAGCCGGGGGCCGAGTCCCGCGGCCAGACGCCAACCTCCGATTCCTCACGCGACGCACGAACGCCATGACCACCACACCACAGCCGTATCGAGCCGCCAGCCGTCTTGCCGTCGCCCTTGTCGGCGCATCGGCCATCGTTCTCGCTTCCTGCGGCGAGCGAGAATCCAAGGCCGGCGCGGCTGTCCGAGACGCGTCCTTCAAACTCGCAGCCCTCAACGCAGGCGTCGGCAACGACCCCGTCGATGAGCACGCCATTCGTGTCTACACCTCCGTCCGCGACAGCCTGAAGCGCGCCGCATCCTCCGGCTCCGCCGATGAAACCGGAGCAGCGGCCATCCTGGTCGCTCACGCCGAGCGCGGATTGGCCTTCGTTCCCGCCGCCGAGCACATGCGCCTCGAACGCGGGGCTGCCCACCAGAAGGAACTCATCCTCGCCGAGCACCGCGCGTGGATCGGGCACAGCGCGCTCGCCGTCGCCGCCGCCTCCTACGACCCGGCCAACGACCTCGCCGCCATCGAGCGGCAGGTCCGCGAGCGTCAGGCCGAGGTCGAAAAGGAACGCGCCCGCCAGGCGGAACTCACCGCCAAAGTCGAGCACTTGCGCTCCCGTGCTCGCTCGCTCCAGACCGAGGCCCGCCAGCACCGCGACGAGGTCGGTCGGCTCGAACTCCGCGTGCCCACCGTCTCTGACACCGAGGGGCTGGAACTGGTGAAGAAGGCCCGCGAGCATCGTCGCAAGGCCGACGGCCTCGAACTCCAGGCCCAGGAACTCGTCGTCGAGGCCGACCTGATGATGCCCGAGGTCAACGAGGCGGGCGTCATCGTCGAGAAACTCCTCCGCCAGATCGAATCGCTCGGCGAGGTGCGCGTGGGCGTGCAGGCTCGCGGGCGCACGGCACAGGAACAGGCCGCCGCCGCACGCGCCGACGCCCAGGCCGCGGCACAGCGACTCTCCGCCCTGCTCGAAGGCTCCGGCGCAGAACCGGGGCTGCACGCCTTCCGTCAGGGCAGGCTCGTGCAGGCCTACGAGGAAGCCTCACGCGGGTTCGACGCCTCGGCATCCGAGGCCCGCAAGGGCATGTCGGCCGACCGCGCAGGCGCGCAACTCGCCGTCGGCCAGGCACGCCAGGCTGCCGGCGACCTGCACTGGAACCGCGCCCGCGGGCTGTCGTCCTATGCCGAACTGCTCGAAGCGCTCGTGAACTCTGCGCCGGCCACGCCGAACGCGGATCGCTACCGCGCCTGGGCCGCCGAAGCACGCCAGGCCGAGCGAGAGGCGCTGGAACGGGCGGCGCAGGCGTACTCCGACGCCCGCGAGGCCTACGGCGCGACCGGCGCACGCGGCGAAGCCCGCGAACGCCTCGAACGCGTCACACGCCAACTCGAACTGCTCACGCGGAGCGTCGGCGGGTCGGTCGTCGATTCCTCCGCCTTCGACGCCCAGGCGCCCGCCGCCGAGGCACGCGAATCCTCCGGCGATGCCGGCGCGATGCCCGGTGGCGACGGCGGCGACCTCGCGGCGGCAATCGACCGCGCCATCGCACTCGTCAACGATGGCAGCTACCTCGCCGCGCTCGAGTTCGTCCATCCCGCCACCGATGCGGACCTCGCGTTCATCCAGGCCGTTCGTCCCGCTGTCGAAAAGCAGGAACGCCTCGACCGTCTCACGCGAGAGAAGTTCGGCACATCATTCTCTGACTATGCCGACGACAATCCCGCTCCGGCAGGGAGCCTGGTCGGCGGCATCGGTGATTTCGGCGCCGGACTCGACGTCCGCCCCCTTCGCGCCGCCGACCTCGACATCCGCGTCCAGGGCGACGAAGGTCTCGTTCTCCTCGGAAACGGGCAGCGCATCGCGTTCAGACGCATCGACGGCTCCTGGCGGCTCGTCTTCAGCGTCAACGACCTCGGCCTCGGCGGCCCCGAGATGCAGCAGATGATGGCGATGATCGAGCCGATCATGCGCGCCAGCGCCCAGGTCTACGACGACCTCGCCGGCATGGTCGAGCGCGGCGAACTCCAGTCCAACCAGGCCGTCATGGCCGCCATGCAGAGCAAAATGATGCAGGTCATGATGGAACTCATGCGCCAGATACAGCCCCCCGGCGGCGGCTGATCCCGCGTCCCGCTCCGGCCTCGCCCTTGCTCTCGCCCGCCGTCGCGGAACAATCCACGGATGAGCCACGAAGCCCCGATCCGCGTCGCCGGCCCCGCGCTGCCGGAGGTGCGGATGCACCTGCACACGCCCGCCGACCCCGGCGTCGGCGTCGTGGTCGAGTCGCGCGTCTGCACGGCCCGCAAGGCCGCCGGCTTCGTCCGCCACGTCGCGATCGACGTCAGCCGAACGAAACTCGCCGCCAACTTCCGCGTCGGCCAGTCCTTCGGCGTCATCCCCCCCGGCCTTGACGCCCACGGCAAGACCCACAAGGTCCGCCTCTACTCGATCGCCTGTCCCACGGCGGGCGAAGACGGGCGCGGCCAAGTTCTCTCCACCACCGTCAAACGCACGATCGACGAGCACTGGGAGACCCACCGACTCTTCCTCGGTGTCGCCTCCAACTGGCTCTGCGACCTGCGCGAGGGCGACGAGGTCCCCGTCACCGGCCCCAGCGGCAAGCGGTTCCTCCTCCCCGCCGACCCGGCCGCACACGACTACCTCTTCTTCGCCACGGGCACGGGCATCGCGCCCTTCCGCGGCATGATCCGCGAACTCCTCGCTGCCGCCGTCCCGTCACGAATCGTCCTCGTCATGGGGGTGGCCTACCAGACCGACCTGCTCTACGACGCCGAACTCGACGCCCTCGCGGCCTCCAGCGGCGGCAGGTTCACCTATCTTCGCGCCCTGAGCCGCCAGCCCCAGATCGACACCGGGCCGCCCATGTACGTCCAGGAACGGCTCCGAACCCATGCCGATCTTCTCGGACCGCACCTCGCCAGCGAGAGGTCGCTGGTCTACATCTGCGGCATCGCCGGGATGGAACTGGGCATTTTCCAGGCGATGGCCCGGACTCTTCCCCCTTCGTCGTTGGAGGCGTTCCTGCGGGTGGAGCCGGAAGCGGGGGAGCCGGAGGGCTGGACCCGTCGGATGATCCATCGTCAGGTCGCGCCCACCCGCCGGGTGTTCATGGAGGTCTACTGATGGCGAATCGGGCGGTTCCGGCGTCAGGATTGACCCGCCGGGGCGGCACTGGTAGGTTTCCGGCTCTCGGGGGTGTCGTTGGCAGGGCAGGCGGTCGTCGCGCCGGCTCCGAATGGCTGCCGCGTGCGGGCCGCGTGCCCGCTGAGCGGTCGTAGCGAGGAATACGCCTTGGGCGCATGGACCGAGAGACTGGCGGGATGGATGCGGGCGGGAACGCTCGCCGTCGCGTGCCTCGTCGTGCCCGCCGGTGCCCAGCCGCTCGGCGGCCTGCGTGACGACCTGATCACGAAGATCACCGCGCTCTCGTCGGCGGAGGTCGAAGAGGTCCGGCAGTTCGCGGAGCCGAGACTGCTCGCGCTCGCGGGCGAGGACGGGGCGGCGCGCGAGCGGGCGCGTGCGGAGTTGGTCTCGTCGCTCCGCAGGCCGGGCGTGTCGGTCGCGTTCCGGCAGGCGTACCGCAGCGTGATGCTGGATCGGCTCACGCCGCTGGCGAGCGATGCACGCGATGAAGTGGCGATCAACGCCTTGCTTGTGCTGGGCGAACTGGCGGACGACGCCGCCGCCCGCGTCGTCATGGAGCGCACAAGCGACGAGCGACAAACCGTGCGGTACGCCGCGATCGCCGCCCTGACGACGAGTTTCCGCGCGGTTCGCGACCAGGCGCCGGCCCTCACGCCCGCGACCGCGGGCCGCATTGTCGATCACCTGGGCGAGCGGCTGCGCTCCGAGCGCGACGCGTGGACCGCCGACGCCGTCGCCCGCTCGCTCATCGCCGCCGGGTCGATCGGCCGATCCGAGTTCGCGCCTCCGGCACAGAACGCATGGGTCGCGCTCGCCGAGGGCGTGGGCGACCGTCTCTACGCCGCCCAGCCGGGGCCGGAGCGGCGCATCGTGCTCCTCACGGCCATGCGCGCGGGCGAAGCCATGCGCGACGCCATCGCGACTCCCGCCGGCATCGGCGACCGCGCGACCCGCGCCGCCGCGGTGCTCGGCGGGGAGACCATCGGCTTCGTCGCCCGCCTGCTCGAGCGGGGCGAACTCGCGCCCGGCGAACGCCGCTTCGAGACCGACCTCGTCAACGTCGGAGAGAACCTCGTGTTCTTCTCCCGCCGGAGTTTGCTCTCGACTCCGCCCCAGCAGACGCGCTTGGCGGACATGCTCAACGCCGGGCAGGACAGCGACTACCGCAACGCGGCACGCCGGCTCGTCGCGGAACTCACGCAGCCGCCCGTCTCCATGCCGCAGGACCGCGCCACGCGCTGGTTCAACTGAACCATCGACGCATCCCTGACAGACCCCTGCGGCCACGGTCGTGGTATCGTTCCCGCACATGCTGCGGGCGCTGGTTCCGGTTCTGTTGCTGGTCGTCCTCGTCGGGCTGTCGGTCGCGCTGGACCGGCCGCAGCCGCCGGCGGACTTCACCTTCGGCAACGGCAACGACGTCACGACGCTCGACCTCCAGAAGATGAGTTGGATGCAGGACCTCCGCGTCGCCCGCCTGCTCTTCGAGGGGCTGGCCGCCAACGACGTCTTCACCGACGGCTACGACCCCATCCCCGCCGCGGCCGAGCGGTGGGAGGTTTCGGAGGACGGGCGCGAGTACGTCTTCCACCTCCGCCCGACGGCGAAGTGGTCGAACGGCGAGCCGCTGCGCGCCGGCGACTTCGTCTTCGCCTGGCGCCGGGCCATTCTCCCGGACACGGCCGCCGACTACTCGGGCCTGTTCATGTTCATCGAGGGGGCGCAGGACTTCGCCGACTGGCGGACGGACGCCCTCGCCGAGTTCGCCCGCACGCGCCCCGCAAACCAGAGCGCAGCCGCCCGCGCCCAGGCCGCCCGCGACCTCTGGGCCGAGACCGAACGCCGCTTCGACGAGATGGTCGGCGTGCGTGCAGTGGACGACCGGACGCTCGTCGTGCGCCTCGACCGCCCCGTGCCGTACTTCCTCGACCTGTGCGCCTTCGCGACCTTCTACCCCGTCTACCCGCCGCTGGTGCGCCAGTACGACCGCCTCGACACGGAGACCGGGCGCATCATCGCGGAGGCGGGGTGGACGCAGCCGCCGCGGCTCGTGAGCAACGGGCCGTTCAAACTCACGGTCTGGCGCTTCAAACGGGACATGCGGCTGGAGGCGAACGAGCACTGGTGGGACGCCGACTCGCTCGCCGTCCGCTCGATCGCCATCCCGTCGATCGAGGAGCCGAACGCGCAGGTGCTGGCGTTCCGGACCGGGTCGGTGCAGTACCTCGCCGACGTGACGGTGCCCTACCGGCGCGAGATGCACGCCCGCAAGCAGGAGTTCTACCG
>JAHCJE010000003.1 GCA_026128865.1 Phycisphaeraceae bacterium | reverse complement strand
GGCACCTACAACCACTCCCTCAACGTCGCCAGCATCGCCGAGGCCGCCGCCGACGCCGTCGGCGCGGACCCCCTGCGAACCTACGTCGGCGCCCTCTACCACGACGTCGGCAAAATGAACAAGCCCGAGTACTTCGTCGAGAACCAGTCCGGAGGCATCAACAAGCACGACAAACTCAGCCCCGCCATGAGCCTCCTCGTCATCGTCGGGCACGTCAAGGACGGCGTCGAACTCGCCCGCGAGTACGGCCTGCCGCGATCGCTCTTCCCCTTCATCGAGGAGCATCACGGCACCACGCTGGTCGAGTTCTTCTACCACCGCGCCCGCAAACAGGCCGAGGAGCACGCCGGCGGCGCGGACGACAAGGACATGCCCAGCGAGATCGAGTACCGCTACCCCGGCCCCAAGCCGCAGTCCAAGGAGACGGCCATCCTCATGCTCGCCGACGCCGTCGAGAGCGCGACGCGCACGCTGAGCGAACCGACCCCCAGCCGCATCGACGCGCTGGTGCGCTCGCTCGCGAACAAGCGGCTCATGGACGGGCAGTTCGATGAGTGCGACCTGACGCTGCGTGAACTCTCCGCGATCGTCGAGTCGATCTCGAAGACCGTCGCGTCGATCTATCACGGGCGGATCGCCTACCCCGCGGGCGGCAAGCCTCAGCCGAAGACCGCCGCGCCACAGAGCGCGAGCCAGCCGGCGTAAGCCCGTTCGCAGCGGCACCTTGGCCATCGCATGGCGGTGGGCTGGGGGTGCCGTACACTCCCCCCGTGCCCTCGGACGTGCCTGAACCGAACTTCGAACCTGACGCCGTGCTGCGCGGGTGGCTTGCGGGGCGGGATGTACCTTGCCCCGAGTGCGGGTACAACCTGTGCGGCACGGACGGTCGCGCCTGCCCGGAGTGCGGCGTCGCAATCGCAGCGGCGATCGTGCTCGGGCGGCGTGCGGACGACCACGACGGCCCGCGCCTGCCCGCCGAGCCGGCGTGGCTGTTGCCGCTGGCGTTCATGATCGGGAGCGCGGCGGTCAATGCCGTCACCGCCGGGGCGATCCTCGTTCGCGGCGGGTGGATCGTGCTGTTCGATCCGCCCTATCGAGGCGACCCCGGCATGGCGATCGTCCCTGCGGCCGCGTTCGGGCTGCTCCTGCTTGGCGTGCTGAACGGGGCGATGATCTACGGCTGGATTGTGCTGCGCGATCGCTGGGGCGAGCTGCCGCTCTTCACGAGGCTCGCGGTGGCCGCGCTGGCGATCGTGTGCTGCGGCACGCTGGTCTCGTGGCCGCTGATCGGAGCGTGAACTCCTCGATGCAACCTCGCGCTTCTCATGTCGGCATCCGGGGCGAGCGCGTGTCGATGCCGCGCCCGCCGGAGTCCGGCGCGTGGTTCCTCGTCGGGGTGATCGGGCTGGCGATCGGTATCGGGGCTGGCGGCGTGACCGTCATGCTCGCCATCAGCGACTGGAGCCCGACTGGCTTCGAGATCGGCGTGGGCAACACGTTTTCCGACATGAGTTACTTCAAGTGCCAGGTTCTCTGGTGGCTCCAGTGGTCGCTGTGCGCCGGGTGGATCGTGCTGCGGCACGGCGTCGCGCGGCTGCGCCCTTGGGCACAGTGGCTGCTCGGCGCGCTGCTTGCACTCGCTTCGTGGGGGGGCGCGTGGGTGATCTGGGAGGTGGGCTACTGGCTCTGGTAGGCGTGTCAGAAGCCCTTGAGACGTTCGAGGAAGGCCTCGCGCTGCTTCTCGTTGAGCAGGGCGATGACGCCGAGGAACGCTTCTGCCCGCTCCGCCTCGGTCGCGCCTCGCATGGCGCGGGCGTCGTACTCGCCGATGATGGCGCGGATGCGCTCCTCCTGGTGCTCGCTCAGGCCCAGGCCGCGGAGCAGGTACTCGACGAAGAACGACTCGCTGGCCGAGAGCCGCGCGTAGGAGCGTTCGAGTTCTCGGCCGAGTGTCTCGAAGCGGACCTGGCGCATGGCCTCTCGAGAGGTGATGGTTGCGCCGAGCGCGCGTGTGTGGGCGACGCGATCGGCGGCTGCTGCCCGCCAGTACTCCGAGACGAGGCGATCGAAACGGTCGCGTGCGTGCAATGGCAAGACGGCCCTGACCTCCTCTGCCAGCGTTCCGCGGTGCCGCAGCGGCTCGGTGACGCGAACGAACTCCATGAACAGCCGCAACTGCCCGAGTTTGTCGCCCGCCTGCCGTGCGGCTGCGAACTGCGGGAAGAGGTCGAGGTTGTCGAGCACGATGCGGTCGAGCACAGCGGCTCGCTCGGCGATGACGCGACGGACGGCGTCGCGCGCTCGACCGTCGAGGTCGAGCAGTTCGAGGGCGGCCTCCTCCGGCGGGGCGTCCAGCGCGTGCAGGCGGCCCTGATAGTCGGTACGGACGAGCGTCCGCTCGCCGGCCGCGTCAGCAATCGGCGGGCCAGAGAGCGGCTGGCCCTGCGAGGCAGCCGGAACAGTGAGCAGCGCAACGCAGGCGACTCGCGTGAGGGTGCGCATGGGCGACTCCTCGGTGTGATGAGCGATCGTAGGAGTCCTTGGGAAGCGATGCCGAGGTTTATCGGGCGTGGACCAGGACTTTCCCAGATTCCCTGATCGTCGCACAGACCGCGGTGCGGCGGCGAGGGGGTGGTCAAGGGGCTTCGTGTTTGGCACATCGTGAGTGGCCGTCGAACGTGCGGGCGGATGACCCGGCGACGCGGCCGCAGGAGAGCTTGACATGACGAAGATGAGCCGCCTGATCGCCGTGTTCGCAGCCGCCGGTTTCGCGGGCGTCGCCGCCGCGGACGTGGTCGAGATGAAGTACACCGGAACGGGCCAGGGTCGCAACGTGAAAGTGACGATCGGCCAGACAACGATGGGCGTCTTCGCGGGCCAGTTGAAGCACACAATCCTGTCGGGAACGGGCGAGGGTGCGACGTTGGTGGGCGACCACGTGACGTTCTGCACGGACCTGTACCAGTACGTGAAGTCAAGCCCGACGACCTACACACTGGTGTCGGTGCAGGAGATGCCGGACTCTGCGCCGATGGGTTCGGGGCGTGCGGGCGGCATCCACGACCTCTACGCGTGGGCCGGCGCGCAGGCGATCGACCTCGGCGCATCGAAGGACTTCGCGGCCGCGTTCCAGATCGCGGTCTGGGAGATCGTGAGCGACTACGACCCCTCGGCCGGCCGGTCGAGCCTCGACGTGGTGACGGGCAACCTGAAGGTCAAGGACTCGAACGGCGGCTCGCTCTCGAGCGGGATCATGGGGCACCTGAGCGCGATGTTCGACGCGGTCGGCACAGGCGCGGCCCGTCGCGACCTGATCGGGCTGCGATCCGGCACGGCGCAGGATCAGCTCGTGATGGTGCCTTCGCCCGGCCCGTTCGCCCTGGCGGGTCTCGGGTTGCTGTTCGCGGCACCGCTTCGTAGGCGTGGATGAGCGGTGAGTCTTCCGTGGATGGTTCCAGGCCGGGACGGACGTCCCGGCTTTTTTCTTGGGATGAACGACCTGATTCGGCCGATTTCGGGTCCTGATAGGGTTGCATTGGGAGTCCGGATCGGTTCTCATGCGTGTGGTGGATGGGGTGGTCGGTGGCGGCCACTGGCACGCTGGCGGATCGAGAGAGGTAGAGCGGCCCGAGGAGGAGCGGCCGCTCGGACGCGTGGTTTCTGTTTGAACGAGGGCGGTGAAGATTCGGACGTTTGTCCGTGCGCCCGCGAGTTTGCGCAGTCACCCTCCGCACCCCGTGCGATTCGGCGCAAGCCGGGTCGCCGGGGTGCATTCATTCCGCCTTCGCGTGAGACTCAGTGTTCGTCGAGGGCACCCCTGTAGCGTTCCATCACGTCGGCGCGCGTGATGAGCGCGACTGGCCGGAGCGACTCCGCGCTGTCGATCACGACGATGCTTGCCGAGTCCTGCGCGGCGAACTTGTCGAGCGCTGCGTCGAGGGTGTCGTCTGGAAGCACGGTCGGGGGGTCGGAGCGCATCAACTCGGCGACGAGCAGGAGCGGGATGGCCTCGCGGTCGATGAGAGCCGTGCGCACGTCCAACCCCGTTACCATGCCGACGTAGCGGCCGCGCTCGTCGACCACGGGGAAGTCGGGCGTGTCGTAGACGGCGTGCATGGCGACGAGTTTGGCGACGGGGTCGGAGGGGTAGACCGGCTCGGGCGGGAGCGGGGTCTGCTTCACGCTGCGAACGTGGACGCGGCGAAGAACCGTCAGGTCGCGCGATCGCCCGACGCGCAGGCCCGAGCGTCGCAGGCGGAAGGTGTAGATCGAGTCGCGGTCGAGGAGTTGGGCGACGACCGTAGCGAGCACGGCCGCGAGCATGACCGGGAGCATGACGTAGATGTTGCGTGTCAGTTCGAAGAGGAGGAGGATGGCGGTGAGCGGGGCGTGCGACGAGGCGGCGAGGACGGCGGCCATGCCGACGAGGGCGTAGGAGGCGGGCGTCGAGCCTTCGGGGATGAGGTGGAGAAGTTCGAGGGCGAGTCCGAGCGCGCCGCCGGCGGTCGCGCCGAGGAAGAGGCTCGGCGCGAAGACGCCGCCCGAGCCGCCGCAGGCGAGCGTGAACGTGGTGGCGACGGCCTTGAAGAGCATGAGCAAGAGGAGCAGAGCGAGGACGGCGAGGCGCGCGTCCGCGCCTTCCGCGCCGAGGTAGGTGTCTGGGGCGAGCATCCGGTGGATCGGCTCGTAGCCGTTGGCGAAGAAGGCGGGGGCGGGGCCGCGGGTGAGCGAGCCTGTGCCGAGGGCGTGCTCGAGGGCGACGTAGGCGAGTGCGAGCGCGCCGAGGGCGAGGCCGCCGGTGACGGGCTTGAGGAGCGGGTGGATGCGCCAGGCGTCGTAGAGGTCCTCGCCTTTGTGGAGGAGGCGCTGGAAAGCGACGGCGACCAGGCCGCAGATGCCGCCGAGCAGGACGTAGGACGGGAGTTCCTGGGGCGTGAACTCGAGCGCGTGGAGTGTTTCTTCGACGGTGAAGATGGCCTCGTTCTCGCCGAGGACGGCCTGGGTGGTGACGGCGGAGAAGACGGACGCGACGACGATGGGGGTGAAGGCGCGCAGAGAGAAGTCGCGGAGCAGGACTTCGAGCACGAAGATGACGCCGGCGATGGGCGCGTTGAAGATGGACGAGATGCCGGCGGCCGCGCCGCAGCCGACAAGGACGGACATCTGCTCGCGTGAGACGCCGAGGCGCTGGCCGACGACGGAGCCTGCCGTCGCGCCGATCTGAACGATGGGGCCTTCGGTGCCGGCGGAGCCGCCGGAGCCGACGGTGAGGATGGAGGTGGCGGCCTTGACGATGCCGGTTCGCCACGGAAGGAAGCCGCCGCGGGTGATGAGGGCGCGCATGACCTGGGGGACGCCGTGCCCCTTGGCGTCGGCAGCGAAGTAGTGGACGAGGACGCCGGTGGCGGCGAGGCCGACGGTCGGCAGGACGACGAGGCCGACGGGTCCGAGGCGTGCCTCGATCGAGTGGGCGGAGTCGAAGGCGCGGTGGAGGAGCCAGTCGAAGGCGATGGCAGCCAGGCCCGTGAGCGTGCCGACGACCGCGCCGATGATGATGAGATACCACTCCTCAGGGAAGCCGAGCCGCCGGAGGGCGCGCCTGAGAGGCGAGGGGAGAGGGAGCATGAGGAGTACGGACTGTAGCGGAGATGGACGATGGCGGTGAGGTGGTCAGGGGCAGCAGCCGTCGCCGTGGTACCCACCACCAAGGCGCACCCAACAGGACTCACGTGCGCACAATCAGGCCAACTTACATGTGAATCGCCTTCCCCTCGCTGGCCAGGGCGGCTTCGCGGACGGCCTCGTGCATGGTCGGGTGGGCGTGGACGGTGACGATGAGTTCCTCGGTGGTGGCCTCGAGGCGGCGGGCGAGGGTGAGTTCGGCGATGAGTTCGGTGGCCTGGTCGCCGAAGATGTGGGCACCGAGGATCTCGCCGCGGGGCAGGCCGCGGATGATCTTGACGAAGCCGTCGGTGTGGAGGGCGGCGATGGCCTTGCCGTGGGCCTGGAGGGGGTAGGAGCCGACCTCGTAGTCCTCGCCCTTCTTGAGGCCCTTCTCCTTCAACTGTCGCTCGGTGAATCCGACGGAGGCGACCTGCGGCTGGCAGTAGGTGCAGCCGGGGATAACGGAGTAGTCGATCGGGATGGGTTCGTGGTGCTTCTTCGGGTCGTTTCGCCAGGCGATGCGCTCGACGCAGATGATGGCCTCGTCGCTGGCGACGTGGGCGAGCCAGGGCGGGCCGATGACGTCGCCGACGGCGTAGACGCCGGGGATGCTGGTCTTGTAGTCGATGGGTTCGTTGGCGGTCTTGCCGGGCTTGTAGTCGGTGACGATGTGGTCGCGTTCGGTCTTCAGGCCCAGCGAGTCGTCGAAGAGGCCGTCGTAGCGGCCCTTGACGCCGATGGCGAGCAGGACGCGGTCGGCCTCGATCGTTTCCTTCTTCGATTCGTCGGGCTTGCCGTCCTTGACGGGGGCGATGGTGACCTTGACGCCGGACTTGGACTTCTCGACGGCGGTGGTGAGGTGGCCGGTGCGGATGTCGAAGCCCTTCTTCTTGTAGAGGCGTTCGATGGCCTTGGAGACGTCCTCGTCCTCGACGGGGAGGAGTCGGTCGAGCATCTCGACGATGGTGACCTTCGTGCCGAAGGAGTGGTAGAAGTAGCCGAACTCCATGCCGATCGCGCCCGCGCCGACGACGACGAGGGACTTGGGCATCTCCTTGTTGAACATGGCCTCGCGAGCGCCCCAGATGCGGTCGTTGTCGAACTTCGCAAAGGGGAGGTCGCGTGCGACGGAGCCGGTGGCGACAAGGACGTGGGTGGCGGTGAGGGTCTCGCGGGGCTTGGCGGCGGGTTTGGCGGGGGCATCGGTGCGCTCCTCCTGGACCTCGCAGTCGTAGACCTCGACGCGGCAGGGCTGGTTGCCCTTGGAGCCGCTGACGATCTTCGCGCTGCCGACGACGTGCTCGACCTTGTTCTTGCGGAAGAGGAACTCGATGCCCTTGTTGAGTTTGGCGGCGACGTCGCGGGAGCGGCCGATGACCTTGGACCAGTCAAAGTCGACGTCGCCCTTGAGTTTGAGGCCCCAGGTGTCGCGCTCGTGGAGTTTCTCCATGAGTTCGGCGTTGGAGAGGAGTGCCTTGGAGGGGATGCACCCCCAGTTGAGGCAGACGCCGCCGAGTTTGGCGCGTTCGACGCAGGCGACTTTCATGCCGAGTTGCGCGGCGCGGATCGCGCCGACATAGCCGCCCGGGCCGCCGCCGATGACGATGAGGTCGAAGTGTCTCTCAGCCACGCGAAGAGCCTTTCTTTCGGGGTGTTTCCCGCGGTTGGTCCGCGGTGGGTTGGCAGTATAGGGAGGGGCACGCGGGGCTTCGGCGCGGGGCGATTGGGCTTGGAGGGGACGGGGCGATCCTGTAGACTCGCGCGGTCGGCGGGGACGCGAGTGCGGCGGGCGCACAGGGGGCGAACATGGCGAGACAACGGGCATGGGCGGCGGCGCTTGCGGCGGGTGTGCTGGCGGGGTGCGGCGCATCGGCGTTCGGGCAGCGGGTGATGTCGCTGACCGCGGACCGGCTGACGCTCGCGCCGGGCGAGTCGGCCTCGTTGCGGCTGGAGGCGCTCGGCGCGGAGGGCGCACGCGAGATCGCGTGGGGCGAGGCCGGCGTCGAGTGGGTGTTCGTGCGCGACAGCCACTCGCAGCGGAACCACCAGGCCGCGCCGGTCGGGGACGACGGAAGGACGGTGCGTGTCTCGCCGGCGCGGGCGGGCGTGACGATGGTGGGCGTCGATCTGGCGCGGCGGGTGGAGGTGATGGAGGCTGAGGCGTTCGGGAGGCTGGTGGAGCGAGCGGGGAGGAAGTTGGAGGAGATGGAGACGGGGCCTGGAAAGGCCCCGCCCCGAGGCACAGAGGCACCGCCCCAGGTGAGAGGCGGGGTGCGGGTATTGCGGGTGGAGTCGGCGTGTGCGCTGGTGCGCGTGGGGGGCGCGGCGACGGACATCGCGGTGAGCAAGTCGGGGCTGGCAACCGAGATTCGCGCCCTGATGGACCCGACCTCGCTGCTGCTGCCGAGCGACATGGCGGTGCGCGTGTACGCCGACGGGAGCGGCGTGCCGGGGGCGACGGTGATCGCGACGCACGCCGCGAGCGGCGCGGAGCGGCGGACGACGGCCGATGACAAGGGGATCGCGCCGGTGCACCTCGACCGGCCGGGCGCGTGGCGGGTCGAGTTCCACCACGTTGTGCCTTCGCGGGATCCGGAGGCGGATTGGGTCGTCTATTCGTGCGTGCTGACCTTCGAGGCCGGTGCGGGAGAGGGGGGGGCACGATGAGGCGCATGGCGGCGATGGCGGCGTGCGTGGCGGCGCTTGCGGCCGCACCCGCGCTCGGGCAGGGGTGGGAGTCGCTCGGGCCGGCGCCGGCGAGCGTGTCGGGCGGGTCGGCGGGGCGGATCAGCGCGGTGGCGTGCAGCCGCGTGGACCCGGACCTGTACTTCGTCGGCGGCGCGGACGGGGGCGTGTGGCGCACCACCGACGGCGGGCAGACGTGGACGCCGCTGACGGACCACCTGCCGACGACCTCGATCGGCGCGGTCGCGCTGGACCCGCACGACGAGCGGATCGTCTACGCCGGGAGCGGCGAGGCGAACTTCGCCAACCACTCGCGCTACGGGCTGGGGCTGTACAAGTCCACGGACGGCGGCGAGACGTGGAGCGTGCTCGCGGCGGAGACGTTCGCGGGGCGGTGCTTCTCGCGCATCCGCATCGACCCGACGAACACGCAGACGCTGTACGCGAGCGTGGCGCGGGCGGGCGGGTTCCCGACGCTGGCGGCGGCGAAGGGGCATCCCGGCGCGACCGGGCCGGTCGGCGTGTTCAAGTCCACGGACGGCGGGGAGACGTGGACGCACCTGACCAACGGGCTGCCGGCGGTGGACGCGACCGACCTGGCGATGGACCCGGCCAGCCCGGCGACGCTTTACGCCGCGATCGGGCACATCTTCGGCGACCCGGCGAACGGGGTGTACAAGACGACGGACGGCGGGACGTCGTGGACGAAACTGACGGCGGGTCTGCCGGGCACGGTGGGGCGCGTGAGTCTCGCGGTTGCGCCGAGCCAGCCGTCGCGGGTGTTCGCGCTGCTGACGATGCCGGCGGACGCGGCGGGCGGCGGCGCCGAGAACATCGGCGGCTTCCGCTCGGACAACGGCGGCGCGACGTGGACGGCGCACGGCTCGGTCAACCAGTCAACGTACGGGTGGTTCCTTTCGGTGGTGGGCGTGAAGCCGGACAACGCCAACGTAGTGTTCTACGGCGGGATGAACATGCGCCGGTACGTGAACGGCGTGGGCGCGAACGTGACGCCGCCGCACGTGGACATCCACGCCATCGAGTTCGACGCGGCCGGGCGGCTGGTGGTCGGCGACGACGGGGGCGTGCACCGGAGCACGGACCTGGGCGACTCGTACGTGAACCTGAACGACGGCCTCTCGACCGTGCAGTTCTACGCCGGGCTGTCGCTGCACCCGACGAACGAGCAGTGGGTGATGGGCGGCACGCAGGACAACGGCACGAACCGGCGCAGCGAGAGCGGCGTCTCGTGGACGACGGTGCTCGGCGGCGACGGCGGATGGACGCAACTCGACGCGACGCGCCCCCACCGCGTCTTCGCCGAGTACCAGGGGACGGGGAACCTGTTCCGTTCGACCAACGGCGGCAACTCGTTCTCGCACGTGGGCGGCGGGATCAACGGGCGGAACTGCTTTCTGCCGCCTTATGTGATCGACCCCGCGAACGCGGACCGGATGCTCTACGCGACGCACCGCATCCACCTGAGCACCAACGGCGGCACGAGTTGGAGCGTGCTGAGCGGGGACCTGACGAATGGAGCGGGAGCGATCCGCGCCCTTGCGATCGCGCCGTCGGACTCGTCTTTCGTCTACGCCTCGACCAACGACGGGAACGTGCTGGTCTCGCAGAACGGCGGGGCGAACTTCACGGTGGTGATGACGGGGCACCCCGGCTGGCCGCGCGTCACACGGGAACTGACGGTTGCCCCGGACGACGCGCGCGAGGTCTACCTGGCGACGGCCGTGTTCGGCGGGCCGAAGGTGCGGCGCTCGCGCGATGCCGGGGCAACGTGGGAAACACTCGACGGCAACCTGCCGGACCTGCCGGTGAACGTGGTGGTGGTGGACTCGTCGTGCGTCCTCCGGCCGCTCTATGCGGGGACGGACGCCGGGGTGTACCGATCGCTGAACGGCGGCGTGTCGTGGCAGCGGTTCGCGGACGGGATGCCGAACGTGGCGGTCATCGATCTGACGCTGGACCGCCCGCGCGGACGGCTGGTGGCGGGGACTCAGGGCCGCGGGGCGTGGTCGGCGCGGCTTCTCGGGCCGGGGGATTTCAACGCGGACGGAGCGACGGACACGGTGGACGTGCTCGCGTACCTGAACGCGTTCGTGTCCGGAGACGCGAGCGCGGACCTGGACGGCGACGGGTTCGTGACAACGCTGGACTTCGTGGCGTTCCTGAACCTGTGGGTGACGGGGTGTGTGTGAGACCTCAGCCTTGCGGTGCCCGCTAGGCTCAATCCGGCATCGGAGCCAGGGAGGGCACAACGACCTGCACGAACAAGTAGGAGGCGATGCCCAGGAGGATCATGGAGATGACGATCTGGGCTGTCAGGGTCAGGACTCGTTTCCAGTAGCCGTCGAGGGTGTGCATGCGCACCGCCCGATAGACCACGGCGATCCCGAATGACATGGGGATGACGAGCAGGAACCACCAGCCGTGGGCGTCGATGGGGTCGAGGAACGGTCTCCAGGCCAGGACCAGAGCGAGCGGGAGCGGGGTCATGCCTGCTCCTCGCGGCGTCCCGGGAAAGCGGCGTCGAGCACGACGATGAGGTTCATCATCCCGGCGATGCAGGCGAAGAGGGTTCCGAGTTCGTTCATTTTGCCGAGGCTCTTGGTCGCTGGCGGTCGCTGCCCTCCGAAGGCTGGAACGAGCCTGCCGGACCCGTCCCGGGTCTCGTCTGGGTTTGCCGATCGGAGCGCGCCGGTCTGCGGATCGATGCCCTTGACGCGGTTCTGGTGCAGGTAGTCCGTGCCGAAGGCCACCGGCCCGACGAGAGCCTGCCCCACGAACCACCAGCGGTCTTCCCTGGAGTCCACGACATCGAGGCCGCCGATGAGGAGCCCCGTGAAGAAGAGGCCGAGGACGCCTGCCGCGATGAGCATGGCTCGCTTGCGTTCGCCGAGGAACCAGTGGCCTGCCCCCGGAAAGGCAAGAGCCAAGATCGCAGCGAGGGGATCGAACCGAGGCGTGGTGTCTGCGGGGGTCGGCATGGGGTGGCGGTGAGGTGGGTCGGAGGCTAGGTTTGGCGCGTCCCTGGGAAGCGGAGTAGAGGGTATTGACAGGCGGTTGACGGTCGGTAGTGTACCGCGTTTTCCGGGCCGGGCTCCGCGGTGGGCGCCGGCAGGGTCGCCCCGGGGTGGGGCGAAACGGGCGAGTGCGCCCGGGAATCGGGCCGTCAGCGGCCCCGAGAAATGGGAAGGTGAGACATGGCTGCGGAACAGCTTCTTGCGCGGTGCGGGATGGTCGGCCTGGAGGATCCGTGGTGGCACGCGGATGTTCTTCCGCTGGGGGGCGAGGACGACGACGATGACATCGACGAGGAGTTTGATGACGATTTTGAGGATGATGACGATTACGAGGACGACGAGCTTGCCGACGATGAGGACGAGTTCGAGGACGAAGAGGAGTTCGACGATGAGGAGGAGGACGAAGACCTGTAGCGCGCCGTGACGGGCCTCCCCGCCTCGGTGCGGGAGGGCCTGGGCATGGCGGTGGAACGTCGGCGTGATCACGAAGAACCTGCCCCCAAGGGGGACCGTCGGCGCCCCGTCGTCGATCGGCGGCTCGACCCCAGGGCGGGCGGCGCAGAAGGCGTGGTGACGGGCCTCGAACGACGCCGTGGGCCTGGCCGGCGACTCAGTGACTTTCGCAAGGCCGCCGAAGAAGGCGAGATGACGCAGGAGCAGTTCCTGTTCCTGATGGCCATCGACGCCTTCAAACGAGCGAACAACACGTGGTATCCGAGTTGGACGGACGTTCTGGAGGTGGTGCGCCTGCTCGGCTACCGGAAGACGCTGCCGAGCGAACTGCGGATCGAGTCTGCCGAGGACTGGCAGGAGACGGCGGACGCGCCTGCGAACGTCCGCCCGGATCGGTGGGCAGAACGCTTCGGACAGAGCGAAGCGGCGTAAGAGGCCCGATCTCCGTACGCGGGCTGTCCACGATCGGCGACGCGGCAGGCATGTCCACGTGGTAGCAGGAAGCCATCATCACGATTTGTTCGTGTTGCGTTCGTCGGCGTTTGTTCTCGCTTTGTGCCGCGACGTGATGGTCTGCGAACAAGCGTGCGAGGCGTGCCTGCGCGAGCATCCTCTTCAGTTGTTGTACGGGACGGCGTCGCATTGCTAGCATGGCACGGAGACAACTGGCCGCTGATGCACGCGCGGATGAACTCTTCATGACTTCCTGCGCCATGTGGGCCGGACCCGTCCGTGCATCATCGGCAAGCGAGGTTGACCGACATGGCGAAGCGAAGGAAGGTTCGTCGCAAGAAGGTGATGAGGAAAGCCGTGCGGCGTGCGCGCCGGGCAGCGACGCGCCGTGCCGGCGCGTTGTCGTCGCTGAGCACTGTGGCCTTGGCGGCCGAACTGCAGCGACGTCAGAACGAGATGCCCGCGCTGCGCAACCGCGAGGCGGAACTGATGGCGGAACTGGACAGCGTGCGGGCGGAGCTCGACGGCCTTGGCGCTGGGGGCGGCGCGCCCGGACTCCGTCGGCGCAGGGGTGCGATCGGGCGAACAGGTCGTGGCGGGAGCGGGCGCAAGCGTCCGAAGAACGACGCGAATCTCGAGACCTACCTCGCGAGAGTCCTGAAGGGCAAGACGATGGGCGTGACTGAGGTTGCGATCGCCGTCAAGCGTGCCGGCTACAGGACCACCTCGCCGAACTTTCGCACCATCGTCAACCAGACGCTGATCAAGAGCGACAAGATCAAGAAGCTCGCTCGCGGGAAGTACACCGCGGCGTGAGCGGACCAGCGATGTTGAAGTTCGATGCAAGACCCGGGTCGGCACCCCGGGTCTTTGCTGTTTCTTGGAATCCCGCGGTTCGCCGCCCTGGGAAGGCAGGGACACCGAGGTCGGCCTTGTGCGTGCAGGAATGAAGATCACCACGGCTTGACGGGGTGAGGCGCCCGCACTTGAGCGCTCGTCGCTCGCGGTGTACGACGGAGGACGTAGAGGGGCGCATGAGGTGGGCAGTTGATGCGCATGGGGAGCATCGCGTCGCCAAGGCCGCGGCTGATGCAGCAGAGCGTGCCGTCGATGCGCAGGATGCCCGACGCGAGCGAGGCCGGCAGGTCGGATGAAGTGTGCGGGATGGCGCGTGGGGAGAGGCGGACCTGCCCGCCGTGGGTGTGCCCGGCGAGCACGAGGGGCACGCGCAGTTCGGCTGCGGCGATCGCGGCGACCGGGTCGTGGACGAGGGCGATCTCGAAACGATCATCATCGGAGGTTGAAATCTCGGCTGCGAAGAGGTCCTCGGGATAGGACGCGCCGAGAATGCGGAGGGGGAGATCGGGGAGGTCGATGGCACCGGTGTCGATGCAGCACGGAGGCCGGGAACGGTCCGTGCAGAGACAGCATGAGGCAGTGTCGTGGTTGCCGAGGCAGCGGCTGCGCGTACCCGGCGCCACGCCGAGGCGAGGGCGTGGAGGTGCAGTGGCAGCCTGCTCGTGGCCCGGGGCGATCGGCGTAGTCGCCGGTCAGGACATTGAGATCGGCGGTGTTCGCCACCAGGGCTTCGGTGCGTGCGAACCCGACCGGAGGCAGGGGCGTCGGACATGGAGGTCTGAGAGGTGGAGGATGCAAAGGCCGTCCAGCGCGGGGGGGAGCGAGGGGAGGCTGAGTTCGTGGGTTTCGATGGGGTATGGAGGGATGGGTCGGCGGTAGGCGATTGTGAGGTTCGTGGGGGGCATGAGGTGGGTCACTGGGCGGGGTCGGTGGAGCGAGTATGATGGACCGTCGGCGGGCGTGAGGCCTGCCCCATCCGAAACGATCGGCACGCGGAGAGTCGTCATGGCCAAGATGTTCTACTCGCTCGAAGAGGCGGCTGCGAAACTCGGCAAGTCCGAGGCGGACGTGAAGCAGATGGCGGCGAGCGGGCAGTTGCAGGAGTTCCGCGACCGCGACAAGTTGGTCTTCAAGCGCGAGCAGGTGGACCTGTTGGCGGGCGGCGATGACGCGATCCCGCTGGCCGACGAGCTGGAGCCGATCAGCCTGACATCGTCGGGGTCTGGCAGTTCGCTGGGGGTGGAGAACCCGAAGGAGCAGACGGGGATCAGCATCTTCGACGCTGACGAATCGGAGGAAGCGGACCCGTCGGCGCAGACGCAGATCACGGACACCGCGCTGGGGGCGGGTTTCGAGATCGACGCCGGGGCATCGGGGTCGGGTCTGCTCGACCTGACCCGCGAGAGCGATGACACCTCGCTGGGGGCGGATCTGCTGGAGGACGTTCTCGGGGGGGGGCAGGAGACGGCGGCGTCGTCGGCGGTGGGCGGCGAGTCGGCCGCGCTGTTCGAGTCCACGGGGGCGGAGGCGGAGGCCGCGCCGGCGGCCGCGCCGATCTTCGTGGCCGAGGTCATCGACGGCCCCGGCTCGGGGCTGGTCGGCGGTCTGGCGCTCGGCGTCGTGGCGACGTGCACCTTCGCGCTGGCGGTGGTGCTGTTCGCGATGACCGGCGCATCGGCGGGCCTGCTCGCCGCCGTCGGCAACAACCACTGGATGTGGGTGGGCGTCTGCGCGGGCGTGACGCTCATCGCGGGCGTGGTGGGGCTGGTGGTGGGGAAGAAGATGTAGGGAGGCGAGGTCGCGGCGCGAGGTGCGCATTGAGTGCAGTGGGAAGAGAGAAGCCGCCACGGAGGGCGGGGTGCCCGGGGCGCAACGACTCCCCGCGATCCGTATACCAGTGGTCCGCGGTCGAGTTCGGCGGCGACGACATTGAGGGAACGGAGCTCGCCATCACCCGGCGGTTGATCGGGCGGTGCGAGACCTACCGGCAACTCGTGCGGCACCAACTGGGCGGGAGCGGCCCCTCCTGACAAGAAGGGCGGGGCTTTGAAGGCCCCGCCCCGTGAGCATCGGATTGTCTCGCCGCTGTCACCTGCCGGCGAGTCCGCCGCCGAACAGGTCGCCGGTCTCATTGGAGTCGGGGATGCCCGGCGAGTTCTGATGCCAGACCTGGCTGGCGACCGGGGTTGCGCCGCTGAGGCCGACGCCGGGGGCGAGGTCGCCGTAGATCACGAAGACCGCGCCGCAGTTGCTTGCTGCGCCGAGGTCCTCGCCGCGTGCGCCGACCACCAGGTCGTCCGCGCCGTTGCCGTCGAAGTCGCCGACCGAGAGCGCCCAGCCGAAGTAGTCCGCCGCTTCGTTGGAGTTCGGAACGGACGGGGAGTTCTGGTGCCAGCCCTGGGCGACGACCGGTGCCGCGGTCTCCAGCCCAAAGCCCGGGCCGGCGCCGTAGATCACGTTCACGTAGCCGCAGTCGTTGATGGCCTTGACGTCCTCGTAGGGCACGCCGACGGCGAGGTCGTCGTAGCCGTCGCCGTTGAAGTCGCCGACGGCGAGGGCGTAGCCGAAGTTGTCGTTCGAGTCGTTGACCTCGGGGACGCCCGCGACGTTCTGGTGCCAGAGTTCAGCGGGGACCGCGAGCGAGGCGTGCAGGCCGACACCCGGCATCGGCACGCCGTAGATGACGTTCACCACGCCGCAGGCCCCATTCGCGCCGATGTTCTCGTAGGGGACGCCGATGGCGAGGTCGTCCGCGCCGTTGCTGTCGAAGTCCCCGACGGCGAGGGTGAGGCCGAAGTTGTCGAAACTGTGGGCGGTCTGCGGGATGCCGGGCGAGTTCTGCGTCCAGGCCTGGGGCACGGTGGGCGCGGCCGGGTCGAGTCCGAAGCCGGGCGAGGCGTAGACGGCGTTGACCATGCCGCAGTTGTGCTTGCCGGCGAAGGTCTCGAAGGGCGCGCCGATGGCGAGGTCGTCGCCGGGAACGCCGTCGAAGTTTCCCGCGGCGAGGGAGTAGCCGAACATGTCGTGCGCCTCGTCCGGGTCGCCGAGCATGCTCTGGATGAAGACCGGCGTGGGCGCGCCGGCGGGCATCAATCCCCCGGGCGAACCGAAGACCTGGTGCACCATCCCCTGCTCGGCGAAGGTGATGGTCTCGCCCGGCGCGCCGATGGCGAGGTCGTCGAACCCGTCGGCGTTGAAGTCGCCCGTCGTGACGCCCAGCCGAACAGGTCGCCGGTCTCCGGCGTGTCCGGCATGCCGCCGAGGCCCTGCGTGAGCACGGGCGGGCCGAGCGGGGCAAGACCGGAGGGTGAGCCGTACAGGACGATCACGAGGCCCGCGTCGGTCGCGCCGGCGATGTCCTCGAACGGCGCGCCGATGGCGAGGTCATCGAAGCCGTCGCCGTTGAAGTCGCCCCAGGCCATCGAGAACCCGAAGCCGTCGCCCGCCTCGGCGGGGTCGAGGCCGAAGGTGGCCTGCGTGATCTGCACGGCGGGGAGCGGGGCGAACGCGCTCAGGCCGATGCCCGGCCCGGCCCCATAGACGATCGTGACCACGCCCGCGCCGGCCGCCGCGCCGATCGATTCGCCCGGGGCGGCGACGGCGAGGTCGGCAAGGCCGTCGCCGTTGAAGTCCTGCGCGAAGGCCGAGCCGGCGGCCAGGGCAAGGGTCGCGGCCAGGGCCAGGGGGGTCAGGGACAGGGTGCTGTTCGTTCGGGCTGCGTTCACGGGCCTCTCCTTCGCGGTTCGTGGTGGCTGGCGCGGCAGCGACCGGATCGCCGTCAAAGGGCCAGCGACGAAGGAGGGCGGAGGTCACGGGATTTGGCCAGGTCCAAATGGCCAAAGGGCCAAAGGTCCAAATGGCCAAGGGGCCAAGGGGAGAGAACTCAGCGGTCCAGTTCCGCTGCCACGATGTTCAGCGAGCCGAGGATGGCCACCACGTCGGCCAGCATGTGCCCCTCGGTCAGCATCGCCATGACCTGGTAGTTGATGAAACTCGGCGGGCGCGTCGCTGCGCGCCAGGCCCGGGGCGAGCCGTCGGAGACGACGTAGTAGCCCAGTTCGCCGTTGGCCGTCTCGTTCGCGCCGTAGGCCTCGGCGACGGGCGGCTCCCAGCCCCGGTTGGTCATGATGAGTTCGAAGTGCTGGATCAGGCCCTCGATCGAGCCGTAGACGTCGGCCTTGGGAGGCTTGACGAGTTTGCCGTCGGGGAAGGTGTTGACGGGGCCGGCGGGGATGTCGTCGATCAACTGGTCGATGATGCGGACCGACTGCTTGATCTCCTCGACGCGCACCAGGAAGCGGGCGTAGACGTCGCCTTCCTCGGCGATCGGCACGCTGAACTTGACGGCCGGCGCGCCCTGCCCGTCCCAGTTGTCGGCGTAGCAGAGGTACGGGGCGTCCTTGCGCAGGTCGCGTCGCACGCCGCTGGCGCGCGCGACGGGGCCGGAGATCGACCACGCGATCGCCTGGTCCTTCGTCAGCACGCCGATGCCGCGGGTGCGGTCGATAAAGATGCGGTTGCGCTCGACCAGGGTGACGAGGTCGTCCAAGGCGCGCGGCAGGTCGTTGTGGATGAAGTCCTTGACCATGGTCTTGAAGACGCGCTCGTCGGGGAGGTCCTGCATCAGGCCGCCGACGCGGGTCCAGTCGGGGTGGAAGCGCTGGCCCGAGATGAAGTCGCAGAGGTCGTAGATCTTCTCGCGGGGGTTGAAGGCGTAGAGGAAGCCGGTGAACGCGCCCAGGTCCAGGGCGGCCGCCCCGACGCACAGCAGGTGGTCCTGGATGCGCCCGAGTTCCGCCATGATGGTGCGCAGCACCTTGCACCGCGGTGTGATGTCGATGCCGAAGAGCGTCTCGACCGCGTGGTGCCAGCAGATGTCGTTCGCCACCGGCGAGAGGTAGTTCATCCGGCTGACGATGGTGACGTACTGGTTGTAGTCGAGATGCTCGCCCAGTTTCTCGAAGCCGGAGTGCAGGTAGCCGATGTGCGGCGTGCAGCGGGCGATCCGCTCGCCGTCGAGTTCGAGGACCAGGCGGAGCGTCGTGTGCGTGGCGGGGTGCTGCGGGCCGAAGTTCAGCACCCAGCGGTCGCCCGTGTCCACGTGGCGCGACAGGTAGTCGGTGTTCTCGGCGTCAACGGTGAAGCCCTGCTCGGGACGGATCGTGTACGGCATGGCGTGGTTCCCTGGGGCGGGAGTTTAGGCGAAAGCGGATGGCGGCAGAGGCGAGGGGGAAGTCGTGATGCCGGAGGGGCGCGGGACAGGTTGCTCTATACTCGCGCGTGCATCAGGACCGGCTCACGGCGATCGTGGCACGGCGGGCGTCACACGCGTACTACCGCGGGCGGGGAAGGTATCGCCGACATCTCGCGCACGCACACCTGCTTGCAGACTCGATCGGGCCGGTTGAGACACCACGGCTTGAGGACCAGATCGCCGTGCATCTCGCGCATAGGCTCCCCGATGGACTGGTCGCTGCGATGGGGGTCCGCGGCGTGCGGCTGGCGGCCTGTGTGATGGTGCGGCCGTTGGTCGCCTCCGCGCGCGTGACGATCGCAACGGTTCGGGCTGCACGCCGAGCGTGGGGAGGGACGCGGGCGTGAGCGAGAGCGCGACGGTCAGGGAGGCGCTGCTGCGTGAGCTGGCGGTACGGAGCGTGTTCTGGCGGGGCGAGCGCGTGCTGCGCGCGGTCGATGAAGCCCTGGAGCGCTCGGACAACTTTCGAGGCGGCAGAAGCGGGAACACTGAACGCCACGCCCCGAGAGAAGCCCACAGGGCCATCGGAACGGTGATCGCTCCGGCGTTCGCCTCGTTCTCGCTCCACGCCCTGGAGCGTGCTCGCGAGCGCGGACTGCGGCGGATGTTCTTCCTGGCGCGCGAGGGTGAGACGTTCATGCGCATGTATCGGCGTCTGGCGAGAGTGCGCAGCGTCGATGAGCCGCCCGCGACTTACCTCGCGGTCAACCGGCGCTCGCTGTACCTCGCGAGCATGGAATCCTTCGACGCGGAAGGACTGGCGCGGCTGTGGGCGCAGTACCCTGCACAGACCGTCGGTACGCTGCTGCGCAACCTGTCGCTGCCGGAGGCACCGTTCGTCCCCCTGGCGATGGAGGCGGGTTTCGAGGGCGTTGAATCGGCGATCGGCGACCCGGCGCACGATGATCGGTTCGCGCGCTTCGCCGCGGATGCACGCGTGCGAGAAGCGTTCCTCGCACGGCGTGACGAGGCACGTCGCTCGCTCGTGCGATACCTGCGCCAGCGCGGCTATTTCGGAGAGGGAACCGTCGGCATCGTGGACGTGGGATGGACGGGGTCGATGCAGACGAGTCTCGCGCTCGCCACCCGGCACGAGCCGGATCGGCCCGCGCTCGACGGCATGTACCTCGCGCTGACCTACCGGCCTGGAAGTGACCCGCCCGGCTCTCAGCGGTGTGGATATTTGTGCGACACGCGCAGTGGCGACTGGATGCAGGAGTGCATCCTCCGATGCAACTCCGTCTTCGAGATGCTCGCGACTGCACCGCACGGCAGCGCGGCGGGATTCCGCGAGGATTCGAGCGGGCGCGTGCGCCCAATCGTGAGATCGGGGGTGGACGAGGCGGACCTGCTGCGCGGGCCGTTTCGCCGGGCGCGCGCGGGCGTGTGGGCGTGGTTTGAGGTGTTCGTCCGCGAGCCGGGCGCACGAGCGGTTACCGCCGCGGAGTTGCGTCCTGCCGTGCTGGACAGGATGCGACGGTTCGTGCTCTATCCGACCCGCGCCGAGGCACTGGCGTTTCTCGATTACGCGCACGAGGAGAACTTCGGCGTGTACGGCTCCTCGCGGTTCGCGTTCCAAGGGTCGGCGTGGCGTGCGTTGTGCGAGTGGCCGTGGTGGCACGGTCCGCGGCGGCTCGCGGGGCTGCTGCGGACGCAACGGTGGGCGGAGGGTGCGTTGAAGCGATCCGGCGTGCCGATGGCGAACTTCGCCTTGGACCTGCTGGACACACGGTATCACACCCGCGCGTAACCCCGCCGGCACGGGTCACTCGCGTCGGATGAGCGTCGCGTCGATCCACCGACCGCGTGTGGCGACACGGAGCGCCGCCTCGTTGCGCACTTCGTCGCCGATGTCGATGCGCACACCTGGGCGCCACAGGATGAGCGACCCCCCCTCCTCGCGGAAGTTCCACTGGTGCAAGCCGCGGTAACGCTCGTGCTCTGCCTCGTCGGCGAGATGCTGAAGGAAGACACAACGACCGGGCTTCGTCACCGCGAGCATGGCGCGGATCGCGCCCAGCGGATCCCGCGAATGATCCAGCGTGTTTCGGGCGTAGGCGAGGTCGAACGATCCTGAGGCGAACCGCGATGCGACGTCTTCCGTCGCGCAGGCGATCGTGCGAAGGGGTGGCGAGAGGCCGAACTCGTCGATCAGTCGGTTGAACGCCTCGGCGAGCGCATCGGTCGCCGTAACCTCGACCGTTCGTCCCGGCCAGACGCGGCCCAGCACGGTCAGCGGCCCCGCGCCTGCGTCGAGGATGCGCACGGTCGAAGCAGGGGGCGAGTGCGGTTCGAGCAAGGCGGCGATCTCGTGCCGGAGGTGCGTGCGCGGGTCGAGACGCGCACGGTAATCATCTGGCCAGTCGCCGCCTCGGCGTGCGAACCAATCACGCCAGAACGCGAGTTCGTCGGCGAGACCCTCGCGCCAGGCGTTCACTTCAGGCATCGGAGGTACCCGCAGGGGTTGAAGGTCATCAGCAGCCGCTCGCGGGATCGATCCACTTCGAAGCGGTCTGTGGTCTCCATGAACGCGGTGACGGCTTCGAACGGTCCGGGGCCCTGGTCGGGCTCGAACGTGGTGTGCACCGGATGGCCGTTGATGTTCGAATCCTCGACGATGGTGTAGCAGCCCGGGGTGACGAGAGGCGAATAGGCGTTCAGCTCGGCGAGAACGTGATCGCTCGCATGGCAGGAATCCAGGACGAGCATGACGCGATCGTTCGGTTTGACTTGTGCGCGGACCTGTTCGACGGTCCGCGGGTCGGTCGATGATGTGCCGTGGAAGTACGTGATCCGCTGGTGTTGAGGCAACCCCGGCTTCGACTCGATGTCGATGGAAATGACGCGGCCATCGCCGAGGAGGTCGAGCATCGAGGCCATGAAGAGCGCGCTGCCTCCTCGCGCCGTGCCGCACTCGACGATGAGGGTCGGTCGCGTCTCGTGAATGATCTCCTGGTAGGTCCATGCGTCCATCGGACACTTGAAACAACGAGCGCCGAGCCAGAGCGTGCGCTCCCAGAGGCGACGGCCGTAGTAGAGAGCGTGGAACGCGTCAACAACGGCCTGCTCGTCGGGCGTGAGATCGGGGAGCGTGTGGTCCATGGGGAGTGGTCGGTGCGACGTGACGCGACGAGCGCACGCGTGATGGGGCTGAGTGTAGGTAAACCGTTACGAGCGGGCACCGCGGCGGCGCCGGGAGTCGGGGCGCAGGGCGCGATAGACCGCCGACGACTTGACGCAGACAATCGCCCTGTATGCCCTGCTGGACTCGATGCGCCGAAGCCGGTCGCTGGGCGGTGCGTCATCCGGGTCGTCCCAGCCCGGGCCGAATCGTGCTCGGGCCGCGGCACGGTAGAAGGGCGTGCCCTTGATTGCCTGCACGATCTGCCACGCACGAGAGGTTTCGAGATCGGTGATCTGTCGCTTGGCCTCGAGCTGGGCGTGGTCGGGGGGGAGGTGCGCGCCGCCCCGCAGCCTCGCGTCCTCGATGCAATCGGCGGCGTATCGGTCAGCGAGTCGGTCGAGGCGGTGCAGTCGGAGGAGGCCATGCGGCCAGGCGCTGCGTTCGACGTGGGCACGGAACTTGGGGTGCCGGCCGCCGGATCGCAGTCCCAGCCGTCGGATGCGCCACGGCAAGTCGGATGGCTTGCGCACGAACCCGCCCACACCGAAGGTCTCGTTGTGGGTGAGCGAGAAGAACGCCTTGGCGATCGAACGCGGCGGAGTGATCGCCAGTGAACGAAGACAAGCGAGCGCGAGTGGGCGCATCTCGTGGGCGAAGACAGCATGGGTTCGCGCCCAGTCGGCGACGATGGGCGCAGCGTCGAGCACGCCCCGCTGGAAATGCCGGGTGTCGACGTGCCAGACGCGATCCTCGCCCGGGTCTTGTGCTCGGACTGCGGCGATGCCCTCGTGCGTCGCCTTGTAGCCGCGCACGCTTCCGGTCGCGGTGTTGGCGAGCATTTCGAGGGGCGAGACCCAGCGGATGAGTTCGAGCGTCTCGGGGGCGTCGTGCAGGGCGTCCGGTCCGAAGGCGCGTTTGCGGGCGTTGGGAGGCTGCTCGTTCAGTCGGCGGAAGAGGCCGAGGTACCAGCCGTGGATGGTGGTGTGGGGGAGGAGGTGGGCGATGTTGTCCTGGATCGTGCCGCGCCAGCCGAGATCGACGATGACAGCCGCGGTGGTCTCGGGGGTAAGCCCGCGTTGCGCGAGATAAGCGAGGAGGTCGCGCCTGCGGCGGTCGCGCGACTGCTCGACGAGGCGACGGAAGAGGCGGTCGGAGAAGAGCGACCGGACTCTTGCGTCCTTCCACGGATGTTCGATGACGGGTTCGAGGGGCAGGGCGTGCCGTTCGAGAAGCGGCTCGAAGGGGAACGCGTCGAGGCCGAGGGAGGCGAGCATCTGCGCTGGTGATTGCCGCGAGTACTGGTTCCAGAGTCGCATCATCTCGCGTCTCGAGACTTCGCGCAGGCTGGGGAAGAAAGTGCTGAGCCGGCTGACTTCGAGCACAACGGCGTGCGGAGGGGTCGAGCCTGGCGACCAGTGCGCGGCGAGTTGCTCGTGGACCTGCGCGAGGAACTCGCCCTCGCGAGTGAAGTAGTGGACGCTGGGCAGTCCGGCACGCATCGCCTCCTCGATCGCGGAGAGGGCAAGGCCTGCGTAGAGCGGCGCGGCACGGAAGCCCGCGGCGTAAAGGTCCGCCTGGCGGGCCGTGAGTCCGCGGGGTGGGTCGCACTCGCGTTCGAGTCGCCGGGTGAGGAGAGCCGCGGTGGGAGCGAAGTCGCCGGTCGTGCGCGCATCGAACCTGGCGCGATGCGCCGCTCGTTTCGCGTCCTCGTCCGGGTGCGCATAGTGGATCGCGTTGATGCCGAGGCGGCGCGGACTCTCCACGTCGGACCAGGGATGGTCTCCGACGTGAAGGTGGGCGGTCGGCTCGGCGAGACACTCGCGCTGGACGTGGGTGAAGAGCCGGCCGCTGCGTTTGTGCAGGCACGCATCGCAGGACGCGAAGACCCGGTCGATCCGGGCGTGGGGGACGATTGCGTTCAGGATGCGGCGCAGGCGCGGCTCGCCGAGGTAGAAGTCGGAGATGCCTGCGACCACGTCGGCCGGCGAAGCGGTGGTGAGCGAGGCTGCTCTGGGGTCGGGGTAGGAAACGGCGATCTCCTGCATGACCTCGGTGTTGGCGAGCGATCGCGCGATCGCGTCAGCGCGACCGGGCGGTACGGCTGGATCCATCGCGTGCAGCAGCCAGCGGCGGAGCACCTCTTCGATTTCGTACTCGTCGTCGAGACCGGTTGCCTTGCGTTCCGCGCCGATGGCGACCTCGGCCTCGACGCGTAGCGTGCGCAGCCGATAGGCGTCGCGATACTCGTGGCGGAGCAAGCCCCAGCCTGTGAGCAGGAGTGTGCGCGCCGTCGCCAGTTTGACCTCTTCGGGGTGGCACCGCCGCCGCAGCAGCGTGTCCCAGAGATCGATGGTCAGCAACGTGGGCACGGGTGTTCGCTCCGTCGGTTCAGCGTCGGTCGTTCTTTGCGGCCGCGACCCAGCGGTAAGGCGGTGCGGACTTGACACCGGCGATCAGGCGATAGGTGCGGCTGCCGCGGATGCGATTGAGCGTGTGGCGGGGATCCTCGCGTGGGTCGATGCCGTCCCACGAGTCGCCGAAGCGGGCGCGTGCAACGGCTCGCATCGGTCCCATGTGCTTGATCGAGTCGATGAGCCGCCATGCGCGGGACGATAGGATTGACTCGAGTTCCGCCCGTGCGGCGAGGCGCTGCTCGGCTTCGAGGCGAGTGCGTTCGCTCCAGTCGTCGGGGGGTGGCGTGGCGACGGGCTTACCAGAGAGCGGGTCGATGGCGATCGGGAGGCGCGGGCCGCGGTGGTACAGCGGTTCGATGCCGTGCGTTCGGTCGGTCCATCCGGTGGTGCGCCCCGAGAGCAGATCCTCAACCGCGGCGACGAACTGGGCGTAGCCGTGCTCGAGCGTGCGGGGACGCATGTACTCTCGGGCGTAGGCAGACATCGCGGAGCGTCTGTTGTCATCCTCCACGAGCGTAATCAGGGCGCGGGCAAGCTCCTCCGGGCGCGGCTCGGCGAGCAGCACACCGTTCTCGGGCTGGTCGTGCAGGTTGTTGGGCCTGTGGATGTCCACGACCGGCAGGCCGCACGCCATCATCTCGAAGGGGATGCGAGATGGATTCGTCGCGCTGATACACAGGCCGGCGCGGCAGCGGTTGTAGAGGTCGGCGCACTCCCGCACGGAGACAAGGCCGAGGTGCTCGTGATCGAACGGGAGTTCGGGCTTCTCACGCGTGCCGTAGAGATAGACCTTGATGTCCGGCCTGAAGTGCCTCATGCAGGTGAGCGCCTGCACGAGCAAGCCCGGACAGCGTCGCGGCTTTTCGGGCTGGTAGATGGCGCAGACGGCGCGCTCGCGCGCGACGCCGGGATCGGGCCGGTACACCTCGCCGTCCGCGCAGAAATCGAACCAGGTCGCCGTACAACCGAACTCGCTCGAGAGCTTGTGGGTGAGCCAGCGACCGATCGTGACCGCGTGCAGGCCGAGGCGGTACGAATCCTCCGCGATGATGTAGGCGTCATTGACGGGCATGAAGTAGGCCTCGAAGTCCTGCACGAAGTAGGCCTTGGGGCAGCGGTACGGCGCATGAGCGGCGAAGCGGGCCGTGTACCACGCGGTCGCGAAGATGAGATCGGGCGGCTGGTCGATCTGGAACCCGAGACGCATCCGATCGCTTCGGAACCCGAAATACGCGGCGAACTCGTCCCTCACCGTCGCCAGCCGCTCCTCCTCGCTCGCGTCGCCGTGGGCTCGAGGGGGATCCTCGACGTACAGCCAGCACTCGTACCCGGCGCGCTCAAGCGCTGCGATGTTCTGCAGGATTGTTCTGTGCCCGCCCGAACCTTCGAGCGGGCGCGGGACGAGCCACGCGATCCGGGCGCGCACGCCCGCACTCCCGACAAGGTGCCCGTTGTCCGTTGGACCGGTCATTGCGCTGCTCCCGAACGCTGGGACGACGCGTCGTCCGTCCAGGCGCCATTGTCGAGAGCGCCGAGGCGGCGGCGGAGGTCGGCAACCACGCGTTCGACGTGCTCGGCCCGGATCTGCATCAGTTCGGCGTCGGCGTCGGCCTGGCTGAGCCGTGCATGGTGGCCCTTCATGCGACGCTCGACGGCGTGCAGTGCTTCGCGGATCTCGGCAAGCTCGCTGGCGAGCGTGGATCGGGTCTCCGCGCCGGCGGCCTCGATCTCATCGGTGCGGCGGGAGAGGGCATCCAAGCGTTCGGACAGGCGTGCGTTCATGGCTTCGGCCTCGTTGATTCGGCGTCTGAGTTCGACGACCTCCCGGGAAAGAGAGGCCGCTCGTTCGCGTGACTCGTCGCGTGCCGCCTCGAGGCGAGCGATGCGGTTCTTGGCGGCATGCACGCTCTCTTCGCGGCGACGGACGTGGTCCTTGAGTTCTTCGACACGCGCCGTCAGCCTCTCCACGTGCTCCTTCGAAGACGCACGGAGTGCGTCCAGCGTCACGCGCAAGTTCTCGGCGAGTGAGGTGCGGCTTCGGATCATCTCGGACTGTCTCTCGAGCGCGGCCATCCGCTCACGCGCCTGCGTGCGTGCGGACTCGAGATCGGCCCGGAGACGTGCGATCGCGGCGTCGCGGCCCTCGAGCACGCTGCGCTGCTTCTCGATCGTCTCGAATCGACTCTGTGCCATCCGACCCGTGTCGGCGAGCTGGCGGCGAAGCAGGTCCGCGTTCGCCTTGTGCGTGTAGAGTGCGATCTTGTCTTCGAGGCCCTGTGCCTGCATCTCGCGCAGCCTCCGGTCCCCCTTCGGAAAGAGCACGCCAAGCCCCCACGAGTGGGTGAACGCAAAGCTCGGGCGCTCGGCGGAGATGTCGCGCCAGAAGTCCGCCGAGCCGTATCCCGTGGACGGCGCGGTGTCGTGGAAGAGCATGACGCCGTCCGGCGCGAGTTTCGGAAGCCAGGTCGTGAAGTCCTCCTGAACGGCCTCGTAGGTGTGCAGGCCGTCGATGTGGATCAGGTCGCAGGAATCGTCGGCTACGTGCGCCAGTGCCTCGAGGAACAGGGAGCGATGGAGCGTGATGCTCAGTCTCGGGAAGAACCGGGCGATGATGGCGCGAACCGTGTCGTAGACCTCGTCGCCATACTGCCCGGCGTGCGGGTCGCCCTCAAAGGTGTCCACGCCGATGAGCCGGCACGGGATACGGGCGTCCTTCGCTGCCTGGGCGAAGGCGAAGAAAGAAGTTCCCCAGTGGACGCCGAGTTCCGCGATCTGAGCCGGGCGCATCCATCTGACGAGGTCGTAGGCGAAGTTCCTGTGCCCCCCCCACGGCCAGACGGGCATCATCGGGCAGACGCGGTCGGCCACGAAGACGGGATCACGAACTACCCACGTTCGCTTAGCCAAGTCGCGCCACCTTCACGCTGCGCAGGGGGTTGGTGAACATGCCGTGGATCGTCCGGCGCGGGCTGATGCCGCTGATGGCGACTGCATTGTGCGCCCAGCACTGCACGGTGTGGTGCAGCGGGTCCGTCCCCTCCCCGACCCCGAACGTCGCGGTGTAGTCGCCCGGCCTGAGGAGTGGCCACCGGTACTCGAGCCGAACGACCCATCTCCCCGGCGCGTCGAGCATGACCTGCGAGTCCGGCAGTGAGAGCGTGTTGTCGCCGCAGACCGCGTTGCCGAGTCGGTCTCGCAGCACCACGCCGAAGATGAGCCGATCCTTCTGCACGGGAGTCGAGACGTCGTAGTAGCAATGGAAGGTGACCCCAGGTTGCGCGACCGAGAGCGCACGCCCCTCGGCGTCGGTGACTGCAACGCGTTCGATGACGACCTCTCCCGCGCCGCCGCGCGACTCCGGCTCGACTGTCACCCAGGGGAGGTGGGCGTACGTGTCGCGGGCGGGAGGAGCGTTAGGGCCGGCGACCTGCCCCTGGCGCTGCACACCAGAGGGCGCACGAAACTCCTCATCGTGGATCAGCCTCGTGTAGAACGCGACAGCGTCCTTCGGCACGCCCTCGAAGACCGCCGAACCCCGGTGCATGACGATCACACGGTCACAGTGGGTGGTGACGGCGTTCAGGTCGTGCGTGACGAGGAGTTTGGTCGTGTTGCGCAGTTCTTCCTTCATGTAGCGGTTGCACTTCTGCTGGAAGAAGACATCGCCCACGGAGAGCGCCTCGTCCACGACCAGCACGTCCGGGCGGACCTGTGCGGAGACTGCGAAGGCGAGGCGAACGTACATGCCGCTCGAGTAGGTCTTCACGGGCTGGTCGATGAAATCGCCGATGTCGGCGAACTCGACGATGCGGTCGAAGATCCGGTCGATGTGCTTGCGGGGCAGGCCGCGGATCGCACCTGCGAGGTAGACGTTCTCGCGTCCTGTGAACTCTTTGTTGAACCCCGTACCCAGTTCGAGCAGCGCGGAGATCGAGCCGTGGACGGCGGAACGACCCTCCGTGGGGGCGAGCGTGCCGCAGATCATCTGCAGAAGGGTGGACTTCCCGGACCCGTTGCGTCCGATGATGCCGAGCGTTTCGCCGCGTCGGATGGTGAACGACACGCCCCGCACGGCCCAGAACTCTCGGTAGTAACGCCGCTTCCAGCGGAAGAGGGCCTGCCTGAGCCTGTCGGCGGGGCGGGCGTAGACGTGGTAGCACTTGCCGAGGTTGATCACCTCGACGAGGACAGGGCGATCGTCGGTTTCGGCGAGACGGTCGACATCGTGCGCGTCGGGCGCAGCTGCCGGTGCGGACGGTGCTGGTGCGATCGGCTGGGGCATGGCTCGTGGCCCGGCGGACGGGCCTCCACTCCCGATTCGCCGCGGCGTGTAGTATACGCCGGATGCGGGCGCGACCCCTCGCCGCGGCGCGCCGACGACACCCCGCGCCATGTCCACCGCGCCCATGAGCCACGAGCCTCTGCCCCTGTGGGCGCACCTGAACCCGGCGCGGATGGTGCGCGGCCTGTGGTCCGGGCGCGGCCTGGCCTGCGAGTTCGCACGCCACGAGGTCGAGGCCGAATACAAGGGGCAGGTGCTGGGGGTGCTGTGGGCCGTCGCGCACCCGCTCCTCCTGCTGGCGATCTACACCTTCGTCTTCGGCGTCGTCTTCACCGCCCGGCACGAGGCGACGGGCATCGGGGGGAGCGAGAGAGACATCAGCCGCCTCGCCCTGGAGATCTACGTCGGCATCCTGGTCTTCGGTGTTTTCAGGGAAATGGTGGGGCGCGCGCCCGGAGCCATCGTGGGCCGACCGCAGTACGTGAAGAAAGTGGTGATGCCGCTGGAGGTCTTCGCGGTCTCGTCCCTGCTGGTCGCGTTGGTGAACTTCGCGCTGGGGATGGTGGTATGGCTGGGAGCGTTCATGCTCCTCTCGCCCAGGCACGTGCCCTACTGGACCATCGTCGAGTTGCCGCTGGTGCTGCTGCCGGTGTGCCTGCTGTCGCTGGGGCTGAACTGGTTTTTGTCCGCGCTGGGGGTGTTCCTGCGAGACCTGCGGAACGTGGTCGAACTCGTGGTGATGATGCTGTTCTTCATGACGCCGATCTTCTACCGCCTGGAGCACGTGCCCGACCCGTACCGCTCGGTGATGGCGCTCAGCCCCATGGCGCAGGCCGTGCAGGGCGCGCGCGCGGTGCTGCTGGACGGAACACAGCCGGATTGGCCCTGGTTGGGCGGCACGACGGCAGCGGCCGCGCTCGTCGCCGTGGCGGGGTACGCCTTCTTCATGAAAGCTCGCCGGGCCTTCGCGGACGTGCTGTAGGGGAGGTGGGGAACACCGGGTTCGCAGAACGCAAGCCTCGGTGCGGTCGGACGGGTCCGAAAAAAGTAAGCGGCCCGCTTTCGCGTCAGCCGCCTTGCTCCGACTCGCGGGATCGGTACCCGCTATCGACTTGAGTGTATCGTCAGTCTCGACGCCAGCAATCGTAGGCGGTGTGGGAATCCACGGCGCCGCCGATGCAGTGCCAACTGTGCAACGCCAATCCAAGCCCCGTTGCGAGCGCCTCTCGTCAGGGCACGTGGAGATTCGACCACGTGGTATCCGTCAGGTCTTGAGTTGAGGCACGGGCCATTGTGTCATTTGTGTGGTCGAAGATCCACACCGTCTGAATGGGTCGAACCTGCCCACGGCCGATGTAGCCGCCGATCGTGGCCCCCACCTGTTGTCCGCTCTCGACGATGCCGTCGTATGAACAGAGGATGACGCCGATCATGTTCGGGAAGGGGTCTTCGTTGCCGCACTTGTTGCCGTAGCGGTAGTTCCACTTGCCTGACTCATTTGCATTGATATTGACGGTGTAGGCCGAGGATGGGTTTCTCACAGAGGTGTTGCGGGAGAGCACGTTGCGCTCTCCGAACACGCTGATGCCCACGATATTGACCGAGACGTGGTTGCCCTCGATCCGGTTGTCCGAGGCGGTGCCGGTCTGGGGATTCTCGGAATCGTTGGTGCCGCACAGTGCAACGTGGATGCCGGAGCCTTTCTCTCTGAGCCAGTCGAGCGGGTCCTGGGCCGTGCTGCAGTGCTGGTACTGATCGCCGCAGTTCGACATCAGTTCCCCCGGGACCATCTCCCCGCTTTGGTTGACCGGCCCGTTGCGGAAGCACCAGTTGTCCTTGATCGTGTTGTAGGCTCCAGAGACCCAAATGCCGTGGACGCGATTGCTGGTGCAGTTCGTGTCCTTAACCGTGGAGTAGTTATACAGCCGGATGCCGCTGCCCTCGTTCTCGTAGGCAACGGCCTGCATGATTTTGGAGTCGTCCATGATGTAAAATCCGTCTCCGGCATTCAGATTGGCCGTAGAATCGCTTATCCACGAGCTATTTGCACGGAAACCGTGCCGTTGGTTGCCCGTCGCGGTACATCCGATGACTGTGGAGCCGTTTCCTGTGAAGAACCCGTGCTCCCTGTTGTTGCGGCTAACACAATCCACGAACAACGTCCCCTGAGCCGCGCGATTGCCAATGGTTGCCCAAGCATAAAAGCCAGTGCCAACATTGTCTGTTCCATTAAAAAATGCGACGCATGAAGCAACGACAGAACCGTCGCCGACTTGGATGCCGTGTCGATCATTGGACCGCACAGCACAGTTTTTTGATAACGCTTCCGTTCGCACCCAGAATACCTGTGCCGCGATTCAGGCTTGCGACACAGTTCTCGATCGTAACGACTCCTCCGGTCGCTTCAATCCCATGTTCGTCCGCTCCTCCGGATGTTCCCGTGAAGATAACGACGCAATCGCGAACGCTTGAATCATTCGATATGACGATCCCGCTATCGCCATCGCCGTTGCCGCCTGCGCTCACAACCTTGCAGTTGTCCACTACAGATCTCGCTCGCAGCAGAATCCCGCTCTTGCCGACAACATTGACCTGAACGTTCTGCACAGTCGTGTTCTGGATTGATCCTCCGGCCACGATACCGTGCTCCGACCAGTTGGCGATGCTTCCGTTCTTGATGACAACTCGCCCCGCCTCGATAAGAATCCCACTCTTTCCTGTGGAAGATCCAGTGAGACGGAAACCGTTGAGATCGAGCGTGACGTCAGCAGCGGTGACCTTGATCGCCGACTTGCTGGACTCGCTGATATTGGCGTCTAGAAAATACGAACCGCTGGAGCTGATCACGTGTTTGGCGTCCGCATCGCCTGACAGTCCGTTGACCGCCGTCTGCGCGAGCGCTTGAACGGTGGTAAGAGCTGCGACTGCTACCACGGCCAGCAGACGGAAATGCTCGTGTACCATGCCAGAATCTCCTCTGTGAATCGCAGATCGAATCGAACCGCTGCGGCACCGCACTGGACCCCGCGGGGTTGCGGATCGTAACTCAGCCTTATTTGGCAGCCCCGAATCGATACAACCTGCGATGGGTTACATCAACGAAGCGTCTTGAGAAAAAGCCGGCTGTGAGCAAAAGATTAGCGGTATGTACGGCATGACAAGCGGGGAGTTGTTGTCTTAGCAGCTTCTCCGGTCACCGCCGCGAAGTTTGTCTAGCAGCGTCTTTGCCTTGTCGTGTTCATCATCAGCGAGCAATGCCGCGAGCAACTCAAGGTCGTCTCGTGTAGCGATGAAAGGCGAGAAGGTTCTGTCGAGCGTCGGAGCAGTCGGGCGGCTCGGGTCGGGCTTGCGAAAGATACCATAGATCGTGTGCCGCAGGAAGACGGAAGGAACGTCGAGTCCGTTCATGGCGACGCACGATTGCAGCAGCCGCTCCTCGTAAGTGACACCGAACGCTTCGAGCGGTTCAGGCTCGTACCCGTCGGCGAGAATCTCGTAGGGCCGACCCGGGAGGGCGACGTCGAAATCGTAGTGGCAGATACCCCTGCCGCGCCGGACCCACATCTCCCTGGCAGCCTGCCACGATTTGTCGACGCACGCCTGCATGTCGCTCACGAAGGCTTTGCGGGGCGATAGGCGGAAGGCACGCAGCGCGAGTTCTTCCTCGAGCATATCGAAGAACATCAGCCGCGAGGTGTGCCCGTCCATGTATGTCAGCCGGTTGGGCGACTCTGCGACGACAAGGATGCCCCCAGGTCGGAGACAGTCCCATGACAGGCGGAGTGTTTGAATCCGCTCAGGGACAGTCTGATGCTCCAAGACGGCGGACAGGACGACGGCGTCGAGCGGCGGTGGGAACTCGTCCCGCAGGCGATCGAACACCTTGGGAGAAAGATCCTGAACGAAGCGAACGTTCGGCCGCCCCATGATCTCCGCGCGACGACGGGCGACCTCAAGGCAGCGTCCCTTCGGCTCGACGCCTAGGACTTCGCCGGAGACCTGAGCCAAAGCAACGCCGCTGGAACCGGTCCCGGACCCGATTTCGAGGACACGCTGCCCCCGAAGGTCGAATACCCTCTGGATCCACGGGATGACCTTCGTGATCGTGCGGTTGTATCGCCCTCGGGCGTTGGCTTCGATGTCGTGTTTGCCGTCCTGCGTTTCGGCGAGGTCCGCGGCGATCTCACCGTAGAAATGCTCCATGTAGATCCGTCTGATGGCGTCGAGTTCGGGGCCGTCCCGGAGCACGAACGAGTTCGTATCCACTTGCATGGAGCCACTCCCTGTTCGGTGATCTGCCCATGTATTTTCCCAGTATATCGCTGCGCACGTGAGGCAGCGTGAACTGCTCGATTCAGACGCGCGACCGACCTACCGCGGATTCACCTCGATCCAGAAGAAGTAGAGGGCGAGGCGTCGCTTGTCGGTTCGATCCGGCCATTCCTCGGCGGGAACCACGACCCGGTTCACGTCGAACGTGAGCCGTGTGTAGGCGGGATTGAGGCGGAGTAGATCGGGCTCGAGGACGAGTTCGTAGGTGCGCTGTGCCCGGGGGGGATCGTGCATCGGCCACCAGTCCGGCTCCTGCTCGACGCCGTTGACGGTGAGGCGCATCGACTCCATCACGTCAGGCGTCTGCGCCCCGACGAAGAAGCGCAGCAGCAGCGGCCGGTCCGTCGCGAGCGGCAGGTCCAGCGTGGTGCGCGTGCCCGGGCCGGACCATCGCCGCCACTGGCCCTCGGGGCGCTCGCGCGTGAGCCAGTTGTCGCCAAAGATCGGCTGATCGAAGCCATAGGCCACGCGGTGCAGGCGGGGGCGCGCGAGCATGGCCTCGCGGTAGGCGTTCTCGGCGGCCTCGGGCGTCACACGAGCCAGGCGCGACTCGAAGAGCGTGCGAGCGTGGTCGTAGAGTGCGCGATCGAGGAGGGTCAGCTCGTTGAGCCGGTCCATCGCCGCGGGCGTCAGGCCCGACGGATCGAAGGCAACCTTCGCCGTGTTGTACTTCGGGAAGGTCGTGACGGGGGGCCAGCCGAAGGTGTAGGAGAGAAGACGGAGGCCGTCGTCGAAGCGCTCCTGCACGCCGACGAACGCAGCCCGGTCCAGCAGGGCCGTGGCACGCACGAGCTGCGACGGATCGGCGTACTTCGCCTCGAGCGCCTTCAGGTCCGTCTGCCGCAGCACGGAGTGGCCGTAGTAGTCGCGCCGCAGGTCGTCGTTCACGAGAAACCGGGTCTGGAAGTTGAGCAGTTCGACGACCCCGTCCTCGCTCATCACGAACTGCTCGAAGGTCTTGCCGCGAACCTTCTCGTGCAGCCAGTCGTTCGTCGTCGCCTGGAGGTGGCGGAAGTGCGAGACGCAGCGCTCGATCGGCTCGCGCAGCACCGTGACGATCGCCGGCTCGGCCCGGATGATCCGCGGCAGGTACATGCCGTGGTGCCCGCAGAAAAGCCGGTAGCGAGCCAGCGCGGACGGCGGGTGCGGGATGATCTCCGGCGTCGTGAGGTACGGGCAGATCTCATCGACGGCAAAGCGAGACTCGAGGAACGTGCGCAACGCGGTGCCGGCCGTCTTCGGGATGTGGAGGAAGTAGAGTTTGTCGTCCTGCCCGAGCGGGCCGTGTGGTTTCCATGTGTTCACGATGTCGATCTCCGATCGCACAAAGAACCCGTCAGTGGCGTCGAGCGCATGTTACCGAAACCGTGTTGCAGCGGTACCGGGGTCGGGCTTGAGGATGGGCAGAGTAGCTATGCACCGAGCCGTTCCGCAAGATGATCTCCCAAGCGGATGGCGAGCGCCACGAGCGTGAGGGTGGGGTTGATCTGTCCGCACGCCGGGAAGACGCTACTCCCCGCGACGTACATGTTCTCAACGTCGTGCAGGCGGCAGTCCGTGTTCACGACACCTGTGTGCGGCTCAGCGCTCATGCGAGTCGTGCACATGTGATGCCCGGCGCGCGATATTCCCCTGCTCAGTTCCGGTCCGGGTTCGAGCCTGGCGTCCAGCCGTAGGAAGCCGAGCCGCAAGCGGCCGAGCTCCTCGGCCTCGATAACGAGGCTTCGTTCCATGGTCCTGCGCTCGGTCTCAGAAATGGCCCAATGAAGCCGGATGCGGCGCAGTCCGAGAACATCGCGTTCATCTCCGAGCTCGACGCGGTTGTCAGTCGATGGCATCTGCTCGCAGTGGCCAAAGATGGAAAGGCAGGTCGCGCCGGCTCGCACACCTGGCGGCGGGTCCGTCCGCCACAGGCCGCCGCGCCAGCTGAGTAGACCTTCTCTGCGCTGCGCCTCTTCGCCAAGGCAGATTGACGGTGTTGCGCGCGAGACTCCGCGATCAAAGCGGCCGAATGCCTGCCACCAATCGCCGCTGGTGACTACGATCGCCATGCTTCGGTGCTGAAGATGGTCAGCGAAGTAGCGACCGACAAGCCCACTCGCGTTTCCGAGCCCATTTGGCGTTGCCGACGCGTTCAGCAGCAGTCGCGGGTTTTCCAACCCACCGCACGCAAGGACGACCACGCGGGCGCGCACGAGGTGGCTCTCGCCGCCGATTGTCGCTACTCGCACGCTTGAAACGTGGGATGCCCCGTGCGTCGTCTCGAAGTCAACGGCGTTGGCGTTCAGAAGGCACAGCACGTTGGCCGAGTCTCGGATCTGGTGGACATACTTCTCGTTGAACCGAGTTGGAGGGCTAGAGCGCAGAACTCTGATCGTGAGCTTATCGGGATCGAACGCAGGGAACCGACGCTCGGGTGCCACGCGGCTCAGATCGTATTCGAACGGGCCTAGGTCGAGGATCTCGTGGGCTCGTTCGTAGAACGGCATCAACTCGCTCCGAGTAATTGGCCATCCAGGAGACCCGATCCAGGGGCGCGGTTGAAAGTCCATCGGGTCCTGCAGCCCGCACACGCCAGTCCAGTGGTTCGTCGCCCCCCCGAAGTACCGCAGGCGCGTGGTATGCAGCCCGTAGTATGTCCCCGCGCTCTCGCCGCGGTACATATCCTGCACCGACTCGTCGAACGCCAGCGCGCCAGACTCGATCAGGCAAACACTGGCGTTGGAACCGGTAAACCGGCGTGCGATAGTGATCCCGGCCGCTCCCGCGCCGACAATGCAGAGATCCGCCTCGATGTCGCCCGACAGCGGCAACTCTCGCAGGTCGCGGATCATCGCACTCAACACTCCTCTCTGCAGGAACGCAAGGCGACCGCACGGAGTGGGGGGAGTGACTTCGTGAGCAAGCGTCCTTCCACAACGAAGGCCCTCCCGTGGCCGAGTTTCTCAACCATCCTGCGTTCGATCTTCATTGTACGGGCGCAGGTGGGGATACGCCGAGGGTATGCCTCGCCAAAGGTCGATCACATGCCCGTCATGAGTTCCGCCAGCAGACGCGCCCCCCACCCCGTCGGCCCCGCCACGAACGGCCCCTTGTCCGAGTCCGCCACGTGCACACCCGCGATGTCGATGTGCGCCCACGGCACGCCCTTCTCCACGAAGTACGACAGGAACGCCGCGCCCTGGATCGGGTGGGCCTTGCGGTTCGGGTTGCTGTTCAGGATGTCCGCCACCGTCGATTTCATCATGTCGCGGTACTCGGCATGGTGCGGCAGGCGCCAGACGCGCTCGCCGCTCGCCGCGCTCGCCGCCTCGATGCGGGCGCGCAGCGCGTCGTCGTCGCACCACAGGCCCGCGAACGTCGAGCCGAGCGCGATCACAACGCCGCCCGTCAGCGTCGCCAGGTCGATGATGCACTCCGGGTTCTCGCGCTCACACGCCCAGCACAGCGCGTCGGCCAGCACCAGCCGTCCCTCGGCGTCGGTGTTGGTCACCTCGACGGTCACGCCGTTGCGGAAGGTGAGCACGTCGTCCGGGCGGTAGGCCTCGTCGCTGATCGCGTTCTCCGCCGCAGCCAGCAGGGCCACGACGCGGCGCTTCGGCCGGATCGTCGTGGCGACGGCGTGCATCGCGCCCAGCACCGCGCACCCCCCGTCCTTGTCGCGCTTCATGCCCGCCATGGTGTTGTTGATCTTCAGGCTCAGCCCGCCCGAGTCGTAGCACATCGTCTTGCCGATGAGGACCACCGGCTTGCCGCCCGCTCGCCCACCCTTCGGCCGATACTCCAGGCGGATCAGGCACGGCTCATTCTCGCTCGCCGCGCCGACCGTGGCGATGCCGGTCAGCCGCTCGTCCTTCAGACGCTTGCCCGAGATCACGGTGCAGGTCATGCCGGTCTTGCGGGCGAGTTTTCGCGCCTGCTCCGCCATCCACATCGGCGTGGCGACGTTCGGGGGCGTCTGGCTCAGCGTGCGCGTGAGGTTCGCGCTCTCCGCGAGCGCCAAGCCCCGCTTCAGCCCGCGGTTGAAGGGAGCGTGCGCCGAGCGGACTGCGAGCGTCGGCTTGGGCCGGCCGTTGCTGTTGATGCCGGCCGCGCCCTTCAGGATGTCGGCGTTCCAGGCCACAAGCCCGAGGCCCTCGCCGAACGCCGACCCCGCCCGCTCGGCGTCGAGGCGGACGCCTGACAACGCTCCCTGCACGTCGATCTCGGCCGACGGATCGCGCGTGACGGCGAGCCGACGCCCGACCGCCGCCGCCGCCGTCCGCAGCGCGTCCGCGTCGAACGAGTCCTTCGCCCCCAGGCCCACCACGAGCACCCGATTGTGCGCCCCGCGTCCGGATGGGAAGGCCTCGACCACGCGCCCGAGATCACCGGTCGCCTCGCCCCGCTTCAGGGCGGCGGTCGCGGAACCGTCGGGATCACGCTTCTTCGAGGCGGCGTCGAGGTGCTGGCCCTTGAAGTGGGCGAGGACAAGCGCAGCGGCGCGACCCGTGCCGCCCGCCTTGATGCTGTTGAACATCGGGAACTCCTTTGTGGGCGGAGTGTATCCGCAGTGGCGGCGCGTGCGGCCACGCTGTAGCGTTGCGGCATGGCCGACGAAGGCACCACGGGCCGGCGCGGGCTTCACGCCCCGTGGCGGCTGGAGTATCTCGAAGCCCTCGAAGCCCGCGAGCGAGCCGCAGGCCCCCCAGCGGCGGGGTCCGGCTCCTTCCTGCTCGACTGCTGGCGCGATCCCGCAGCCGACCGGCGCAACCACGTGATCTATCGCGACGCCGAGGGCATCATCCTGCTCAACGCCTTCCCCTATGCCAACGGCCACCTGCTCGTCGCGCTGGGCGAAGCGAGGCCGACGCTGCTGGACTACGAGCCTGCCCAGCGGGCCTCGCTCTGGCGTCTGACGGAACTGGCCGCCGACCTGCTGCAACGCACGCTCGAGCCGCAGGGCATCAACATCGGGATCAACCAGGGGCGCGCCGCCGGCGCGGGCGTGCCCCAGCACCTGCACGTGCACCTCGTTCCGCGCTGGAACGGCGACGTGAACTTCATCGAGGTCGTGGGCGGCGTGCGCGTCATCCCCGCGGCGCTGGAGGCGATGTCGGAACGCTTCAGGGCGATCGTTGAAGAAATGAAGCGGGTGAAGGGTGCCTGAAGGAACCGCCCCGAAGGAACGGCGTCAGGCAGCCGGTGCGCTCAGGCGGCGCAGGCCCAGGTGATACGCCCCCGCCCGACCAGTGCAACGAACCACGATCGCCGACTCGGGAAGGCCACCGGCATGCACGGGCGTCAGTGTGGCGATCGCTCCCGGCTCGACCGCCAACGGTGAACGAAGACCCAGGCCCCCCTCACTCGAATCCCGCAGACGCACGCGAGCCAGCGCGGCGAACCCGTGCGGACCTGTGAACGTCGCGATCGCTTCTCCCAGTGCGGGACCACGATCCGCCGCGCGCCGGTTGAAGGGGATCGGCGCGTCGGGGTCGATGGCCTCACGGACGAGCCGCAGCCTCGGGCGAGCGGTCGTGGACTTGGATATTGGGGGGGGTGTGCGCCGTTCGTCGGAGCGCGAGGCCGCACGCCGGGTGCGGGTCGCGCCCTCCGCGCCCGTTGCCTGACGCTCGCGGGTAGTGCCGGTCGTTCTCTGGCGTGGCACGGAGGCCTCCACACGGGCGACGTGGCCCGAGGGGTGGATCGGCCTTTCGAGTGAGCGACTTGACGGAGGAGAGAAGAGGAGAAGAAGACGGGGCCTGCGAGACCCCGCCCCAAGATGGAAGGCCCGAATGCAACGCCCCGCCCCAAGGGGGGGAGGCCCCGCCTCGAGCGTCACGTCCCCGCCAGGCGGGCGCGGAGGCGGAAGGCGAGTTCGAGCGACTGCTGGTAGTTCAGCCGGGGGTCGCAGGGGGAGGCGTAGTTGCGGGTCAGGGCCTCCTCGGTCACCCCGGCCGCGCCCCCGAGGCACTCGGTCACGTCCTCGCCCGTGAGTTCGAAGTGGACCCCGCCGAGGCCGGTTCCCGCCTCGCGATGGGCGTCGATCGTCCGTTCGAGTTCCTCGGCGATGGCGTCGAACGACCGCGTCTTGACACCCGTCGAGGTCGTCGTCGTGTTGCCGTGCATCGGGTCGCAGACCCACAGCACGCGGACGCCCTCGCGCCGGACCGCGTCGAGGATCGGCGGCAGGGTCTCGCGAACGCGGTGCGCGCCCATCCGCGTGATGAGGGCGAGTTTGCCCGGCTCGTCCGCGGGGTTGAGCGCGCGGGCGAGGGCGACCGCCTCGTCCGGCTTCGTGCCGTGCCCGAGTTTCACGCCGACCGGGTTCGCCACGCCCCGGAAGAACTCGACGTGCGCGCCGTCCAGCGCGCGAGTCCGGTCGCCGATCCAGGGCATGTGCGTGGTCAGGTCGTACCAGCCCGTCCGCCGCGGCACGCGCCTCGTCTGCGCGCTCTCGTAGAGCAGGTTCAGCCCCTCGTGGCTGGTGTAGAACTCGACCCGCGTCAGTTCTTCGATCCGCGCCTCGCCCAGCGCCTCCATGAACTTCAGCGCCTGCGCGAGGCTCGCGCTCACCCGCTCGTAGTCCGCCTTGCGCTCCGGCGGGAGGTCCGCGTGATGCAGGAACGAGAGGTCCCAGTACTCGGGGTGGTGCACGTCGGCGAACCCGCCTTCGAGCAGCGAGCGGATGAAGTTCAGCGTCATCGCCGCGTGCTGGTAGCCGCGGACCATCAGGTGCGGGTCCGGCGTGCGGGCACGATCGTCAAACTCCGCGCCGTTGATCAGATCGCCGAAGTACGACGGGAGCGTGCACCGGCCGTCCGGCCCATCGCGCGACTCCGTCGGGCTGGACCGCGGCTTGGCGTACTGCCCCGCGAACCTCCCGACGCGGATGACCGGCTTGTTCAGGCCGTGCACCAGCACCAGCGACATCTGGAGCAGAATCTTCAGTTTGCTCGTGATGGTCTCGGGGCGGCAGTCGGCGAGCGTCTCGGCGCAGTCGCCCCCCTGGAGCAGGAACCGCCGCCCCTCCTGGGCCTCGGCGAGTTGGGACTTCAGCCGCTCGATCTCGAACGAGGTCACGAGGGGGGGGAGCGAGCGGAGTTTAGCCAGCGCGGCCTCCAGCGCGCCCGCGTCGGGGTAGTCGAAGCCGTGCTGCGCTGGCCTGGATCGCCAGGAATCGGGCGTCCAGGACTGGTTGGGGGGGGTCACGAGGCGGCTCCTGCGGGGCGTGAAGGTGATTGTTGGCGAGAGAAAAGGGGTGCGTCGGAGCGAATGTCGGCCGAATCCGCGCGCAAATTCTCATGCCGGGGGTTTGAAGTGTCGATGGGCAAGTCCGCCGACGGTTCTCGTTCGGGCCGCGGCGTCGGGTGTGGCGGGCGTTACGGCCCGCGTCGCCCGGCCTGATGGCGACCCGAGAGGCGGGGGCGCGTCGCTCCCCCGGGGACCAGCCGAAGCACGGAACACGAGCCAGGAGAACAGCACATGGCAACCAGAACTCGCAGGACCAGCAGGACGACCAGGCGCACCGCCCGCCACACCGCGACCAAGCGTCGCACGGCGAAGCGCACCGCCACCAAACGGCCCGCCGCCAAGCGCACCACCGCCAAGCGGACAGCGACCAAGCGCCCCGCCGCCAAGCGCACCACGGCCAAGCGCACCACCGCCAAGCGGACAGCGGCCAAGCGCCCCGCCGCCAAGCGGACGACGGCCAAGCGGACCGCCGCCAAGCGCGCGACCCGCCGTCGCACCACCGCGTCCTCGACGACCCCGGCGTTCATCGCCTGGTCGCCCTCCTCGACGACCCGCCGGCGCGTCCGCAAGGCCGCCTGATCGGGCGAGACATCCACCGCACACGGACGGCCGCTCCGAGTCTTTCGGGGCGGCCGTTGTCGTGCGCCGCTTGAAGCACCCTCGCGCAACGAACGAGCCGCGCGCGTGAGCAAGCGGTCCTCTCACGAGATCACTCTCGCACGTGAGACCGCTTCCTCACGCGCGCGGCTCGTTGAGCGCGAGCGCCCGCTCCACGGCCTCGCACACCACCTCGAACCCGATGCGGTCGATCCGGCACCGCTCCGGGTGGTCGTTCGCCAGTTCGTTCGCCTCAAGGGTGGGGTCGGCGAGCAGGATCGCTTCCGACGGTTCGCCGCTGGCCAGCGGGCGCGTCGGGATGGTCGTCCAGCGGTGGTCGGTCGGGCCGAAGAGCGAGACGAGCGGCGTGCCGAACGCCGCCGCGAGGTGGCGAGGGCCGGTGTCGTTCGTCACCATCAGCCGCGCCCGACGAACGACCGCCTTCAGCGATCCGATCCCCACGCCCGCTTCCGGCAGCGAGACCGCCCGCGATCCCGCGCCGCGACAGACCTCCGCCGCCAGGTCTCGCTCCGAGGGCGAGCCGTTGACCAGCACGACGAGGCCGTGCGTGCTCGCCAGGTGCTCGGCGAGATGGGCGAACCTGTCCGCGGGCCAGCGCTTGGCCGGGTCGTTGCCGCCCGGGTTCAGCACGGCGAACGGCGCGTCCAGTGCGAGGCCGGCGCGTTCGAGCAACTCGTCCGCAGCCCGCTCCTCCTCCGGCGTCGTCGCGAGTTCGAGGGCGATGCCTGCCGGCAGCGAGGCCGGGTCATCGGGCATGGAGGGCGGGTCGATGCCGGCGCACCGAAGCAGTTCGCACGCTGCGTCGAGGTAGTACCGCACCGCCGGCACAGGCGCCCAGCGCCGCCGCAGCGCGCTGCTGCCCTCGCGCTCCATCGCGCGGATCGAATGGGTCAGGAGCATCCCCCGCGCATCGCGGTCATACCCGACGCGCCGCGGGATGCCGGCGACGCGAGCTGCCAGCGCGCTCGAGAATGAGTTGGTCAGCAGCAGCGCGGAGTCGTACCGCCTCGGCCGCAGCCGGGCCGCCACGTGCTTCGGCCCCATCACCCCGCCCTTGCGATCGGCGTGCAACTCGTCGAGCAGGTCCGTGCCCGCGAGCACCTCGCGCATCTCCGGGCGCACAAGCCCCGCGATGAACGAGCCGCGCAGGCGGTCGCGCAGCAGACGCAGCGCGGGCGTGGCCATCACCACGTCGCCCAACCAGGAGGGCAGGACGACCAGCAGTCGCAGCGGCGTGGCGGTGGCCTGGGGCATGGGCGAACAGAGGGTATGAGGCACGGGGCCTGGAAAGGCCCCGCCCCGCGCGGGACCGACAGGCACCCGGGCACAGGCGGGACGCCTGCGCCACCGACACCTGTGCCACCGGCGCATGGACGACGCTTCACGGAGCCTGTTCGAGGATGTGCTCCGCGGCGGCGGCGAGGTCGGCGAGGGGACGATCGGGGCCGATGAGCAGCGCTCTGGGGGGGGGGATGCCGGCGGCGGTCGCCGCCCGGATGTCGCGCTCCGCGTCGCCCACGAACCACGAGCGAGCCAGGTCGAGGGCGAGTTCATCCGCGGCCGCGAGGATCATCCCCGGCGCGGGCTTGCGCCACGGGTGCTCGCTCGCAAACCGCTCGGCCGTCCCCTGCGGGTGATACGGGCAGAAGTAGAACGCCTCGGCCAGCGGGCGACACGCGCTCGGCGGCGTCAGGAGCGCACGCACCCGGTCGTTCGTCGCCTCAACCTCGCGCAGCGATCCCCCGCCACGGGCGACCACGCCCTGGTTCGAGACGACAACGAGCGTGAACCCAGCGCCGGCCAGCCGCTCGCAGGCACCGAACGCCCCCGGCAGCAGGCGCACGAGCGATGGGTCGGCAAGGTCGCCCGCGTTGTCGATCAGCGTGTTGTCGCGGTCGAGGAAGACAGCCGTGCGCATGCGGCCGCCAGCCTACCGCACGGCGCGACCTCGGACGCGGGAGGTCTACTTCGCCCCGTCGTCGGTCTTGGCCTCGTCGTCGACCGAATCGTCGAGCGTGACCAGCCCGGCGCGGATGGCGATCCGGGCCAGTTCGACGCGGTTGGAGGCCTTGAGTTTGTTGCCCAGCGAGACCCGGTGACCCTCGATCGTCTTCACGGAGCGGAACAGCCTCGCCGCGATCTGCGCCGTGGACAGGCCGCGCCCGATCAGCCGCAGCACGTCCAGTTCGCGCCGAGTGAGCGACGAGAGCGGCCCGAGATCGTCCACCTTCTGGCGGATCGCCGGCGAGCGGTCGGCCGTGGACTCATCCCCGGCGACCGGCACCGTGACGAGCAGCACACGCCGCAGCCCGTCGTCGCCGGGGGTGATGGGGCGGATCGTCGAGCGCACCCAGCGCCCGGCCCACACACCCTCGAGCGTCACGGGGGTGTTCGTGTCCGCCACGCGCCGGATGTACCCCAGCCGCTCGTCCGCGAAGGGCTTGGGCAGGAACTCGTGCATCGTTCGCCCGAGAGCCGCTTGCGGGTCCGAAAGACCCAGAAGGCCCGCGAGCGAGGTGTTGATGAAGTGGTACCGCCCCGCCTCGTCCACCACCGACACCAGCGCCCGGGCATCCTGAACCAGCGCCTCCCAGCAGGCGGCGGCGCCCGAGGCCCAGTCCGGCAAACGGGCCGAACCGTTGTGGAACGGGTTCCTCCCCCGGCCGTCGGGCTGTTCGGAGGGGTGATTCCGAAGCGGCGAGGTCGGGGACCTTGACATGGTGTATGGACTCATGGGGGTTCGCTCGGGGAGGGGCCGTGCGCTTGGGGTTAGACCCGCGATGGGCAGGCGAGTTCCCTGAGGTCGGCGGCAAACAAGCCGCCACCTCCAAGGGAACCGTGTTCTACGGCCCGCGGACACCGACGGTTGTGCCCGAGAACCGGAATGACACCCGAGTTTGCGGCGTATCGGACGCGTGTGTGCGCCAAAGTTGGTGCGTCTTGTGGAAAGCGTCTGGCAGAATACCGATACTTGATTATGATCAATGGGATGTCTACATTGACCGCATTGGCGACGCCAAGGCAGGGAGGCCCGGTAGTCTGGAGGGGGAGAACGCACCCCGTACAGGGGCGGGGTGCTACAGGAGCGCCCGGGACGGATGCCGCCGCTCGAAGACGATGGAATCCGGCGACGGATCGTGGAAGCACTGTCCGCGCCCCGAGGGGACGAGCGCGTCCAGTGGAGTTCGAGCGCGCGACGCGGACTCGAATCGTTGTTCGGATCGAATCGAAGTCAGGGCTCGATCAACAAGATCATCTGCGCTTGGGTGCAACAGAGCAGGCGCGTCAACGTGGTCAACGAAGTGATGGAAGAGTATCGCGAGCAGGGGGATAGGTACGAGATCCGAATCGGCATCCATCCTCATCGCATCTACCTGTACTTCTATCTGATTCGCGAGTCCGGCGCCGACGTCGTGAAGGTTGGACAGTTCAAGCAGGATAGCGATTACGAGTCATGAGCGAGAACCAGAACAATCCGAGTCAGCCGGGTCTCTGCGTGAGTTGCGGAAAGCGGGAGGTCCGCCCCGCTGTCGTGGAGTACCGTTTCAAGCACAGGCTGGATCGCAGAGAGCGCGAGGTCTTCGTCCCTGATCTCCATGTCAACAGGTGCGGCGCGTGCGGCGAACAGTACTTCGGGAATCGCGCCGATGCGCAGATCACGGAGGCGCTGCTTCGTTCGGCGGGGTTGCTGACGGGTGCGGAGATTCGGGAGGCGTGTCGGCGCATCGGGATTCGGAGGCAGTCCGAACTCGCGGAGTTGATCGGCGTTGCGCCGGAGTCGCTGAGCCGATGGCTGCGCGGACACGTCGTGCAGAGCCGCCTTGCAGATCGGATGCTCCGTGTGTTCCTCCATGTTCCGGAGGCGAGGGCATTCCTGCGAGCCATGCGGGACCGGTCGGCCGGGCGCGAGATCCGCGTCGAGCAGGACGTGCCCTGGTCCACGACGATCGTGGCGCCGGTCGAGGACGTCGTTCAGGCGAGCAAGTCAGCCACAGCCGACGCCGCACCTCCACCGGCGGGCTTGGCTGGCAATAACACCTACGCGCTCGCGGCTTGAAACCGCGTCGGATCAGAGGCAATGGTGGCACAACGACGGCAATCCACACCCGGCAACCCTGCGGCGGTCTCGATGCGCGTCGAGGGAATCGAGTCGATCGTGCAGGAATCGGGCACGTTCCGGCTGTCGGGAACGCGAGGCGATCACCCGACTGCGAGGCCCGAGCATCTTCTTGGCGAGTCGAGCGCGGAGCAGCGGGGACGCGAGATCACTGCAACGCTGCGTTTTGTCTTCCGGGCAGTGCCGGTCTGGCTGGATGCCGATGAGGACTCAGCCGCGGAAGTCGGTCGAGAGCCGTTGTTCGAAGCCCATGGGACATTCAGGATTACGTACAGGCTGGACTCCGACCAGCCCGCATCGCCGGCCGACCTTGCGGCTTTCGCATGGGTGAACGGAAACCTGAACGCGGTCCCCTACTGGCGCGAGTACCTGCACAACGTACTCGTTCGCGCCGGGCTGCCGGCGTTCGAGGTGCCCGTGTTCAACCCGATGAAAATGGCGACGAGCGCGGCAACCAAAGAGGAGTCTCACGGCGACGCGGAGTGAATCTCTGCTCGCGGCTCGCTGAGTGCCTGCCTATTCGCTCTCGACCAGCCCCAGTTGCCGGTACTTCTCCAGGTACTTCCGGGCCAGGGCCGTGTGCTTGTTCTCCAGGTCGATCGCCCGCCCGTCGATGAAGGCCAGGAGAACCTGCGTCGTCACCTCCAGCGGGTGGCCGTCGGTGATGATCAGCGTCGCCGACTTGCCCGCGTCCAGCGAGCCGAGGCGGTCGCCCACGCCGAGAATCTGGGCCGGGCTGAGCGTGACGGCACGAAGCGCGGCGTCCGGCGACAGGCCGTAGGCCACGGCCATCGCCGCGGCGTAGGGCAGGTTGCGCTCGTGGGCCGCCTCCTCGCCCGAAGCGAAGCACCACGACACCCCCGCCGCCTCCAGCCGCTGCGGGAGCGTGAACAACTCGTCGTAGGGCGAGTCGTCGCGCTTCGGCATCCGGTACGAGGACTCGATGACCACTGCCGCCCCCGCCGCCTTCAACTGCTCGGTACAGCGGTCAGCGTCGCGCGCGCCGACGATCACCGGCCGAAGCCCGTGCCGCTCCGCGAACGCCAGCGCGCCGGTGATCTGGTCCACGTCGTGCGCGGTGAAGAAGGTGGGACGCTGGCCCGAACCCGCCGACGGCAACACCCCCTGCATCGCCTCGTAGCGCAGGTCAATCGGGTGGTCCGGCTTCGCCGCGCGGGCGTCGCGGTAGGCGGCCGCGTTGCGGAAGGCTTCGTCCAGCGCGCCGATGGCCCGCTGGATGTTCTCGCTCTGCCCCTCCGGCGGCTCGTCCATCCACCACGCGACGACCGGCCGCGTGAGTGGGAAGTTCACCACCAGCCCCGCGTCGTCGAGGATGGCGAGGTCTTCCCACGTCCAGCCGTCGAGGCGGACGACGGAGGCCCGCCCCGGGATCAGGCCGCGCGGCCCGGCGTCGCCGAAGATCTCGTACGTCGTCCCCGGGAACACGCCCGCCGTCAGAATGCCCGACGATCGCGTCACCGGCAGCAGCGTCGAATCCGGGTTGATCGCCACCGCGGCACGAACCTCCGGCGCGATCGTGCCGACCTCGCGGAAGTCGAGCGTCGCCCGCACCGCCTGGATCTCGGTCAGGCCGAGTTGCGTGTACGGCGCGACCAAGCCGGGGTAGACGTGCAACCCCTCGGCGTCGATCTCGATGGGGTTCGAGCCGGGCGCGAACCCCGGCGTCATGCCCGCGGGCAGCACCGCCGTGATGACGCCGTCGTCGAACACGATGCCCCCGCCCTCGATGGTCTCGCCGGAGACGGTGTGGATGGTCGCGTTGTGGATGAAGACCGGGCGTGTCTGCGGCGGCGCCTTCACGCCGAGGTCCTGCGCGAGCGCAGTTGACGCGAAGAGAGGCACCAAGGCAGCAAGGCACCGGGGCATGAGGCGAAGAAGGGGCTGAGTGTTCATCGTGCGCCTCCGAGTTCGGTTTCGGTGATGCCGCAGTCCCCGCAGCGGTGGTCGGCCGGGTCGATGCCGCGGAGATAAAGGCCCAGGTAGTGCCGGCGGCGCGCGTCGGCCACCATCCGCTCGCGCAGCGATTCAGGCGGTTTCTCCTCGGCCTCATCCTTCGGCTCGTCGTCCTTTTTGTCGGGCTTCTTCTTCGCGCCCTCGGCGAGGATCTTCTGAACAATCCGAGAGCGGTGCGCGGCGTTCTGCTCGCGCAACTCGGCGTCGCGAGCGAGCGAGAAGTGCTCCCGACCGTCGATCCACACCGACTCGGCCCGCGAGAACGTGGAGAGCGGATCGCCCGACCAGACGACGAGGTCCGCGTCCTTGCCCTTCTCGACCGAGCCGACGCGGTCGGCGATGCCCAGTTGGATGGCGGGGTTGATCGTGACGAACTTGAGCGCCTCCTCCGGCGTGAGCGCGAAGGCGTCGGAGTCGGCCAGCGTCGAGTAGCGCAGCGCCTTGGCCGCCTCGACGTTCATCCGCCGCGCCAGTTCGTCGGAGTCGGAGTTGTACGACGTGTTCACGCCGACCGCGGCCTGGAGCGGGCCGGCGTGCGGGATCGCGTCCTGCACCTCGACCTTGTACGCCCACCAGTCAGAGAAAAGCGACGCCCCGATCGCGTGGTCCTTCACCGCCTCCGCCACCTTGTAGACCTCCAGCCCGTGCTGGAACGTGCCGATGGTGAAGCCGAAGTCCCCGGCGACGCGGCAGAGCATGAGAATCTCGTCCTGCCGGTAGGAGTGGCAGTGGACGAGCCGCTCGCCCGCGAGGATCTCGGCGAGGGCTTCGAGTTCGAGGTCGCGGCGCTTGCCGTTCGCGGCCGCGTACTCCCGCGCCGCCGTGAACCGGTCTCGGATGATCGTCTCGACGCCCATTCGCGTCTGCGGGTAGCGCGTGGTGTTGCGTTCGCCCCAGTTGGACTGCTTGACGTTCTCCCCCAGCGCGAACTTGATGCCGGGCTTCGCGCCCTGCACGTGCATGTCGTCGGGGTGCGGCACGCCCCAGCGCACCTTGTTCGTCTGCGTCTGGCCGCCGATGGGGTTGGCCGAGCCGTGCATCGAGTTGACGGTCGTCGTGCCGCCCGCCAGTTGCCGGTACCAGTTGATCGCGTCGGGGTTGGTCACGTCGCCGATGCGGACCTCGGCGGTGACGGCCTGCCCGGACTCGTTCACGCCCCGCGAGATGCCCGTGTGCGAGTGCGCGTCGATCAGGCCCGGCGTGATGTGCTTGCCCTCCAGGTCGATCACCAGCACGTCGCCAGCGGTCGAGGGCGGGCCGCCGACGCCGACGTGCTCGATCCGACCCTCATCGATGAAGACCCAGCCGCGCTCGATCACACCCTGCGGCCCGCACGTCCAGATCGTGGCGTTTCGCAGCACGACCGCCCGCTGCGGCGGGAGTTCCTTCACCGCGTACGCGCCGAACGGATAGCCGGGGAGGTCTTCGGGCGGGAGTTTGGGGGCTTCGTCGCCGGCCTTCTTCGCGTCGGCGTCGTCGCCGGAAGCATCGGGGGCGGGCGTCGCCTCCGCGCGCGTCGCCGTGAACTGAATCTGCTCACCACCCGGCGTGAGCAGCGAGCCGAAGAGGCGGTCTCCGACGAGCGTGAGCGTAACGAGCACCACGTCGCCGTCGGGGAAGTCGACGAGGTAGGTGAGCCGGTCGCCGTCGAGTTTCGGGTCGCGGGCCGTCGTCGGCTTCTCCCCCTCCGCGCCGGGGAGCGTGACGCCGATCTTCCCCTTGTCGTCCTGTTCGATGACGATCGTGCCCGCAGGCTCCGCGCCGGGGCCGAACGAGTACGCCCACGTGCCGGCGATGGCGGGCTTGCGCGGCGCGATCTCGTGTCGGCGACCGTCGATCCAGAGGTCGTGGATGGTCGCCTTCTTCTTGTGGTCGAAGAGCGGCTTGTCCACAACGATGAGGTTCGCGATCATGCCGCGCTCGACCGTGCCCAGCCTGTCGCTCGCGCCGAGCGTCTCGGCGGGGTTGGTGGTAAGCATGGCGAGGGCGCGCTCGGGCGTCAGGCCGCCGATCTCGAGCGCCTTGTTCAGGTTGTCCTCGAACTTCTCGCCCCGGCGCAGCCCGCTCGCCGTGATCGAGACGTGTGCCCCGGCCGCGTCAAGGCGGCGCGGGTTCGTCGGGGCCTGCTCCCAGGTCATCAGGTCGCGCAGACTCACACTGTCGGCCGCGCCCGCGGACTTCACGTCGGGCGTTTTCGGGAACGTGAGCGGGACAATGTACGTGGGCCGGTGCTCGCGCTGCGAGTCGTAGGCCGTGATGGCGTCCAGCCGCCGGAACTCCACGCCGCTCCCGAGGATCACGGGACGCCGTCCGAACTCTCGCGCGATCTTGACGGCCCGTATCGCGTCCAGTTCATCGCGCGTCCGGAACGCGAGTGGAAGGTGGTCGAAACTCGTCGTCGTGAGCGTCTTGAGGCACGACGGCGCGATCGCGGTGTCGCGGGCCGTCTCGCTGCTCAACAACGTCAACGTGTCGAGCCAGTCGGCGTCGCTGAGCGTCTGGCGGATGAGGGCGATCGCCCCCATCTGCGAGTTGGGGTAGTTCGAGAACTCGCCCAGGTTCCCGCCACCCGCCGTCTCGAACGAGAGCGTGTGGTAGACGCGCTCGCGGTAGACCGGCGGGCGGCCGTCCGAAGGGTCGGAGGGCGCTTGCGCGAGGCTCACCAGCGCGGCCTGACCCGCAAAGATGCCCCCCTTCGGGGCGATCGCGGCGGCGGTAAACCCGAGTTCGCGCAGCCGCTTCGCCTCCGCTTCCGGCACGCCGCGACCCTCGAGCGCGGACCGCTGCGGCGTGACCTTGCGGTTCCAGTGGACGCCCGGCGCATCGACGGGCGGCAGCGGGGCATCAATCTCGGCGTGCGCGTCGATGAACCCCGCGTAGATGTGCAGGCCGTCGTAGTTCCAGACCAGCGCGCCAGGGGGGAGGGCGTACTGGGCCCAAGCGATGTCCGCGACGGAGACGATCCGCCCGTCGCGGATCACGACCGCGCCGCGCTCGAACGACTCGCCGGGCCGGACGTGGACGGTCGCGCCGACCAGGACGTGGTACGACGGCTCGACCTTGCGCGGGCTGTTCGGCTGCGGGTCGAGCGGGTTGTTGGTCGAGGGCTGGGCGAGGGCGGCCGCGGCGAGCGCAACCGAGACCAGCGACGGCAGGAGTGTGCGTGTCATGGCAGGAACAGGGTAACGCCCAATCGGGCCGCCGTGGCGGAATCCCAAGACGTGACGATCGCGATACGGAACACCGCCAGAGGACCGCGCCGCGTCCGCCGGACGGCGGGGTACCCTTGGGGCATGAGCAACCTTGTGGAAGGCAACGCGGTCATCGGCCAGTCGGGCGGGCCGACCGCCGTCATCAACCAGTCCCTCGTCGGCGTCGTGCAGGGGCTGCTCGCCGCGGGGGCGGGCAGGCCCGGCAACCCCATCCGGCGGATCCTCGGGATGCGCCACGGCGTGCGCGGCCTGACCACGGGCGACCTGATCGACCTGACCGACTTTGACCGCCCGCGCCTCGAACGCCTCGCCGTCACGCCATCGGCAGCGCTCGGCTCCACCCGCGACAAGCCGGACGAGGCCTCCTGCAAGCGCATCTTCGAGGCCTGCGAGAAGCACGGCGTGCGCTACTTCTTCTACGTCGGCGGCAACGACTCCAGCGACACCTGCCGCATCGTCAACGAGGTCAGCAACAAGGCCGGCTACGAACTTCGCTGCTTCCACGTCCCCAAGACCGTGGACAACGACCTCGTCGGCAGCGACCACACGCCCGGCTTCCCCTCCGCCGCCCGCTTCGTCGCCATGGCGTGCATGGCCGACTTCCTCGACAACATCTCCCTGCCCGGCATCAAGATCAACGTCGTCATGGGCAGGCACGCCGGCTTCCTCACCGCCGCCAGCGCGCTCGCACGACGCTCCGACCGCCCCTTCGAGCCGTCCACCGACGGGCCGCAACTCATCTACGTCCCCGAGGTCCCCTTCGACACCGAGCGCTTCGTGCAGGACGTGGCCGAGGTCTACGACGCCAAGGGCCGGTGCCACGTCGCCGTCAGCGAGGGCATCTGCGACCGCGACGGCACGCCGATCGGAGCCACGCTCATCAAGAGCGCGCAGGTCGACGCCCACGGCAACGTGCAACTCTCCGGCTCCGGCGCGCTCGGCGATGCGCTCGCCGACCTCCTCAAGGCGAAACTCACCCCCCCAGGCGGCAAGCCCCCGCGCGTCCGCGCCGACACCTTCGGCTACATCCAGCGGTGCTGGCCCGACGCCTCTCCCGTGGACGCGAGCGAGGCCCGCGGCGTCGGACGCTTTGCGGCCGAACTCGCCGTCAGCGGCGACCTCGACGGCACGGTCGCCATCGAGCGCGTCAGCCCCATCGGCTCCGCCCAGCCCTACGCCGCTCGCTTCCGCAGGCTGGACCTCGGCGCGGTCGCCGCCAAGACACGCCACATGCCGCCCGAGTTCATCGACGGTCACAACAACGTGAGCCAGGCGTTCATCGACTATTGCCGCCCTCTGGTCGGCTCGCTGCCGCTCTACGAGCGTCTGTGATCCGTCGCACGCGCCCTCATCGCGCAGGATCGGGCGACGGCGCGCATTCGATGATGATGGCGCGATGCGTCCCGAGGGGAGGGGTGTGGACCCGCATGCCTGTCGGCACGAGCCGCGGCCCGAGGAAGGCGTGATCGATCGGCCACAGCGGTGCGCGGCGCGGCCAGGTGCCCGCAGGCCCGCGTCCCGCCGCTGCGTGAGCGTCGCGCAGCCCCGGCGCGGTTTCCCGAGTGAACAGGCGCAGCGAATACGAACCGCGAGTGATGTTGAAGTCGCCCACCACGAGATCCGGCGCGGGGAACCGGGCAGCGGCGTTGATCGACTCGGCGGCCTGCCGCGCGTTCGCCACGCGGGAGCGTCGCGGGTCCGAAGGAAAGTCGACCACCCACAACGTCACCTCGCCCATCGGCGTCTCCTCGAGCACGAACGCTTCGGCGCGGCCCGGATCGTGCTCAGAACGTGCGTCCGGGTCATCCGGCGGCCTGAAGACCGTCGCGCCGAGCCTGGTGACGGGCCAACGCGACACGACAACGAACGGCCATGAATGTGCGACGAACGGCGCGTCGTCGAAGTTTCGCGCGAGCGCGTCGAGGCTCGTCGCCGAGGATGCGTTCGCGATCACGTACACGTCCGCGCCCGGGAGCGCGAGCACGGACACGTCCTCGATCCGCTCCGCCGCGAGATTCAGGAAGAGCAACGAGGCCGGCGGCGCAGCCCCCGTGTCCGAACGGGCCTCGGCTACGAAGCGGTACGCCCGCCAGTCCGCGCCGAGCACGATCGCGAGCGCGCCGATCGCAGCGAAGAGAGTCATCGGTCTGGATCGCTGCCTGCGCGGGTCGATCCCGCGCGAGAGCGCGACCAGCGCGACCGCTCCGAGCGGCCAGACCCACTGCGGCACCCACCACGCCCACTGCGCAACGACTGCCCTGTCCGTGAGCAACCGCGTGAGCAGGAAGACCACGAGGCACGCGAGCGAACCGGCGGTCAGCACGCGGGCGGCGCGCCGGCGGCGAGGGCTGTGCCGTCGGCGACGCATCGATCACTCGCCGCGAAGGTGGACATCGAGGAATGCGGCGATACGTTCGGCGGCCGTGATGCGGTTCTCCTTCTTCAGGAACCCGTGCCCCTCGTCGTCGAAGACGAGGTAGTCAACGGTCGCCCCGTTCTCACGGGCAGCAGCGACGAGGTCGTCCGACTCGGCCTTCAGCACGCGCGGGTCGTTCGCGCCCTGAATGACCATGAGCGGGCGGACGATGTTCCCCGCATGGAAGAGCGGCGAGATGGCGTGCAGGCGTTCGCGGTCGGTCGCCGGGTCGCCCATCTCGGCATAGAGCGAGTCGCGGAACGCCGCCCACCACGGCGGGATGGACTCGAGCGTCCGCACCCAGTTGGTCACGCCGAAGATGTTGACCCCCGCGTCGAACGCCTCGGGGTGGAAGGTGAGCGCGGCCGCCACGATGAACCCGCCGTAGGAGCCGCCGATGATGGCGACTCGGTCCGGGTCGATCCAGTTGAGTGACGAGAGGTACGTGCGGGCGTGGACGCAATCGTTCAGGTCGCCCCCGCCGTGGTCACGGTCGTCCATGTGGAAGAACGTCTTGCCGTAGCCCGACGATCCGCGGTTGTTGACGGCCAGCACCGCGTACCCCTGGTTCACGAGGAACTGGATGAGCGCGTTGTAGCCCGTGCGGCTCTGCCCGCCCGGGCCCCCGTGAACCCAGACGAGGGCGGGCGCCTTGTTCCGCGCCGATGCTCCGTGCGGTCGGTAGAGCAGCGACGGGATTTCCACGCCGTCGAAGGACGGATACCGCACGACCTCGCTTTCGACGAGGTGTTCCTGCTTCATGGCGGCGCTGAGCGAGCGTGTGAGTTGGTGGATCTGGCCTGAGCCGATCTCCGCCGAGTAGATGTTCGCCGGGGAGGTGTCGCCGTTCACGACGAGCGCAACCCGTTTCCCGTCGCGAGAGAAGGTGATGCCGGTCACGTCGCCGCGTGGGAACTCGGGCAGAGCGAGCGGCGTGCGCGAGGGCCACTCCTCCGCGCTCAGCACGGTGCGTGCGTCCGCGTTCACGGCAACGACGCGGTACCGGCCGTCGCGCGAGAACGACGCGAACGCGACGTCCCAGTCGGCCCGGTCCAGCACGCGGTGGTTGCGTTCTCCCTGGGGAACGCCCGCAAGGACAAAGGTACGGGTGTGGACGAACTCCGAGTCCGCGTTCGAGGTGAAGATGAGCATCGTGCTGTCGGGCGTGAAGGCGGCGACGCCGTGGCTCACCGGCGGCTCGTGCGGCGTGACGAGACGGGCTTCGCCAGTCGTCACGTCCGCGATGTAGACATCCGAGTCCGCGTTGGTGTGGGTCTTCGTGAGCGCGATCCACCGGCAGTCGCGGCTGACGGCCCCGATCGACCAACCCTCTGTGTTCTTGAAGTAGAGCGTGCGAGTGTAATCTTCCGCGTCGTAACGGTAGAGGTCGAAGTGCCGCGGATCGCGCTCGTTCGTCAGGACGTAGAACGCGGTCTCGTCGCCGGACCAGCCGAGGAACTGGGCCTTGAGGTTCTCGCCCGGCGTCAGGTCGCGCGTCGTGCCGTCGGGCAGCAGCACGAACAGGTGGTTCAGTTCGTTCCCGCCCTGATCCGCGGTGAACAGCACGCGGTCGTCCTCCGGGAACGTCGAGACGGCGAAGTGCGCGTGGTCCTTCGAGAACGTGAGCTGCGTCGGCTCGCCCCCCTCGAACGGCGCCGAGTACACGTTGAACACGCCGGAGGCGTCCGAGTGGAAGATGATCCGCGACCCATCGTGCGTGAACGACGGCACCCCTACCGCCACCGTGTCGTAGAACTGCCGCGCCGTGTAGCGGGGCGCCTGCTGCGCGTGCGTGATCGAGGCAAGGAACATTGCGAGAAGGACGTGGATCGCGTGGCGCATGGCGTAAACTCCGTCGGCGGCCGGCAGGCCGTTCCGAAGACGATACGCCTCACGCGGCGCCTGGAGCGGATGATGCCCGACGGGTACGACTGGTCGACCAAGCGTGTGATCGTCACGGGGGGAGCTGGGTTCGCGGGCCGGGCCGTCTGCCGCGTGCTGCGCGGGCGCGGCGTCCGCGAAGACCGGCTGTTCGTCCCGCTCCGGCGCGACTACGACCTCACCGACCCCGCGCAGGTCGGCCGCATGTACCGCGAGTCGTTCCGGTCCGGCAAGGCGGACGTCGTGATCCACGCGGCGGGGGCGGTCGGGGGGATCGGCGCGAACCTGCGCAGCCCTGGCCGCTTCTTCCACGCGAACATGGCGATGGCGCTTCACCTCATCGAAGGCGCACGCGTGGACGGCCTGCCCGAGCGCGAGGGCGTGTTTGTCCAGGTCGGCTCGATGTGTTCCTACCCCGCGCACGCGCCGATGCCCTTGCGCGAGGACGACCTGTGGAGCGGTTTCCCTGAGCCGAGCCATGCGCCCTACGGCATCGCGAAGCTCGCCGCCGGACTGATGCTCGACGCATACCGGCGCGAGTACGGGATGCGCGGCGCGTTCGTGCTGCCCATCAACCTCTACGGCCCAGGCGACAACTTCGACCCCGAGTCGAGCCACGTCGTCGCTGCCCTCGTGCGCAGGTGCGTCGAGGCGCGCGACCGTGACGAGCCGCGGCTCACCTGCTGGGGCACGGGAAACGCCACCCGCGAGTTCCTGTACGTTGACGACGCCGCGGAGGGCATCGTCCGCGCCGCCGAGGTCATGCACGAACCGACACCGATCAACCTCGGCCCCGGCGTCGAGGTCTCCATCCGGGAACTCGTCGGCCACATCGTCCGCACTGTCGGCTACACGGGGCAGGTCGAGTGGGATACCACCAAGCCTGAAGGCCAGCCCCGCCGGTGCCTCGACACCGCGCGCGCGGCCGCACTCCTCGGCTGGAAAGCGAAGGTCGGGCTTGAGGAAGGCCTGCGGCGGACGGTGGAGTGGTACGAAGCGCAGGGGCAGGGGAAGTAGCCGATTTGCTCAGGCGGCACACCGATGCCGCGCGATCGGCGCGCCCACCCGCACACGCAGCGTCCCCTTGTCTATGTGAGGCCGATCGTCGGCCGCATGTGTGCAGGAGGCGCAGCCATGGAATCCGTGTTCTGGTCGGCGTGGACGTGGGGCTGGGCGATCGTGCTGTTCGTTGCGCTGCCGATCACGGCGGTGTACGCGGCGTCGCGCTGGGGTTCGGATCGTGCGGCCGGAGCGCTCTACGAGCCGCCCCGGCCGCTCGTGGTGTTCGGGTTGATCGTCCTCGTTGTTCTTGTCCCGCTTGTCGTCGCGTACGAGCCCTCGCTGCCCGGCCTCTCCCGGGCGAGGAGCGGCATCGCCGAGGGATGGCTTGCGGTGGCGTGAGGCACGGAAGGCAATCAGTTCGCGGCAGAGCCTGCTCCGCCGCGCGCGTGCGGCACTCTTGGAGATGCCGAGATCCTGAGAGACTTCCACGATCGTCTTGCCATTGGCGAGGTCGAGCGCAAGACGCGCGTCCTGCTCGGGGAGTTGTCGAATGAACTCGGCGAGGAGATCGAGTTCCTCGCGCTTCATCGCGGCGTGGATGCCGTGGGCTGCCGGATCGGCCGCCTCGTAGCCGTCGTGCATGGCGCCGAATCGTGTCCGAGCGTTCCGCTTGGTCGTGTCGAGCGAGAACGCCTCCGCTCCGTGCCGGCCGATCCGGTGCTGGAGGTTGTTCACGACGCGACACAGAAGCGCCAGCCGATCGCAATGGTCGCGCCGGTCGTGGCCGAGCCTCACCGGCCCGACGAGGCGGTGTCCGCAACGGTCGGCCCAGTCGTAGAGTTCGACCGCGAGCGGTGCGGACTCCTCTCCGCCGTCAACGCGCGAGCAGTACTCCTCGACAATCTCCCCGGCCGCGTCGTCGAGATCGTGCGCCTGGCGATCGAGCCGCTCGGCAATTCGACGCAGGTCGATGTTGATGCTCTTCCAGTTCGCGTCCGATGCGTCGTCGTGTGGCATGTCCTTTCCCCGGACCCCCAGATGGCGTTTGACACTTCCCTCGTCTACCTGGTTCCCCGCGCTTCACTCGGGCAAGAAAAAACGCCGGGCGGATTCGCCACGGCGAGGAGGTGGATCGGTTTGTGAGTGCTGACAAACAGGACGGTCAGTCGCCGGCGTTGCGTCGTGCGCCGCTCTGACGCCCGATCGTCCGGCCTCCGCCCGTGTCTTCGGCGGGCCGGCTCGCGGCTTCTCGCTCCGCGAGAACGCGGGCTCCCGCGCGGAGTCGCATCCAGCACTCGACCGCGCGCTCGAACGCGCGGACTTCGCCCCGGGTTGTGCAGCGTTCGAGCCATCGGTCAACAAAGCGGTCGTAGTCGTCGCGCGGGATGCGCTCGTGCCTGCACAACTCGACGAACTCGTCGTGCGCGTCGTCGAGCCACGGCGGCTGATTGACGGACGTCCGTGCCCGTCTCATGGCTTTCGTGTCCTGTGGCATAGGAACTGATGGTACCGGCCCCGCCTGCGGTGCGGCGGGCGCCGGCACCCCTACGCCCGGCTCGCGATCGTGCGGGGAGCGACTTTCGCTCCCCGTGCCCACGGGCCACGCATCGGCCCGGGGGGTTCACGGTCTTGAGCCGCGAAGAGCGGCGTGTTCTGCGCAGTCATCGGGGGTTCTCCTGTGGCGCGGTGCGCCGGTGGTCGTTGCTCCGTGAAATCGACGCCTGCTCGCCCTCTCAGGCGGCCCAGGTCGCCACTGTCCACACGATGGGCGCGATGGCGATCGCGCCGGCGACGGCACTCGCCGCGATCCAGCCCCACGGCCAGCCGCGGCCCCACCATGCACTCCCGTTCGTGTTGCGTTCGTTCATCCGACACCTCCTGTCAAGCAGCGCGGCCGCACGGCCGGATCACGCGATCCGAGACCCTGCGGCCGGAAATCGACGCAGAAACAGACTGCGGACGAACAGCGCCGCGAGTAGCAACGCCATCGCCGTAGCCTCTGGCACCCCAGCCTGCCGCACCGTTCGCGCGACGTGCCGCGGGGTTCGGCCTGCTCTCACGACTGCTTCCCCATCCGCTCATGCCCGAACCTCCCTGAGCACATGCCCGACGCGGGCGACTCATCAGGAAGGGGACGCTCGCTGAGACAGAGCGCACGCCTGACGGAAGCGAAGACGCAGATCAGGGGATACACCCTGTTCTTGACCTGAGCGATGCCCATCGCACTCGCGCACAGAACGTTGCGACGCGGCACTGCCCTCATCAATCGCCACGATCGGGCGGGACGGAGCGGAGCGTTGCGGCAGAGACGTCTCCGTCAGTCACCTCTCTCGTCCGGATTCTCGCTCCGCGCCTCCCGCAACTCATCGATCCCCGTCCGCTCCCACAGCGGCGTGCGCACCGAGTACGCCGCCCGGCAGATGACGTGTGCAGCGACCGGCGCGGTCAGGAACAGGAACGCAACCACCAGCAGCGCGCGCACCGCCACCCCCATCTCTCCGAAGTGCACCGCCGCCGCCACGACCAGGAACAGCACCCCCAGCGTCCCCGCCTTCGTCGAGGCCTGCAGCCGCGTGAACAGGTCCGGCATCCGAACCACGCCCACCGCGCCGAGCAGCCCGAAGACCGCTCCGACGATCAGCAGCGCGGCCACGATCGCGTCGTTCACTTCGGTGTCCCTTTCTGCAGGTAGTACGCGAACGCCACCGTCCCAACGAACATCAGCAGCGCGATCACGACCGAGACGATCATGTAGATCGGCTCGTCCTCCAGGATGGCGTACACCGCCGTCCCGCCAACCGCCAGCGTCCCGATCAGGTCCAGCGCGACCACCCGGTCCGGCAGGCTCGGCCCGCGCAGCAGACGGACAGACGCAAGCACAACCGACAGCCCGACCACTGCCATCACGATGTGCAGCGTGTGCTCCAGGATTGTCGCGCTGATCTCGTTCATCGCAAGGCCTTCAGCACCCGCCGCTCGAACCCTGACTTGATGTCGTACCGCACCACCTCCGGGTCCGCGTACGACATCACGTGCACGTACAGTGTCCGACGACCCGTCCGATCGCACTCCTCGATGTCCACGCTCAGCGTACCGGGCGTCAGCGTGATGAGGTTCGACAGCACCGTCAACTCCGTCTCGTTCATCGGCTCCAGCGGCACCGCGATCACCCCCGGACGCATCCGGTTCAGCGGCATCACCGTGTAGTACGCCATCTTGAAGTTCGCCAGCACCAGTTCCACCACGAAATACAGCACCAGCCCGATCAACTCCCACGCGTCCCGGAAATACTTGTTCTCCTGCAGCACCGAACGCATCAGCAGCAGCACCACGAACCCGATCGCGTACCCCACCGCCAGGCTCGGCGCGGAGAAGTTCTCCATCGTCGCCGCCCACAGCAGCGCCAGCACGATGTTCCAGATCACCAGCCTCACGGCTCCACCCCCCCCTGCAAGGGCGTCACGAACGCCTCGCCGAGCGCCGCCCCGACGTACACCTCCGGGTTCAGCAACTGCCCGGCCGCCAACACCGAAAACTCGAACACCGGCTGCGCCGCAAGCCCGATCGCCACCGTGATGCCGGCCAGGGCCGCGATCGGCGCCAGCATCCCCATCGGCGTGCGATCCGCCTTCGTGGGCGGGTCACCCTCCTTCTCCTCGGGCGACTTCCAGAACGCCTCCGCCCAGATCTTCGTCATCGAGAAGAGCGTCATGATCCCCACCAGCAGCGCGACCGCCACGTACACATACGCACGCTCGTCCAGCGCGGCGCGGATCAGGATCAACTTCGCCCAGAACCCCGACAGCGGCGGCACCCCCGCCAGCGACATCGCCGGGATCATGAACAGGATCGCCACCAGCGGCGCGCTCGCGTACACACCCACGCGCCCCGCTCGCCCGAGGTCCGACGTCCCGCGGATCCGGTGCGCCACACCCGCCACCAGGAACAGGTTCGCCTTCACCACGATGTGATGCACGATGTAGAACACCGTCCCCGCCACCGCCAGCGGCGTCAGCAGCGCAACCCCGAGGATCATGTACCCGATCTGGCTGATGATGTGGAACGACAGGACCCGCCGGAACTCCGTCTGCGCCGCCGCCCCCAGCACGCCCGAGACCATCGTCAGCGCGGCCACCCACAGCAGGATCGTGTGCGTGTACCCCGTGTCGTGCACGAAGATCAGCGTGAACACCCGCACGATCGCGTACACCCCCACCTTCGTCAGCAGCCCGGCGAACAACGCCGAAACCGCGAACGGCGGCGTGTGGTAACTCGCCGGCAGCCAGAAGAACAGCGGGAAAACCGCCGCCTTGATCCCGAACGACACCATGAACAGCATCGCAACGATCGTGACCGCGTTCCCGTTTCCTTCTGCCACGGCCTCCGCCGCTCGCACCGACAGGTGCGCCATGTTCAGCGTCCCCAGCGTCCCGTAGAGCAGCCCCGCCGCAGACAGGAAGATCGCCGACGAGATCAGGTTCAGCGTGACGTACTTGATCGCCCCCTCCAGCTGCCCCCGCTCGCTTCCCAGCGACAGCAGCACGAACGACGAGAGGAGGAGGATCTCGAAGCAGACGTAGAGGTTGAAGATGTCCCCCGTCAGGAACGCGCCGCAGACGCCGGCCAGCAGCACGTGCGTCAGCGGGTAGTACAGGAATCGCTTGCGGGGCAGGTCCACGCTCGCCACCGAGTACACCACGACTGCCAGCCCCGTCACGGCGGCGAGCAGCACCATGATCGCGCCGAACGCGTCCGCGACGAACGTGATCCCGAACGGCGCGCTCCACCCCCCCGCGTCCATGGTCAGGATCTCGCCCGTCGCCGTCCGCGCCACCAGCGCGACCGCCGCCAGCGCCAGCGCGACCGCGCCGGCGATGCTCACCGTCTGCTGCGCGCGCAGCGACCGGTGCCCCAGCATGCCCAGGCACGCCGTGCCCAGCGGGATCAGCACCGGGAGGATCGGCAGCGCGTTCAATGGTCTGTCCCCGTGAACTCGTCCGTGTCGTCCGTTCCCACCGCGCGGTACGCCCGGCTCACCAGCACCATCATGAACGCCACCACGCCGAACCCGATCACGATCGCCGTCAGGATCAACGCCTGCGGCACGGGGTCCGCGTGCGGCGTCTCCGGCGTCAGCGCGCCCGGCTCCACCAGCGGCGCCTGCGCCCGCACCAGCCCCCCCGACGCGAAGATCAGCAGGTTCGCCCCGTGGCTCAGCAGGATCAGCCCCATGATGAGTTTCACGATGCTCCGGCGCACGATCAGGTAGATCCCCGCCGCGAACAGTCCGCCCACCAGCAACGCCAGAAGGAGCTTCATGCGTTCTCCTCCAGCAGGGAGAGCACGATCGTCATGACCACCCCGATCACCACGAAATAGACGCCGATGTCGAACACCAGCGGCGTCCCCACCTTCACCTCCCCGAAACCCGGGAACGGCACGCTCACCCACAGACCGGTCAAGAACGGCTGTCCGGACGCCAGCGCGAGACACCCCGCCACCAGTGCGAAGGCCAGCCCCAGCGCCATCACCACCACCAGGTCAGCCCGGAGCGCGGTGCGCGTCGCGTTCGGCCCGAAGGCCATCCCGTGCAGTGCGAAGCCGGCCGCCCCGATCAGCCCGCCGATGAACCCGCCGCCCGGTTTGTTGTGCCCTTGGAGCATCACCACGATCGAGAACACCAGCAGCAGAGGCAGCAGGTACCGCGTCGCGGTCTGGAGGATGGTCGAGTTCACTCCTCGCCTCCCTTCTCCACGCCTGTCGTCGCTCCATCGCGCGTCGTCGGGTCGAGTTTCATGAGGGCGTACACGCCCACCGCCGCCACCACCAGCACGACGATCTCGCCCATCGTGTCCAGTGCGCGGAAGTCGACCAGGATCACGTTCACGACGTTCCGCCCATACGCCTGCGACGCGCTGTTCTCGGCGTAGAAATCCGACACCGTCATGTCAGGCCGGTGGTCCGCCACCACCAGCACCAGCCCCGCCATCGCCGCGCCGCCCGCCAGCGCGACCAGCAGGTCGCGCGCCTTCTGCGCCCGCGTCGAGAAACTCCGGAAATCCGGCAGCATGTAGAACACCAGCACCAGCAGCACCACCGCCAGCGTCTCGATGCAGACCTGCGTCAGCGCCAGGTCCGGCGCGCCGAACAGCACGAAGATGATCGCTATCCCATACCCCACCAGCCCAAGCCCCGCGATCGCCGCCAGTCGGTTCCGCGCCACCGCCGTGAACCACGCCCCGATCAGGATCAAGAGCACAAGCCCGATCTCGTAGGGCCGCGCGTCGCCGATGTCCGGCAGCGCATCCAGCGGCCTGCGCAGCATGAACGTCGCCCCGACCGCGAGCACGATCACCCCGAACGTGATGAACGCGTACCGACGCAGCGAGCCTGACTGCAGCACCCGCGTCTGCGCGTCCGCGAACCCGAGCACCGCCGCCAGCGCATGCTCGTACAGCCGCGACGGCCCGATCGCGTCCAGCGGCCTCGTCGCCGGCGCCGCAAGCCCCACGATCGCCCACTGTCCCCGGAACAACGCCACGCCAAGCACGAGCGCGCCCGCGCTCAACGCCAGCGCGAGGTTCAGCCCGTGCCACAACGCCACGTGCGGGTGCGCCTGCGCTCCCAGCGCGGCCGACGCCGCCGGCTCCACCAGCGGCGTCGCAAGCACCCCAGGCGCCACCGCCGCCCCAAGCCCGAGCAGCGCCAGCACGCCCGGCCCGAGCAGCAGCGACGCCGGCGGCTCGTGCGCCTCGCGCTTCGTCTCGCGCTTTGCCCCGAAGAACGGCGCGAACCCCACCCGCAGCGCCACCGCCACCCCCAGCGCGGCCGCTGCCACGAACACCGCCGCCAGTGCATACCCCTCCCGCCCCAGATCCGCGTCCGGCAGGACCGCCTTGATCGCCAGTTCCTTCGCGATGAACCCCACCAGCGGCGGAACCCCCGACATCGACAGCGCGGCGAGCGCGGCCGCGGCCGCCAGCAGCGGCATGGACCGGCTCAGTCCGCCGAGGTTCCTCACGTCCTTCTCGCCCGTCTCGTGGTCGATCGCCCCCGCCACCATGAACATCGCGCCCTTGTAGAACGCGTGCGCCAGCAGGAACACCATCGCAGCCTCGACCGCGTATGTCGTTCCGACCCCGAGCAACATGACGATCGTGCCCAGCGCGCTCACCGTCGAGTACGCCAGGATCAGTTTCATCACCGTCTGTCGGAACGCCAGCCACGCCCCGACCACCATCGTCGCCGCGCCGAACCACGTCAGCAGCCCGTTCCACAACTCGCTCTCGCCCAGGGCGGGCGTCAGGCGCGCGAGCAGATAAATCCCCGCCTTCACCATCGTCGATGAGTGCAGGTACGCGCTCACCGGCGTCGGCGCGGCCATCGCCGACGGCAGCCAGAAGTGGAACGGGAACTGCGCCGACTTCGTGAACGCCCCGAACACCAGCAACAGCACGATCGGCGTGTAGAGGCCGTGTTCCCGGATCGCCTCCCTGTGCAGCAACAGGTGCGAGATGCGCATGTCCCCCGCCACCGACCCGAGCATCAGCGCGCCCGCCAGGATCGCCAGCCCCCCAAGCCCCGTTACCAGCAGCGCCTGCAACGCCGACTTGCGCGCCTTCGCGTCCGCGTGGTCGAACCCGATCAGAAGGTACGAACTCACGCTCGTCAGTTCCCAGAACACGAACAGCACGATCAGGTTGTCCGCCAGCACCACCCCGAGCATCGACCCCATGAACATCAGCAGGTAGGCGTAGATGCGCCCGAGGTGCCGATGCCCCGCGAGGTAGCCCCCCGCGTACACGAAGATCGCCGCCCCGATCCCGGCGATCAGCGTCGCCATCAGCAGCGCGAGGCCGTCCAGCCGCAGGTGCAGGTCTGCCCCCAGGCCCGGCATCCAAGCATGCGACTCGACCACCGCCCCATCGCCTCGCGCTGCCAGCACGAGAAACAGCGCGGCCAGCGACGCCGGCAACACCGCGATCGCCCACCCCGAGAATCTCCCCAGCGCATTGTGAATCGCCGGCGCGAAGGGCGCGAGGACAAAGCCAGAAAGAACCGCGAGCAGCAGCGTCAATGCAAGATTCCCCGCCCGGCCGGCGCACGATGCGCGGCCCCCGTCACATCATACAAAGATGCCGCTCAGGCGTCCCGCCCCCGCCTCGACCCACGCCAGCCCGCTAGGGAATCACGCGCATCACGGACACCGCCGGGTACAGCCCGGCCACGTGCTCGCGCGGCAGCACCCGCGGCGGATACGACGGATTCAGCGGCTGCAAACGGATCAACTCTCGCCCCGCCGCGTCCGTCTCCAGGTACACGCGCTTGAACGTCGTCTCGTGGTCCGGCTCGATGCGTGCGAAGCAGTCCGCCCCCGATCGCACCGTCCGCGCCGGGCTGAAGACCACTACGTCTCCCTCCCTGTAGTCCGGCAGCATCGAGTCGCCCACCACCCGTGCCGCGAATGCGTCCGGGTCCGCGAGGTCCGGGCAGCGCACGTACTCGTCCGCCACACGCGCCGGGTACCCGAGATCGGTGAACTCGCGCGGATACCCTGCCGCCACCCGGTTGATCAGCGGCACTTCGAACGGCAGTGCGACCGGCTCGGGTGACGCCGGCGCAAGCCGCTCGATCAACCGGCGCAGCTCGCCCGATCGATAGGCGTCGTCCAGCGAACCCGCCAGCAACTCAGCGAGCCGCTGCGCCGCCGCCCGATCCTGGCGCAGCGAGCCGAGTTCACGGCGAATCGCAGGCGTGGCCGTCTCCCACCCGGCCGCACGCACCAGAGTCTCGGGCTTGAGGAAGAGTGCCTCTTCGAGCCGTCGCAGCAGCGCTTCGCTGGGCGGCCCGCAGCGCGAGTTCTCCACTGCGGACAGGTAGCTCTTCGAGCACCCCACACGCTCCGCGAGTTGTTCGAGCGTCAGGCGGCGCGCACGGCGAGCGCCATGGACCAGGTCCCCAACGGTCTGACCGCCCGGGATCGGATTTCGTTCGGTCATCATCAGCCCGCTACGCCCTTCGCAAGGAGACAAATCGCACGGCATCGTCCACTCCTGTGCGCCGGATTGTGGATGTACCATACAAAGGCCTTGCGGACTGTCTATCAAGTTGCGAATATTGGCGTGTTGTTCAATACATAGTGAACACACATCCGCGTGGCATGTCAAGAACAAACCCCACGAAATCGAGGAGGCACAGGATGACAACCGCGTTCCGAGGGGCCAAGGCCTTCGATCCAGTGGAAACCCTTGATCTTCGTCGCAAGCGCAGACGGGATCAGGCCGAGGTCGCCCTCGAACGCGCCCGTCACCTTCCCCCTGAGGATCGCGTCCTTGTGGAGGCGGTTTTCCGGGACGGTCGGCCGGTGGCGGAACTCGCCGCGCTGGTGGCGGGTGAAACGGGCGCGACGGATCGAGCCGCGCGTGCTCGCGGACTTCGTCGTCGCATCCGCCGGCTGACCGCCCGCATCCTCTCGCACGAGTACGCGTTCGTCGCCGAGCAACTGGCCGATTGGTCTCCGACTCGGCGGCGCGTCGCCACAGCGTGCGTCCTGCACGGCCGCTCCATCCGCGACGCCGCCGCCGAACTCCGCCTCTCACTCCACACCGTCCGGCGCCACCGCGCCGCCATCGCCGAACTCATGGAGGCCTGGTCGTGACTGCTGCCCCGCTCGGCCTCCGCGTCGTGCCCTGCTCCGTACGCCCCACCGAACGCACACTCCGTGCCTGCGCCGCCTTCGGGATCGCGCTCGACCGCGCTGCGCGCCCGCGTGCCGCTCTACCGTCGAACGGGCCGCGCCTCGCGCGCCTCGTCGTCCGTCGGCTGCGGCGCGGCGGCGTCGCGCTCCTCACCGGACCGAGCGGAAGCGGCAAGTCCTCGCTCCTCCGGCTTGTTCACTCCGCTCTCCGCTCGCACGGTCTCGCCGTCGTGCGCGCCGCGCCCGTCGTCCCCCGCGCCGACGCACGAGCCATGATGGACCTCATCGGCAGCTCGATCGAAGTCGCGATGCACGCGCTCGGCACGGCCGGCCTCGCCGACGCCACGCTCTGGCCGCGCACACCAGCAGAACTCTCCGAGGGCCAGCGCTGGCGCCTCTGCCTCGCGCTCGCGGCGCGGCGTGCACGTCCGGGAGCGTGCATCATCGCCGACGAGTTCGGATCGACGCTCGACCGCACGACGGCCAGATGCGTCGCCGCCGCATTCCGCCGCTGGGTCGCTCGCACGCCCGGACTTCGTGCCGTGTGCGCCACCGCGCACGCCGACCTCGGCGATGCGCTCGCCCCGCGGCTCACCATCGACCTCGGGCTGGACGGCCGAGTCCGGCTGCACCGAGGGAGGCGGGCGACGCCATGACGAACAACGGGAACCTTGTCATCGAACCCGGCACGACGCGCGACTACGACGCGCTCTCGATCTTCCATTACCGGGCGGGTCCGCCCGCCACTGTCGCTCGCGGCCGGTGCGGCGTGCCCGCCATCCTTCGTGCCCGCGACACCGAGACGGATTCGCTCGCGGGCGTGCTCGTGGTCTCCATGCCCACGCTCAACGGCGCCTGGCGCGAACTCGCCTGGCCCGGTCGCTACTCGACCGCCGACAAACGCCGCGACGCCGAGCGCATCAACGCCGAACTCCGTTGCATCTCACGTGTCGTCGTCGATCCGCGTTGGCGGGGCCTCGGCGTCGCCAGCAGGCTCGTCCGCGACTATCTCGACAACCCGCTGACGCCCGCCACGGAGGCGCTCGCCGCGATGGGCAGCGTCTGCCCGTTCTTCGAACGCGCCGGCATGACCGCCTACTTCCTCCCGCCCGCGCCGCATGACGCTCGTCTCCTCGACGCCCTCTGGGAATGCGGCGTCGAGCCGTGGTCGCTCCTCGACGCCACGCTCGCGCAGCGCTCGCTCGATCGCCGACCGTGGCTCGAACGCGAACTGCGTGCCTGGGCGCGCGGCTCGCCGACCACGCGCCGCCACGCCGGTGCGGCTGCGCCCTCGCTCGCGCGCCTCGCCGCCGCCCGTGTTTCCATCCGCATGACCGCCTACGCCGCGGTCAAGGAGGCATGAACGATGTTGACGACACGAGCCACGGTCCGTCCGCGCGTTCCCAGGCCGAAGGAAGCCCCCGACACCCGCGAGCTGCCGCACGGCCTGACCATCTTCCTCAACGGCCGCGATCGTGCCCGCGTCCTCCGCGCGCTGCGGCGCCTCGATGGCAACCGGGCCGTCGCGCTGAAGCGCGCACTCGGGCTTGACTGAACCTGTCACGCGGAGTCGCTCAGACGCAGAGCAGGAAACTCGCAGGCTGTGTGCCCGCCCCCGAGGCCGCACCAAGGGGGAGGGCATGGATCTCATCGAGCACGATCCGCTGGACATCCCGCGCACGCCGGACGACCTGGAGCGCAGCCTCCGCGTGCTCGCGGGCGTCTCGGTGCCGCGCCGTGCGCTCACGCCCGGCCACAGCGCGCCATTCGACTACCTGGCGCACGCTTTCTTCGAAGGCGCCCCATCGCTCGGTGAACCTCCCGTCGCGCCGCCCGATGCCGTCGTCTGGGCGAACCGCGGCGGGGGCAAGACCTACCTCGGCGCGCTGGCCACCATGCTCGACCTCGTCCACAAGCCCGGGATCGAGGTCCGCATCCTGGGCGGCTCGCTGGAGCAATCTCGCAGGATGCACACCCACCTCCGCGCCCTGTTCGCTCGCGAGCCACTCGCCGGTCTCGTCGAGGGCCGGATCACCGAACGCCGGCTCGCGCTCACGAACGGCTCCGTCGTCGAACTCCTCGCCCAGTCGCAGACCTCCGTGCGGGGCACGCGCGTGCAGAAACTCCGCTGCGACGAGGTCGAACTCTTCGACCCGGAAGTCTGGGAGGCCGCCCAGCTCGTCACACGATCCAGGAGGATCGCGCTTGCCAACAGCGAAACGCTGCTCGTGCGGGGCACCATCGACTGCCTCAGCACGATGCACCTGCCGCACGGTCTCATGCACGCCATCGTCGAGGAATGCCGCGCCGGGCGACGCCAACTCTTCCGATGGGGCATCGCCGACACCCTCACCCGCTGCGGTCCCGAGCACGTCTGCCGCAACGACGACGCCGACTGCGCCCTCTTCCCCGAGTGCCAGGGCCGCGCCAAGGCGTGGGCCGAGGGCGAGTGCGCCGGCCACGTCGAGATCGCGGATGCGATGGCCATGAAAGCGCGCGTCTCGGCTGCCGCGTGGGAGGCGGAGATGCTCTGCCTCCGCCCCTCGCGCACACACGCTGTTCTTCCCGAGTTTGACCCTCGCCTGCACGTCGTCCACGACGACCCGCCGGACTCGCCCGCGCACATCTGGATCGCCGGCATGGACTTCGGCTACCGCTCACCCACCGTCGTGCTCTGGGCGTGCGTCGATCCGGCTGGGGCGCTCAGCGTCGTCGCTGAACGCGTCGAGAGCGGCCTCATTCTCGGCGAGCACGTCCGAGCGATCCTCGAAGCGCCGTGGCCTCCGGGTGGACACGCGCGGCTGGCGTGGATCGGCGCCGATCCCGCGGGACGACAGATGAACGACCAGACCGGCGTCAGCGCGGTCCAGGCCATGAGCCGAGCGAGCCTGCGCGTCCGAACGCGCGCGATGGGCGTGCAGGAAGGTCTCGCGCTGCTCCGCGCCCGGCTGCGCCCCGCCGCGGCCGGGCTTGCCCCGCGGCTCTTCATCCACGCCCGATGCGCACGCCTTGTCGAGAGTCTCGAACGCTACCACTACAACCCGGACAAACCCGAAAGCCTCGAACCCGTCAAGGACGGCCACGATCACGCCGTCGACGCGCTGCGCTACATGGTCCAGAACCTCGACGCCTCGCACGAGTGCACGTCCGCGAAGTATGTCTGATGCCGAGGCCCAGGAAGTGGCGCGGAGAACACGGAGCGACCGGCAACGCTCGATCACGGAGCGCAGGCTCCGCCTGGC
>JAHCJE010000029.1 GCA_026128865.1 Phycisphaeraceae bacterium | reverse complement strand
ACCCATCGCCTTGGCGTTCCGTACTTCCGTCCGAACACGGCCGCTGATTCCAGGAACTCCCCGGCCGCCCGCATCCGCTCGAACTCCGCGTCGGTCACGAAGTGGTAGTCCACGCCCTCCACGTCAGCGTCCGTCTTCGGCCGCGTTGTCGCAGAAACCGAAAAAACCGAGTCCGCGATCGACCGCTCCACGCCCCGCGTGATCGACGTCTTCCCCACGCCCGACGGCCCGGAGATGATGAGCAGCATCCCGTCCGGCGTGTCCGTCGGCAGCGTGCGCCGCGACGCGCCAGGATTGTTCGATTCGCCCGCACCCATGAGCCGACAGCATACGCCGCGACCGCGCGCACGACGCGGCGGGAGGCCTCGGGTCGGAGGCGTTCGCTCCTGCACTCCCACGCCCGCACGTTCTGGTGCAGACCGGACCTCGGCCGCCGCCGCGCCGACTCCGTATGTAGAAGTGCGCCGGGTCAACGTCCGCCATTAGTTGTGGGCAGGCAGCGCGTTCAGACACCGTACAAGCGACGCCATGCGCACGGGCACGCCGTTGGCGACTTGCCTGAGGATAAGCGACCGCTTCGAGTCCGCGACCTCGCCGTCGAGTTCCAGTCCACGGTTGACCGGTCCGGGGTGCATGACAACAGCGTCGGACTTCATGCGTCGAGCACGTTCGGTGGAGAGGCCGCACGCGGCACGGAACTCCCGCAGCGAGGCGAACGCGGGCGAGGCCATCCGGGTCGAGTCTCCATGACGCTCGAACTGCACACGGAGCATCATCACGGCGTCGGCATGTGGGAGGACGGCGTCGAAGTCGTGCTGCACGCGTACGTGTGGCGCCAGCGTGGCGAGCGAGGCGGGGGCAAGCGAGGGCGGTCCGACCAGCGTGACCGATGCGCCCAGCGAGGTCAGGCCGAACACGTTCGACCGCGCTACCCGCGAACTCACCACGTCGCCGACGATCGCTACGTGCAACCCCGAGAGATCCAGGGTATCCGTGCGACCCATCGCGTCCGCGAGAGTCAGCGCGTCGAGCAGGCCCTGGGTCGGGTGCTCGTGGCGGCCATCGCCCGCGTTCAGGACAGCGCACCCGACGCGTCGTGCGATCACCTCGACGGCTCCGCTCTGTGCGGCGCGCACCACGAGCGCATCGACGCCCAGCGCCTCGACCGTGCGGGCCGTGTCGGTGAGCGTCTCGCCTTTCGCATGGCTCGACCCGGCCACCGGCAGGTCGATCACTTCCGCGCCAAGACGGAGCGCGGCAATCGAGAAACTGGTGCGCGTCCGGGTCGAGTTTTCGAAGAAGAGCGTGCCGACTGTGCGTCCCGCAAGCCGAGCCGGGAGTGTGCCTGCGGCGTGTGCGGCCCGGAACGCGATCGCATCGCGCAGGATCGCCCGGATCTCTTCGGCTGGCAGGTGATGCAGAGTCAGGAGGTGGGGCGAGGGCATGTGCCCGGAGTGTAGGGAAGATGGGGTTGACAGGCCGGACGGGAATCTGCTCGCGACGCAAGAGGAACGGGATCAGTCGCGGGCTGGCGAAGCGTCGGCTTGCTTGCTGGTCCTCGGGTCTCGGATCGTCTCGCCCAGCGCGTCACTCGCGCTGAGGGCCGTTCGCTGCCGGCGAGCCGAGGCCGCGGGGGACGGCTGAACCGTGATCGGAGGCGAGTCCAAGTAGAGCACGTTGTCCGAGTATGGATCGGCTACCGCCGGGAGCCAGACCGGCGACGCCGGTGGAGCGAGTGTGTGCATCTCGGTCATGCTGTCCGCAGGCTCGGCCTCGCCCTCCGAGGACGGACGTTCGCGCAGCGATTCGGTGGATCGTGGTGTGCGCTGCGCACGCTGATGCCGCTGCGGCTCCGGGGGCAGGTAGTACGGCTCCGGCGTCGGCACCACGCCGATCGCCCACGGCTGCGTGTGCTCCACGCGCCACGAGGTCCAACCCGTCCGACGCAGCCACACCGTCGTCGTCTGGTCCAGCGGCGAAGTCGTTTCCCCCAGCGTGAACACCGGACGGGTCACGTCCACCTTTGCCCGGTCGCTCCGAATCCAGATCCGACCGATGTGGTACGTCGGCAGGTGCGCCGTCTCGTCCGTCAACGCCCGTGCGTTCGGTCCCGCCGCCTCCACGGTCGCCAGGTACCACTCACGCTTCAGACCCGCCGGCAGGTTGAGCGCGTATTCCGCCGTCGGGGGCGGGTAGTGCTCCACCGACCACCGCGCCGCCGCCGCCATCAGCGCCGCCATCGTCGCCCCGTTCGGGTTCTCGTCCGGGGTCGCCGCCACGCCCAGCGACGACGGGTAACTCGTGTGGTGGACCGTGTTGCACGCCGCCGCGCCCAGGGCCAGCGAGAGCAGCGCAGCGTGCATCCCTGCGGTTCGTGCCTTCATGCTCCCTTCGATCGGCGCAATGCCCCGCTTTCCTAGAGTTGCCCGTGACCCGAGACCCCAGCAGCGAAACCGGCCGATTTGTCCTCGGCATCACCGGCGCCTCCGGCGCGGCCTACGCCCTCCGCCTGCTGGAACTCCTCCTCCGGGGCGGGCACGAGGTTCATCTGGTCGTCAGCGACTACGGCCGCCGCCTCCTCGCCGACGAGGCCGGCGTGCGCACCATCACCCTCGAAGGAATCCTCCCCAACCTCGCCTCATCGACCGACCCCGATCCCCGCCCCCAGGACCGCCGGGAACGCGAGCCGTGCGCCCTTCCAGGCCGCCTCGTCGTCCACCCTAACAAGGACGTCGGCGCGGTCATCGCCTCCGGCTCCTTCCTCCACCGGGGCATGGTCGTCCTCCCTTGCTCCAGTGCCAGCCTCGGCGCGATCGCCTCCGGCAGCGGCAGCAACCTCCTCACCCGGGCCGCCATGGTCTGCCTCAAGGAGCGAAGACCCCTCATCCTCTGCCACCGCGAGACCCCCCTGAGCCTCATCGACATCGAGAACATGCGCACCCTCACCCTCGCCGGCGCGATCGTCTGCCCCACCAACCCCGGCTTCTACCTCCACCCCCAGCGCGTCGAAGACCTCGTCGACTTCATCGTCGGCAAGACCCTCGACCTCCTCGGCGTCGAGCACGGACTCAGGACGCGGTGGGGAGGGAGGTAGTGTCCGTCAAGTTGCGCACATTTGGTGAGAGGGGGGCCCCCCGAAGGTCGTTGCTGGTGCGGAGCCACCGGAGGTGGCGGAGCACCAGCAGCCCACAGGCTCACGCGGCCGTGTGGTAATCTCCGTCGCCGTCGTCTCCGCCATGTGCCTGCCCGCCCGCCGGTCCATGAGGCATCTCGCGCAGGGCGGTGCTCATGTCCATACCGGACGCAGGCCCCATTCCGGTTGTTCCCGCCGTGCTGCAGGCGGCCGCGACCAGCATCAACGCCGATTGCCCGTCGGGAAGGCGCCCACCACCCGCGTCGCCGCACCTCCCGGCTGGAGAGCTGCTCCAGCGGTTGAGTCGTCCGCGCTCCGCCAGTGCTCACGCGGTGCCGTGTACGACAGCGTTCCTGGCACGCCCCTTCACACGATCCTCGCTGCCGCCCCAGACGTATCGACCAGCCCACGACCCAGTGCCTGGGGCCTCCGCCGGCTCCTGTGTCCTCCCATGCGCGTGCAATCCGCCTTGAGACGCTTATCATTCCCGCGCAAAGACTTGCTCTGCGGCAGCACTGCTGTCATCACGTTGCGGTACCAGTGTCACGCACTGCTGCCACGACGACCGTAGAATCCTCGCCCGGTAACGCCCTTCGACCAGGCCCGTAGGCACTGTTTCGTCATTGAACAGGACGCACGGCTGCCTTCTTCCAGGCCCGCAGGAGCCCTGCTGATGACTCGGCGTCCTCCTTTTCTCGTCCCCTGGCGACCGCCAGCACCTTGCAGGTAGCCGCTGGCGTCCACGCCGATGGTAGGCGATGAGCACCGCGACGCTTCTTCACCTCCTCTCGCCCCAGCCCGCTTGAGCCAGATGCCGTCGAGGTACACGTAGGGGTGCTTCACTGATCGGCGTCAGGTTCTGTCACGATTCGCCCGTACACCTTCGCTATCGTGGGCCACTGTGCTGGGCGCTGGTCCGCCCCCACAACGCCTTCGGTGATGTCCTCTCGACCTGACGAAAGAACCACACACACACGCTCGCCGCAGTACATCTCGATCAACGCCTCCACGACGCAGCCCTCGACGCTTGTACCGCTCGATGATGGCTGCTCCCGGCGGTAGCCGCCGCAGCTGCGCACTCTTCAGCGTTTGTACTGCCCGCCTTCACCAGGCCGCGTAGCTTTCGCGCTCTCGTAACTCCCCCGGAACGCGACGACGGTTTGCCGTCACCGCGCGCGGCCTGCACACCTGAACGCCTCCTTCGGCGCCCGGCGCAGCCGGTTCGCGCACAGTGCCTCCAATCGCCTCCCAATTCACTCAATCCACAGTTTCGCACCTGCTCTCTGGGTGTCCACTACGACGTTCTGCTCCGCCTTCACGCCCCTCGCCCGCCACTGTCCTGCCGCCATGCTCCTGCTTCGCTACGCTCTCATTGTTCTGCTCCGTCATCAGCAAGGTGCTTCCACAACACCACCTTCCAGCGGGAGACCCCCTTTGTCAAAGTGCGCAAGAGTCAGGACGTTATCGGGAGGGACTTCGTAATCCGCGCATTCGGTAACGGATTGATGGCACAAGCCGACGGGGATCGCGTAATCACGCGCATGTGGAAGGTGTACGAACTCGATCACAGGTTAGTCTTGGGGCTTGCCAGTACGAGGTTTCGTTGGGTAGTGATCGAGGTTCCGGCAGAGCACGTCGATCATGCGTTTGGCGTGTTCGGTTGTCGTCACACCACGAAAGACCTCCACGCGATCGTTCGGAGGGCTCATCATGAGCTGGTAGAACGAAATCATTAGGAGTTGCGCGTCGGGTCGAATGCCGATCCTTATCGCATCGAAGAGAGTAGTAGGCAAATCCGGCCGTTCACCGAAGCGTATCTCGCTAGGTGTGAGCGATGGAGACGAAGGCGTGCGAGCTCTCGCTTTCGACGATCTCTTCTTCGCCATGTGAATCTCCCGTTGCTTCGATGACGGGCACTCGGGTCTCGGCGTGAAGCGCGGTCGTCGGCCGAGATTCCCGTGCGGTTATCAGAGGTTTGATGCCAAGCGCGTGGCACACTTCACCGATGGTTTCGACAGTGCAGTTGGAGTCGCTGTGAATCAGACGACTGATGAACGAGTCCGGCTTTCCCAGAACTCTCGCCAAATCACGCTGATGCCAACCTAGTTCTTCGAGTCTGTCAACGATGAGCATGGCAACATCGTGACGGAGGCTATTTCCAAACCCTTCAGGAGTTGCCTGATACTCGGCGAGCTTGCGCTGGATTCTTGAAAGGATGTCGCTCATGTTACTGTCTCGTCCTTCTCCCACGCTCCGGATTCACGGATTAACACAGCATAGTCGACCTCTCGCTTGTCGTGATCCCGCATCTTCTGGCCCTTCTTCATTGTGGTGCTTACAACAATGAAGTCTCTCTTCTGGGGCTGTTCATAGAAGCCGTAAAGACGAAAGAGCGTTGCCCAGGGTTGAATCGCGTATACCTGTCCCCACTTGGATCGAATACCACCCTTTGGCCCCTCATGTCGGGCGAATCCAGCCTTCGCATAATACTCCGCTTTGTCGAGCCACCGCAAAGCCTCCTTCCCGCCTTCGTCGAGGTACAGTTCGAGCAATTCCGCAACGTCCTCGGCGATCCACACCGTGGTCTTGTACTCGGCGCCTCTGAACAGCGGCTTGACTGTGACCTTCTGCATTTTATCGTAAAAGTGAAACGGCGTCAAGTGAACCGCTTGACCATTCGCTTTCCAGGGTACGGCGAGATCGAGTAGCGAGCGTGATCCTAACAAAAACCGCCCCTTCTTGAGGTTACTAGGAGTTGTGGTTCCTTAGGCGACCTACCACTAATTCTGGGCTATCGATCAGGCTCTATCCCGCCACTTCTGATTTCGGTCAATCTCCACACTCTGCCCACCCACCAGATTCAACGCCTCCCGCCCCAGCAGCCCCGCCAGCGTCGCCAGCGCCTCGGGCGCCAGCGGGCACCGCAGCGGTGTCCCCGGCTTGATCTCGCACAGGCACTCCCCCGTGTCGATCAGCAGTTCCACCGGCACCGATGGCTGACTCCCGTTCGCCGTCCCGTTCTTCGTCGGCCCCGGTCCCCCCAGGATCGCCGCCACCTCCCGCAGCGCCCGTTCCGACGACCCGTTCAGCCGCGGCTCCGACACCGTGATCCGCAGCCGCCCCCCTTGCAGCGGAACGCCGTCGATCGGGACCAGCGAGTCCGCGATCACCTGCGCCTCGCCCCGCGAGCGGTCGATCCGCCCCAGCAGGAAGAACGGCGCATCCGTTCCCAGCACGTGCCCGTACCGCGCGTACGCATCCGCGAACAGCACCGCGTCCGCCGCCCCGGTCAGGTCTTCCACCGTGACCATGGCCATCTTCTGCCCCGCGCTGCGACCGTTGCGCACCACCGTTGTCCGCACCGACTGCGCCAGCACGGCGAGCCGCACCCGGGTGTCCGCCGGCAGGTCGTGCAGGTCCTGCGCGCGGTGCGACGCGAACACCGCGATCCAGGACGCCCACTGCTCCAGCGGGTGGCTCGACACGTAGAACCCCAGCGCATCCTTCTCGTTGCGCAGCGTCTCGCTCTCGCTCCATGCCTGCGCCGGCGCGAGCGGCGTCGGCGCATCGGGCGCGACCGCCGCCTCCTCCGGCTCGCCCCCGAAGCCGAACAACTGCCCCTGCCCCGTCGCCCGGTCGTGGGCCGCCTTCTGCCCAGCCGCCACCGCCTGCTCGATCGTCGCGATCATCGCCGCGCGGCGCTCGCGCCCGTGCAGCGAGTCGAACGCCCCGCTCTTCACCAGCGCCTCGATCGTCGCCTTGTTCACCGCGCTCTGCGGCACGCGCTCGCAGAAATCGAAGATCGACGCGAAGGGCTTGTGGGAGCCATCGACTTGAAGAGAGGCATCGAGGGACCGAGGCATCAGGGCATCGAGTGAAGGCGTTTCCGACCCCCGCACTCTCGATCCCGCGCTCGCTCCCTCCCGCTCCTGCATGATCGCCTCGATCGCCTTCGCCCCCGCCCCCTTGATCGCGCGCAGCCCGAACCGCACGTGCCCGTGGTGGGCGTCGCGCGGCTCGCCCTCGTCGAACACCACCGAGAACTCCGCCTGCGACAGGTTCACGTCCGGCGGCCGCACCTCCACGCCGGTGCGCACCACGCGCCCCGTCGCCGGCTCGATGAACCGCGTGCGCTTGCAGTCCTCGAGGTAGGGCGTCCAGTCGCTCGCCTTCTGCGCCTGGCTCTCGTACGTCAGGAACGCCGCCATGTACTGGTTCGGGAAGTACGTCTTCAGGTACGCCGTCTGGTACGCCACGATCGCGTACCCCGTCGAGTGCGACTTGTTGAACCCGTAGCCCGCGAACTTCAGGATCAACTCGAACAGGTCTTCCGCGGCCGAACGGCTGAGCCCGTTCCGCTGCGCCCCTTCGAGGAACCGCGACCGCTCGGCCGCGATCGTCTTCTCCTTCTTCTTGCTGATCGCCTTGATCAGGCCGTACGCCGCGCGCAGCGGCACGCCGCCCAGCTCGTGCACGATCAGCATCACCTGCTCCTGGTACACCATCACGCCGTACGTCTCGGCCGTGTGCCGATCGACGATGGGGTGCACCCGGGGCACGCGGTCCGCCCCGTGCTTGCGGCGGTTGTAGTCCGGGATCAGGTCCATCGGCCCCGGTCGGAAGAGCGCGTTCGCGGCGATCAGGTCTTCGAGCCGGTCCGGCTTCATCTCCGTGAGCAGCCGGCGCATCCCGCCGGATTCGAACTGGAACACGCCCGTCGTGTCCGCCCGCTGGAACACCGCGAACACCCGCGGGTCGTCGTACGTGAGCCGCTCGAGGTCGAGCGGGTGCGGGCCGCCGTCGCCCTGCGTGCGTCCGACCGCCCTCCAGATCTCCTCTTCCCCCAGCCCTTCCCGGATCAGGCGCTTGGCGCGTTCGATCACGCTCAGCGTCCGCAGCCCGAGGAAGTCCATCTTCAGCAGGCCCATCTTCTCGCAGGTCGGGCCGTCCCACTGCGTGACGATCTCGTGCTCCGCCGCGTTTGTCTGCCGGTAGAGCGGCACGATCTCGTGCAGTGGCCGCGTCGCCACGATCACGCCCGCTGCGTGGACGCCCGCGTGCCGCGCCTGCCCCTCGATGCGCCGCGCCGTGTCGATGACGCGCTTCGCCTCGGGGTCCGCCTCGTACATGGCCCGGAAGTCCGGCTCCGCCTCCAGCGCGCGGTCCAGCGTGATGCCCAACTGCTCCGGCACCTGCTTGGCGATCCGGTCGGCCTTCGCCAGCGGCACGCCGAGCACCCGCGCCACGTCGCGGATCGCCGCCCGCGCCTTGAGCGTCCCGAACGTGATGATCTGCGCCACGTGCCCGTACTTGCGGCGCACGTAGTCCAGCACCTCCGCCCGCCCGTCCTGGCACAGGTCGATGTCGATGTCCGGGTACTCCGCCCGGTCCGGGTCGGTGAACCGCTCGAAGAGCAGCCCGTACCGCACCGGACAGGCGTTCGAGAGGCCGAGCACGTATCCGACCATCGTGCCCACGCCCGACCCGCGCGCGATCGCCGGAATGCCCCGCTGCCGGCCCCAGTTCACGAAGTCCCAGACGATCAGGAAGTAGGGCGAGATTCCCTTCTCGGCGAGGATGCCCAGTTCGCGGTCGAGACGGGCGCGCTCGGGCGAGGCCGCGGGAATCTCGCCGTAGCGCCACGCCATCCCCGCTTCCGCAAGCAGCCGCAGCGCCCGGTCGCACTCCGCTTTGACCGCCGCCGGGTCCGTCTCGTCCCGCGCCGCGTCGTACGGCTCGAGCGTGAAGGCTGCGCAGTACGCACGGTGCCACGCCGACACGTCGCCCCCGAACCGGGGGTCGTCTCGCCGCGGCAGGTCGGCATCGTCCGGGATGCGCACCCGCACCACCGGCGCGTGGTTGGCCCCGATCGGCAACTCGACGTTGCACCGCGCCGCGATCCGCACCGTGTTCGCGAGCGCCTCCTCCGCGGCGTCCGGCAACTCGCGGCGGAACAACTCCGCCATCTGCTCCGCGCTCTTGACGTACAACTCCGGCGTGTACCGCATCCGGTTCGGGTCGTCCTTCGTCTTGCCCGTCGAGATGCAGATCAGCGAGTCGTGCGCGTCGTGGTCCTCCGCCAGAAGAAAGTGCGCGTCGTTGTCGCACACCAGCGGCAGGTCCAGTTCCCGCGCCAGCCGGACCAGGTGCCCGTTGATCGCGTTCTGCTCCGGCACGTGGTGCTGCAACTCGACGAAGAACCGCGGCCCGGTCCCCTCGTCCGCGAACACCCGCGCGTGCCACCGCGCCGACTCGACCGCCGACTCCCACCCCGTCCGGTCGTCGCGCTGCACCAGCCGCAGCAGGTGCTCCCCGATCTCCGACCCGAGGTGCCCGTTGATCGCGATCAGCCCCGAGTGCCGCTCCTCCAGCAATGCCCGATCGATCCGAGGCTTGAAGTAGAACCCGGTGAGGTACGCCTCCGAGCACATCGCCATCAGGTTGCGCCACCCGGTCTCGTTCTCCGCCAGCAGCACGAGGTGGTACCCGCCGTCCGCCACGCCCGTGTATGTCCGATCGCGCCTGTCACCCGGCGCGACGTAGGCCTCGACGCCCAGGATCGGCTTCACCCCCGCCTTCCGCGCCGCCTCGTAGAACGCCACCGCCCCGTGCAGGTTCCCGTGGTCCGTCAGGGCGACGGCCGGCATGCCCAGTTCCCGAACCCGGTCCACGAGGCGATCAATCCGGTTCGCTCCGTCCAGCAGCGAGTACTCGGAGTGCAAGTGCAGGTGGACAAACCGCGCCGGGGTGTTGGCGGCCCCGAGAAACCCAATGGAGGGTATTTCGGCAGGCATGGATCACTATCCGTGGTGAGGAGATCTACCGGGAGGCAGTGTATGCGGCAAGAGGGGGGATACAGCCCGAAGCGACAGGCAATCCACCAGCACAAGGGAACCAGACACGCTCAGTCGACGAGCAGGTCGGCGATGGCGGCGGCGGCAAGGACGATGCTGATGATGCCGTTGAGCGTAAAGAACGCGACGTTGAGGCCCGCGAGGCCGCGCCGGTGAAGAACGATGTGCTCAACGATCAGGAGGGCACCGACCAAGGCAACCGCGACCGCATACATCAGTCCGAGGCGCGGCTCAACAAGCCCGGCTGCGATCAGGCAGAAGAACGCAAGGGCGTGGAGAACCCGGGCTACCCAGACGGCTCGACGGCGGCCGAGTGCGGCAGGGATCGAGTGCAGTCCTCGCTCGCGATCGAAGGCTTCGTCCTGAAGGGCGTAGATGACGTCGAAGCCGGCGACCCAGACGAGCACCATCCCTGCGAACCACCAGAGAGCCGGTGTATGTCCGAGGGACGCGGGATTGACCGCGATGGCAGCGGCAATCGGTGAAGCCGCCAGTGCGCCGCCAAGGAACAGGTGGCTCGCGGCGGTGAAGCGCTTGGTGAAGGAGTAGAACGCGATCCACGCCAGTACGGGCAGGGCGAGGAGCGCGGGCCAGGGGTTGCCGAACACAAGAAAGAGTGACGTGAACGCGAGGAACGCAACGGCTGCCATCGAGGCGGCGGTGGACGCGGCCCGCGGGCTGAGCCGGCCCGACGGCAGGGCGCGGGCGCGGGTGCGCTCGTTCAGGGAGTCGATGCGGCGGTCCGCGATCCGGTTGACGAGCATCGCCCATGTTCGGGCCGCGATCATGCACAGAACCACGAGTGAGAGCTTGAGAACGACGATCCCAGCTGGATCGGCGTGGTCACGCGCGATGAAGACCGCCAGCACGGCGAACGGGAGCGCGAACACTGAATGCGCGAGCTTGATGTCGGCGGCAATGACCCGGGTGGTTGCAGCGAGCGGCATTGTGCAGGGTAGGAGGGGGGGATCGCGCGGTCGGCGCGACGGTGCGAGCGGAAGGATGCCCAGATCTGAGGCTGGGCAGGACACGAAAAAAGCCCCCGGGTGTGCTCCCCGGGGGCCTTCGAGACGTGCGAAGGAGTACGTGCTGCTTAGTCGCAGCCGGCCGTGAAGGCGTTGAGGAAGGCGACGAAGTCGAGGGTGTTGACGACGGTGTCGCCGTTGAAGTCTGCGGAGGAGTTGCCGGCGGAGAAGGCGTTGAGGAAGGCGACGAAGTCGAGGGTGTTGACGACGGTGTCGCCGTTGAAGTCTGCGGGGCAGTCTTCTTCGTCATCCGGCGGCGGGAGGGCCGGCCCGACGAAGATGTTGTCGATGAACCACGCGTCGGAAGCATCCGCGCCGAGTGCCCTGAAACGGATTGCGAAGTTGTCGTGGTATGCCAAGAAGTTCAGGGTGTTCTGGAAGAATGTGAACTTCTCCTGGTTGGTCCCGTTGGAGGTGAACGTGGCGAGCGGGCTCCAGTTGAGGAAGACGTCGCGGTACTCGGCGACGAGCTGCTTGCCGGCCTCGACGCCGCGGTGCTGGACGTAGAAGCTGACGTGCGTGTTGATCGGTGCGGTCGCGAGGAGGTAGTGCTGCGTTTCGGCGGTGCCGTTCGAGACGATGCGGAGCGAGTATGGAGCGGTGGGGGGGTTGACGCCCGCGTTGCTGGCGGTGGCGTTGGAGGTCGACTTCCAGATCCAGGGGCGGAGGGAGGGTTCGGGGACGGACTCGAGGAAGGGGATCTCGATGCCGCGGAAGTAGCCCACGTAGAAGTCGTCGATGTACCAGTCGTCGGAGGCGTCTGCGCCCTGGGCGATCATGCGGACCCTGAAGGTGTCGTGCCATCCGATGACGGGGATGTGGGAGATGCTCCAGGAGTAGTAGTCCCGATCGACACCGTCGGAAGTGAAGGTGACGAGATCGACCCAGTTCTGAAAGAAGTCGCGGTACTGGACCTTGAGTGACTTACCGGCTTCGACGCCGCGGTGCTGGGTGAACAGGGTGACGAAGGGCTGTTCGAGCACCTCGGTGAGCTTGATGTCCTTGGTCTCGATCGAATCGTTGGCGTCGAGGTTGAGCGAGTTGGGGGGCGAAGGCTCGTTGACGCCGTCGGTGTTGATGACCGCGCCGTTGATGGTACCCCAGAGATCCGGGTCGATCGTCGTGGTCGCGAACTTGTCGAGGATGGGAGGTGCAAGGATGATCTCTTCGTCCTCGGGATGGAGGCACGGCCGCGACTGGGCGTACGGCACGATGCGACCGATCGAGAACGCGCCGAAGCGCGGGGGATTGCCGATGCCGTTGCATCCGCCGAGTCCCGAGCACATGATGTGGCATGGCGGGCTGGTGTCGCAGTGCGGTGCGCTGAAGTTGTGGCCGACCTCGTGGGCGGTGAGGGCGACGCGGGAGTTGTAGATGTTGGTGAATCTGGACTGCGAGAGTCCGTACGCGGATGTGATGTTGCAGATGACGCTCATGTAGGCGATGCCGATGACGCTGCCGTCGATGTTGCGGCCGGTGAAGAGGTGCGCGACGTCGCGGTGGACGCCCTGAGCGTTGGCGTTCCACCAGTTCTGGAACTGGGTGAGGAGCTGATTGGGGTTATTGGTGGTGTAGGGATTGGACTGCGAGGAAGTGCGGATGATGTAGTGGGTGATCTGGAAGGTAACGCCGCAGTAGGTCTCATAGGCGAGGGAGACTCCGGCCATGACGCTGTTGATGTCACTGATGGTGTTCTGCTCGCTGTTGCCGTTGAGCTGGAAGAAATGGAAGTCGCCGTCGACTGCGATCTCGCAGATGAGGTTGGCACGGGTTCCCCCGTTGCCGTCGGTGGGGATATCGATCCTCGCGTCCGGCCCGGTGAGGATCCCACCGCCGCACTGGTGCAGGCCGAGGTCGATCACGTCGGCGGCGTCGTAGACGACGTGCAAGGTACGGTCCACGCCCGGGATCACGTCGCGCAGGGGCTGGACGTGCCACGCCTGATCGGTCGTCAGGTCGATGATGGTGAGGGTCAGCCCGTCGTCGAGAAGCGAACCGGCGACGGCGAGGCCGGGTCCGTTCGAGTCGTATCCCCGGTAGGTCCGCGGTTCAGGAAGGTCGATGTCCTTCAGCACGCCGGAACCGTCGTCGATCTGGACGCGAGCCTTCGGCGAGGCGAACGACCATGGGTAGAGGTCGAGTGTGCGAGGCGCGCCGTTCAAGGTGATCGTGACGGAGAAGGAGTCGCCTGCCTGGTCCGGGATGACAAGGCGCTGGACTGAGCAATCCCTCAGCCCCATCTCCTGCGACACCTGATCGGTGGGAGGGAAGACGTTTCGAAGTTGCGCGAGAGCGGAACCCGCGGTGGCACCAACGAAGACGGCCAGCGCGCCTGCGAGAGATGTGAAACGGGACCGCATCGGATGTTCTCCTTCGGACTCGGCCGGACGATGGACGGACATGCTCGTGCAGCGATCCTGCGGCACGATACGAACATATACCTATCTTCCGCGCTGCTCATTCCGCGCGACGAACCCCTCTTGTCTACACGCTCGATCGCCCGAGTGCCAGACCTAAGGCCCGAAATCGGGTCAAATCTAGCCTTGGATGGGGAAGTCGGACCCCTCGGAGAGCGACCTTGGCGTGCGGAGGGTCTATACGCAGGCTCAGCCTCGGTCGGGTCCGACGAAAACCACGGATTTCTCGGGCGTCGGTTCGGGCGGCGTGTGGTGCGAGCCGTATGCTCGGGCGGCATGGGGCCATCGGATCTGGACAGGCTGGAGCATGTCCTTCGGGCAAGGCACCCGTGCGTGGCAATCGTGACGAACGAGGAGGCGGAGGCGCTGCAGCTCGTTGTCGCGGCGTCGTTGACGCTGGACCGGCCGCTCTGGCGGTGGTCCGTGCTCGAGGGGCTGACCGACGGGCGGCTGTCAGGCGGCAAGCCCGAACCGGACACGGAACACCCAGCGGCAGCGCTCTACCACCTCGCCAAACAGCGCGGCCCGCTCACGGTCGTAACGCTCGACCTTGCGGACCATCTCGAGGACGCTCGCACGCTGCGGGCCTTGCGGGCATTGCTCTCGTGCATCGAGCGCGACGGCGGGACACTGGTGATGATCGACCATCTCGACCGACTCCCGGGTGCGGTTGAAGTCTGCACAACGCGGTTCGAGCTCTCGCTCCCCGACGAGGCGGAGCTGGAGCGGATCGTTCGCCGCGTCGTGCGAGAAGAGCACCAGGAGAGGCCGATCGAGATCGACCTGTCGAAGAGGGCGCTGCGTGCGATCATCCGCAATCTGCGCGGCCTGACCCGACGGCAGGCCGCGTTCGTGGTGCGGGACGTCGTGATCGAGGATCGCAAACTCAACGAGGACGACCTGAACGGCGTCATCGCGAGAAAGCGGCAACTGCTCTCCTCCGGCGGCGGCCTCGAGTACGTTGAAGCCCCAACCGACATGGATCAGATCGGGGGCTTGAACGCGCTCAAGCGATGGTTGTCGGAACGGAGTGCGGCGTTCGAAGAGGAGGCATCATCCCACGGCCTGACGCCGCCGCGCGGCGTGCTGCTGCTCGGGGTGCAGGGTGCGGGCAAGAGCCTGTCCGCGAAGGCGATCGCGACGGCGTGGCGTCAGCCGTTGTTCCGGTTGGACCCGAGCACGCTCTACGACCGGTACATCGGCGAGAGCGAGCGACGGCTGCGCGAGGCGCTCAGGCAGGCGGAGGCGATCAGCCCGATGGTGCTGTGGATCGACGAGATCGAGAAGGGGTTTGCGGGCGCGGCGTCCACCTCGACGGACGGCGGGCTGAGCCGCCGCATGTTCGGCTCGCTGCTGACATGGATGCAGGACCACCGTGCGCCGGTGTTCGTGGTGGCGACCGCGAACGACGTCGAGGCGCTGCCCCCCGAACTGCTGCGCAAGGGCCGGTTTGACGAGATCTTCTTCGTAGACCTGCCCCGCGCTCCCGCTCGCCGCATGATCTTCCAGATTCACCTGAAGAAGCGCGGGCACGATCAGGCGCGGTTCGACCTGGACGCACTCGCCTCGGCCAGTGAGGGGTTTTCGGGCGCGGAGATCGAGCAGGCCGTTATCTCCGCAGCCACGAGCGCGTACGCCCGGAAGACAGGCCTCGATACCGATGCGCTCCTGAGTGCCGTCCGGTCTTCTCCGCCGCTCTCCGTGACGATGCGCGAGAAGGTCGAGGGGCTTCGGCGTTGGGCACAGGGACGGTGCGTGGAAGCGGAGTGAAGGCGACGGAGAGTGGGAACGTCCCCGCCCATCAACGACGAACCGTCGATCCGTGCGAGACCGGGGTCAGTTGCCGGCCCAGGCGTTGAGAAACAGCAGCGCGTCGCGCGAGTCGATGATGGTGTCCGCGTTCAGGTCCGTGGCGGGATCTCGCGCTGTAAAGTCGGCCAGAAACGCGGTGAGGTCGGCGCCATTGACCACGCCATCATCGTTCCAGTCCGCGACCGGCGCGACGATCCGCAGTTCGGGACGTGGCATGAGGATCACGGGCCTGGCGCCGGCGCCGTCGTCGAGCAGGACGAGGTAGCGGTCGATGCCGCGGGAATCGGGCGGGGCGTGAGCCGTGACGAGGTGGATGGTGTAGGTGCCGTCGCCGTTGTCGATCGCGGGTTGCGGAGCGGCGATCCCGGCTGAATCGGTCGCGTGAGCGACGGCGACGGTCAGCCCAGGGGCGACCGGTGAGTCGGTCCAGTCACGTGCATCGATCGTCATGGTGGCGGTGGCGCCGAGCGGGAGGCGTTCGGCAGCGAAGTGCGCATCGGATCGGACGGCATCGGGTCTGCCGATGAGGTCCGCGCGCCATGCGTCGTACTTTGCTTGGAGCTGGACGACGGGGTCCGGGCTTTGCTGCGTTTGGAAGGCGACGTTGAACTCCATGTAGTAGTCCGCCGTCGCGCATCCCACGCCGCTCGCAAACAACCCTATGCCGTGGCGCGGGTGAGCGCCGCTGATGACGGTGAGCGCATTGAAGGCGAAGAAGTTGGCGACGAGGTCGATTCTGCCGTCGAGGTTCAGATCGGCGGCGGTGATGCGGTGTGCGTTGCGCATCTCGGCGTAGGTCCGTTCCTTAGCGGGAACATCGTTGGGCCGTCCGAGAAAGACGGTGAACGTGGAAGCCAGATCGTCGTTGACGACAAGGTCGGCGAGGGTATCGCCGTCGAGGTCGGCGATGGCGACAGCCGTGGGGCGCGTCGGGTTGGGCAGGTCCGTGCGTTCGAAGCCCGTCTGCTTGTTCAGAAGGACGGAGACGGACGCGCCGTTCGTGTTGGCCGTGGCGACGTCGGGCAGTCCGTCGCCGTCGATGTCGCCCGTGGCGATGGCGGTCGGTCGCGCGCCGACGGGGAGTTGGTGTGAGACGACGAACCCTCCCGCGCCGTTGTTGAGCAGGATGACAACGCGATTACCCGATTCATCCGCGACGGCGAGGTCGAGATGGCCATCGAGGTTGAAGTCCGCTCCGGTGATCGAGGTCGGGGTGCCGCCCACGGGGACCGTGGCGTGCCCGCCGAGCGAGCCGCCCGTGTTGAGGAGCACCTTCACGGAGGCGTCGGAGGTGGAGACGAGCGCGACATCATCGCCGAACTTGCCGTCGAGATCGGCGACGATGACGTCATTGAGCGTCCCGCCGACGAACTGCGGAGCCGCGGCCTGGAAAGTCCCGTCCCCGGCGTTGTGCAGCACGGAGAGGACGCCCGTGAGCGAATCGGGAACGACGAGGTCCGGCGCATCGTCGGCGTTGATGCGTCCCGCAGCGATCGACCGCGGTGACCCGCCCACCGAGTAGATCGCAGGCGCAGCGACGATCGTGGCGTACGGCTTGCCGGCCGAGGTGTTGCGATGGACGGTCACGCGACCCTGCTCGGTGTTTCCGAGGGCAACATCGGGGAACGTATCACCGTCGAGGTCGGCAATGGCGATCCCGACGGGCCTGTCGAATGCCCTGTAGATCCCGTTGCAGCCGAACCCATCGCCGTCGCGCGCGATGAGCATGTAGGCGATGTGCGCGGACTTGCCGGTTTCCGGGTCCCACCCCGCGGGTGGCGATCCGCATCCGTCTGGCGGGTTGCCGCAGTTGCAGCGTCCGTCGCCGCCCCACGCGCGCGCCTCCTGCATGCCGATCATCATGGCTTCGGCAAGGTCGGCGCCGTTGATCAGCGCGTTCTCCACGGCGACGGCGCACTCTGTGACGACGGGCGCGCCGGCGAGCACGTTCCCCTGGATGGCGTAGACGACGTCGCCGACGCGTCCGGTGAGCCCGCCCGCCCACGAGCCGGCGCTCGAGCCGGTGAACGTTGCGGTACCTCCGTGAACGTCGGCGATGCCGTACTGCCTGGTCTGATGTCCGCCGTCAAAGCCGGCGAGCATGGCGATGATCTGCTCGGGGTGCGTGCCGTCGAGCAGCCTGTCGCGGATGAACGTGCGGTTGAACCCGCCCTGATCGACGAACGATTGTGCGGTTGCGCCGCCGACGCGCGGGATGAGCACCGGCGTTCCCGCCTGAAGGTCGAAGTTCGTGAGGCATGTTGCCGAGCCGAGCGCGACCTCGCCGGTTCGCGTGTCGATCAGGATGATGGACCACGTCGCCGAGGCGGTGGCGACGGCAGAGGCGATCGTTGCGGCGGCGAGCGCAAACGGTGCAGGTGTGCGCATGGGAGGCTCCGGGCGTGATCTTCGTGACGGACCCGAACCGAGCGTACAGGATCCGACGTGGTGGCAGAAGCGCGTTCGGCGAAAGTCCGCCCTCGCCTGAGCGATCGGACACGGGGAATCGCCTGGGGCGGCTCCGCCTGGCCTTACCATCGGCCGTGCCATTCGTCGGCGTCAGTCCAGTACGAAGGCGAGGTCATCCCACAGCTTGTCGAGGCGCTGGCGGAAGGAGGCGGAGCCGACGGTCGCGCCTTCGGGCGTGGCGAGGCGGCGGGCGCAGGCGATGAGCAGATCGACCAGCCCCTCGTAGTCGGCGAGGGCGATGTACTCGCGGGCGATGCGGGGGGGGGCGTCGTTCGTGCCGGCCTGGACGGCGGCGAGGTCGGCCATGTTGTGGTAGTTGCCGAGGGGGAGGCAGACGCAGGTGGCGGCGAGGCCGCTGGCGCAGAAGACGCTGGCCTCGCACGCGCCGCCGGCCATGAGTTTGCGTTGCCATCGCCAGGCGGGGAGTTCGGCGTGCTTCTGTGTGGCGAGGGGCTGGGCGGGGCCGCCGGCGAGTTCCTCGGCGACCTTGGCGACGGCGGCGGTGAGTTCGGGGGTGAAGACGCTGACGCGGTCGCCGACGCGGACGATGGGGCCGCCGCCGATGGGCGAGTCGGGGAATGAGCGGCTGTTCTCGAGGGCGATGAGGCGGGCGGCCGGCTCGATGGTGTTGTGCCGACAGGCGGCGATCGCGCCGATGAAGCCGATCTCCTCGGCGCGGGTGAGGAGGAGGCGCACGTCGCCGACGGGTTCGCCGGCTGCGCGTGCGGCGCGCAGGGTGTCGATCGCGGCGAGGGCGGCGGCCAGGGCGGCGAGGTCGTCGCAGGCGTGGGTGAGGACGCAGCGCACGCCGTCGCGCTCGGCGACCTCGGGGGGGGGGAGCGACCAGACGGCGACGTCGCCGGGGCGCAGGGCGTCGGTGGCGGCGTCGGCGTCGTCGAACTCGGCGAGGAAGGTCTTGAAGTGCGGGGACGCGCCGTCGACGCGCTCGGCGAGGCGGGCGCCGAAGGAGCGGTCGTCGGCGGCGTGGGCGGTGACGCGGGCGGAGGGGAAGTAGTCGTCCATCACGCCGCCGCGGAAGGCGAGTTCGGCGAGGCCGGGCGCGACGATGCGCTCGACGACGAAGGCGGGATGGTCGAGGTGGGCGGTGAGGTAGAGGGGCGCGTCGGTGCGCGGTGCGTCGCGGAAGGCGATGGTGATGTTGCCGGAGGGGTCGAGGGTGCGCGCGAGGTCGGGGCGATCGGCGAGCCAGCGATCGACCCAGGCGACGACGCGCTGCTCGCGTCCGGCGGCGGTGGGGACCTGCGTGAGTTCGAGGAGCCAGCGGAGATGGGCGGCGCGGTCGGATGCGGTGAGGGGGGGCATGGGGGATGGTAGATGCCCAGTTGTACGACGAGTCAGTCGCGCGCGGCCTTGACTCGATCCCACCGCATGTCGTCGAGAAGCAGCACACTCAGGTGCGGATTGATCGGCTCTCCGATGTCGGGTTCAGCGACGATCCGTCCGAATCGAACGAAGATGCCGTTTCGGTCGCGGTCATAGGACGCGGTGTGCTCGTAGATCCAACCGGGACATTCGCCTTTGGCCTCAATCCGCTCAAAGCGGTAGGTCCGAGTGTCGAGAGAGAAAACGGGCGTTTGGCCGACGCGCCTGGCCTCTCTGTAGCCCAATCCACCTATGACGATGATGCGGTCGCCGACGAGCGTAGCGGAGTGGAAGTCGGTCGGCGGGAAGGTTTCGGTGGGGTAGCCGTAAATCTCGACCTCACCCTCATCGAGCGCAACGTCGGTCTCGCCCGTCGGCGGGCGTAGAACTATCACGTCGTTGTAGATGCAGAAATCAGGATCTTACCAATCCTCGTGTTCGCCGCCGATGCAGATGATTCGCCCGTCCGGTAGCGGCGTGCGGGTCATCCCGAAGCGATCGAAGCACCAGTCGGGGTCGCCTGTGCCGTAGTGGCTCTCGATACCGAGTTGATCGCGAACGCTGAACGGGTCGTTGCGTGTGCGGACCATCCACTCCCAGTGTGCAACTCGCATGCGCTCGGGATTCTTGGTGCCGAGCCGGACTTTACAATCACGCAGGAACTCGTCCTTCTGCGTTGTCACAGTGGGAGTGTAGGGCTTCTCCGCCGCCCCTCCGGGGCTGCGAGCGGGCGATTGAACACGTGACCACGAGTTGCGCTCGTCCGCGTTGCGGACTCGCTTCACCCGTGGCTACATTCCTGCGCCCCTTCGGGGCGAAGTCGGGCTTCTGCGGCGCGGGCGTGGGCTTCGAGGCCTTCGAGGCGGGCGAGGCGGGCGGTGTCGAGGGTGAGGGGGCGTGCGGCGGCGGGGTCGTCGATGCGGAGCCAGGTGCGCGTGCGGAGGAAGTGCAGGACGCTCAGGCCCGCGGCGGAGCGGGCTGCGCCGCCGGTGGGGAGGGTGTGGTTGGGGCCTGCGCCGTAGTCGCCGAGGACTTCGGCGGCGGCGGGGCCGATGAAGACCGCGCCGAAGTGCGTGCATCGGCGGGCGATGGCGTCGGCGTCGCGGGTCATGACTTCGAGGTGCTCGGGGGCGAAACGGTCGGAGAGGGCGACGGCGTCGGCGAGGTCGCGCGCGACGACGGCGAAGCCGTTGGCGAGGGCGGCGCGGGCGGTGGCGGCGGTGGGGAGCGAGGCGAGTTGCGCGGCGAGTTCGCGATCGACGGCGTCGAGGAGGGGGGGGGTGTGTGGTGACGAGGACGGCGCAGGCGTCGGTGTCGTGCTCGGCCTGGGCGAGGAGGTCGGCGGCGACGGTGCGCGGGTCGGCGGTGTCGTCGGCGATGATGAGGAGTTCGCTGGGGCCGGCGAGGGTGTCGATGGCGACCTGGCCGGCGACGAGTTGCTTGGCGGCGGTGACCCAGCGGTTGCCGGGGCCGACGACGGCGTCGCAGAGTGCGAGGGGGGGGCATCCGAAGGCGAGGGCGGCGATGGCCTGCGCGCCGCCGACGGCAAGGACGGCATCCGCGCCGGCGATGGCGGCGGCCGCGAGCGTGGCGGGGGCGGGGCGCGGGGAGGCGACGATGACCTCGCGCACGCCGGCGGCGCGGGCGGTGACGGCGGTCATGAGCACGCTGGAGGGGAGCGGGAACCGGCCGCCGGGGGCGTAGCAGCCGGCGCGCTCGACGGGGGCGATCCAGTGGCCGGCCTGGCCGCCGGGGACGGCGAGGGCGAGTTCGTGCAGGCTGGCGCGCTGGGCCTCTGCGAAGGCGCGGATGCGCTCGGCGGCGCGCTCGAGGGCGGCGCGGTCGTCGCGGTCGAGGGCGTCGAGGGCGCGGCGCATCGCGGCGGGTTCGATGAGCAGCGGCTCGCCGGGGCGGAGATCGCCGAGGCGCTCGGCGTGGGCGCGGACGGCCTGCTCGCCGCGGGCGCGCACGTCGCTCACGATCTCGGAGGCGGCGGCGAGGGTGGCGGGGTCGATTGCGCTGCGGCGGAGCGCGGGCACCGCGGATGCGTCGATGACGCGGAGGAGGCGATCGGATTTCACCACAGAGGCACAGAGGGGGCTGAGACGGGATGGTGAAGAAGCGGTTGAACCGGGCGTCGTCTGATTCTGATTGACCTGTTCATTCCCTCTCTCTGTGCTCTCTGTGTCTCTGTGGTGAGTCTCCGGCTTTGCATCGCCGGGGCGGCGGGAGAGTTTGAGGGCGCGGCGGTCGAGTTCGCGTTCGACGGCGTCGAGCGGCACGCCCGCGGCGGCGAGGCGGGCGAGCGTGAAGTAGAGGACGTCGGCGGCCTCGTGGGCGACGTCGCTTGGCGCCTGTGCTTCGGCGAGTTCTGCGGCTTCTTCGCGGAGTTTGCTCGCGAGGAGCGCGGGGTCGCGGAGGAGGCGCGAGGTGTACGAGGCTGGGTCGCGGGACTCGGGGGGGGCGGCGAGTCGGCGGGCGAGGGCGTGCAGGCCGCGGGCGTCGCCGAAGCAGGTGTGTGTGCCGGTGTGGCAGAAGCCGCGGCCGCGCTGGCGGACGGTGAAGCGGAGGGCGTCGCGGTCGCAGTCGACGTCGATGCGGAGGAGTTCCTGGGTGTCGCCGGAGGATTCGCCCTTTCGCCAGAGGGCGTTGCGCGAACGGGAGAAGTAGACGCCGCGGCGTTCGGCGACGGCTGCGCGGAGGCTTTCGGGGGAGGAGTAGACGAGGCCGAGTGCGTGACCGGCCTCGTCGCAGACGATGGTGGGCCAGAGGCAGAACGCGGAGGGCGCGGAGGAGGAACGCGGAGAGCGCGGAGGGGATCCTGTTTCTTTCGCAGCAGCCCCGCTCTGTGATCTCTGCGTTCGGTCTCTGTGAACTCCGCGTTCTTCGGGCGGCTTCAGCACGGCGGCGAAGGCGTCGGCGGGGTCGAGCGCGCCGGTGTAGATGGCCATGCCGACCTGTGCGTCCGCGCCGAGGCGGTCGAGTGCGGCGATCTCGTCGGCGGTGGTGACGCCGCCGGCGATGGTGACGCGTGCGTCGCCCGCGGCGTGGACGATGGCGGCGGCGCGGTCGAGGTCGGTGCCTTGCATGCGTCCTTCGCGCTCGACGAAGGTGACGAGGAAGCCGCCGGCGTGCGCGCGCAGGGCGGCGATGCGGTCGAGGATGCGGGCGCCGGTGGCGCGCTGCCAGCCTTCGACGACGACCTCGTCGTGTCGGGCGTCGAGAGCGGCGATGACGCGGTCGCGGGGGAGTTGGGAGAGGATTTCGGGCGTTGCGGCGGTGCCGAGGATGACGCGGTGCGCGCCGGCGTCGAGCCACTGGCGGGCGGCATCGACGGAGCGGATGCCGCCGCCGACGCGGACGGGGAATCGGCGGGCGATCTCGCGGATGACGGGTGCGTTGGTGCCGCGGGCGAGTGCGGCGTCGAGGTCGATGACGGCGATCTCGCCGAGGATGGCGAATCGTTCGGCGACGGCGAGGGGATCGCCGGCGTCGATCTTGATGGAGGAGGGGTCGCCGCCGACGAGTTGGACGGCGCGGCCGCCGAGGATGTCGATGGAGGGGATGAGCATGGGTGACTCCGCTGTCAGTCGGGCATCCGTACGTCCACGCCAAGCGCGGCGAGGGCGAACTTGACATCGGCGACAGTGTGCTGCCCGTCGTGGAAGATCGACGCCGCCAGCACCGCGTCCGCGCCCGCGTCGAGCGCGTGCTTCAGGTGCTCGGGCGTGTCCGCGCCGCCGCTGGCGATCAGGGGCACGGGCACGGCCGCGCTGACGGCGCGCAGCAGGCCGAGGTCGTAGCCCTCGCGCGTGCCGTCGCGGTCGAAACTCGTCAGCAGCACCTCGCCCGCGCCGAGTTCGCACCCGCGCCGCGCCCACGCGACGGCGTCCAGACCCGTCCGGTGCGACCCGGACCGCGTGACCACCTCCCAGGAGAACGCAGAGGCCGCGGAGACGGAACGCAGAGCACGCAAAGCAGAAGCGGATTCAGGAGGTTCTGGTTCGGACCCCCTCTCCGTCTCTGCGCCCTCTGCGCTCATCTCTGTGTCCTCTGCGTTCTTCCTCCCCGCCGCGTCGATGGCGAGCACCGTGCACTGTGCGCCGAATCGCTCGGCCAGTTCCGCGATGAGCGCGGGCCGCTCGACCGCCGCGGTGTTCACGCTCACCTTGTCCGCGCCGGCGTCGAGCAGCGCGGCCGCGTCGTCCGCCGCGCGCACGCCCCCGCCCACAGTGAGCGGGATGCTCAGCACGCCCCGCACGCGGCGCACCGTCTCCACCGCCGTCCTGCGCCCCTCCGGCGTCGCCGACACGTCGAGGATCACGATCTCGTCCGCGCCTTGGGCCTCGTACAGCGCGGCCCGCTCGGCCGGATCGCCCGCGTCGCGCAGGTCCGCGAAGCGAACGCCCTTCACGATCCGCCCGTCGCGCACGTCGAGACACGGAATCACGCGGGGCAGCGGCGTGCGCGCGGTGCCCTCGTAGGTTCCATAGGACCCATCGGACCTATGGCCGCCACGCAGCCACCGCCCGATCAGCCGCCCGCCCCACGCCCCCGAGAGTTCCGGGTGAAACTGGCAGGCCAGCACGCGCCCCCGCTCCATCGCGCCGACGAAAGGCCCGGCGTGGTCGCTCGTCGCGCACGCCCAGCCCGAGGGGGGGGCCTCAAGCCGGTAGGAGTTCGCGTAGTACGCCCACCCCGGCTCGATCAGCCGGCAATCGGGTGATGCGACGACACGGTTCCAGCCGAGTTGCGGCACGCGCACCCGCCCGGAGAAACGCGCGATGCGAGCCGGGATCACTCCCAACCCGCCAACGCCAGGCGATTCGTCGCTCGACTCGGCGAGCAGTTGCAGCCCGAGGCAGACGGCGAGCGTCGGCCGACCTTCGAGGATGCGCCGGCGCAGTGGCTCGGCGAGGCCGCACGCGTTGAGGGTGTGCATCGCCGCCCCGAACGAGCCGACGCCCGGCAGCACGAGCCGCTCCGCCCCCTCCGCGTCGCGCGGATCGTCGGTGACGCGCGCCTCGACGCCCGCACGCCCGAGGGCGGCGAGCACCGAAGCAAGGTTCGCGGTGCCCGTGCGGATGACGACGACGGCTGTCATGGCATGGCCACCAACTGGAACGCGAAGGACGCGAAGATCGCGAAGTTCGCGGAGGAAGGAATGGTGTTTGTGCGATTACACACTCTGCTGCTCTGCTGATGTGCTTCTTCCCCTCACATCACGCCCTTTGTGCTCGGCGCGCCCACCGCTCCCGTGCGGGCCACGGCCTGCTTCAACGCCAGGGCGACGGCCTTGAACTCCGCCTCGGCCTTGTGGTGGTCGTTCTCGCCGCGGATCACGTCCGCGTGCAGGCACAGCCGCGCCGCCGTTGCCAGCGACGCGAGCACGTGCGGGATGTTCTCGCACGCCAGCCCGCCGATGCGGTCGTAGTTCAGCGGCAGGTTCACCGTCGCGTGCGGCCGCGTGACCAGATCGATCACACCCCGCGCCAGTGCCTCGTCCAGCGGCGCATACGCCGAGCCGAACCGGGCGATCCCCGTGCGGTTCCCCAGCGCGCTGTCGATCGCCTGCCCGAGCGCGAGCGCGCAGTCCTCCGCCGTGTGGTGGTCGTCCACGTGCAGGTCGCCCGTGCAGGTCAGCGTCAGGTCGAACCCCGCGTGCGTGGCGAGCGCGGTCAGCAGGTGGTCGAGGAACCCGACGCCCGTGGACACCGCGACCGAACCCGAGCCGTCCAGGCTCAGCGTCAGGGCGATCTCCGTCTCGCGGGTCTTCCGGTTGATGGTCGCGGTGCGGGTCATGGCAAGGCTCCTCGTGGATTCACGAACGCAGAGCACACAGAGGAGTCGCAAAGCACGCGGAACACATCATGCATGCGCAGCACAACTTCAGCCTCTGCACCCCCCGCGTTCCTCTCCGTGATCTCTGCGTTCATCGGAGAATCTCCCCCAGCGCCCCGACAAGCCGGCCGAACTCCCCCTCATCCCCGGGGCACGTGATCCGCAGCCGGTCGCCCAGCGGCGTCCCCCGCTCGAATCGCCGCACGCGGATTCCCCGCGCGCCCAGCGCATCCGCGACCGCCCAGGCGTCCGCGAACCGCCCCAGCACGAAGTTCCCCTGCGATTCCGGCGCCTCTGCGCCCAGCGACCGCAGCAACTCCGCCAGTTCCGCGCGTTCCGTGCGCACGCGATCCAGATACGCGCGCGTCCCCGCCTGGTCCGCCTCCAGCGCGCCCGCCGCGAGCGCCAGACTCACGCCCGACGTCGGGAAAGGGTGCCCGACCGTGCGCAGCCACCCCATCACTTCCGCCGATCCGATCGCGTAGCCGACGCGCAGCCCCGCCAGGCCCCACGCCTTGCTGAACGTGCGCGTCACGACCGCGTTCGGCAGCCGGAGCAACTCGGCCGTCGGATCCTCATCCGCGAACTCGACGTACGCAAGGTCCGCAACGACGAGGCAGCCCGGGTTGCGACGGGCGATGCCCAGCATGTCCGAGGTGGAAACCGCCGCCCCCGTCGGGTTGTTCGGCGAGACGATGAACGCCGCCCCCGTGCTCGCGTCGATCGCTCCCTCGAACTCCGCCGCCGGGAACGCCCGGTCGAGCCACGGTATCTCCACCGGCGACGCCCCAGTCAGGCGCACGTAGCGAGGCAGCATCTCGAACGTCGGATCGGTCAGCACGGCCGTGCGCCCCGGCTCCAGCGCGGCCCGGCACAGGCGTTCGAGCGCGTCGTCCGCCCCTGCTGTCACCACCACCCGCTCCGGCCCCACGCCGAGCCGCGCCGCCAGCAGCGCCTCCAGCGCGGTCGGTTTCGCGTAGCGGCGCAGCGTCTCCGCGTCCAGCGCGCGAAGCCGCTCCAGGATCGCGCCGTCCGGCGCGCGCCCCTCGTTCGCGTGGAGGGACAGTGGGCAATGGACAGTGGACCATGGACATGGGGAAGAGGCGGGCGGCGCGTACGCCGTCACCGCGCGGACGCGGCCCGCCGGCGCAGGTCGCGGCGAATCGCTCATGGCACCACCTGCGCGATCGGCGAGATCACGATGTCCGTCCCCCCGCGCGCCCTCAGCGCGGGGATCAACTGCGGCAGGTCCGCCCGCGGGACCGCCGCCTTC
>JAHCJE010000028.1 GCA_026128865.1 Phycisphaeraceae bacterium | reverse complement strand
CGCGCTGGGGCCGCCGCCCCCCCCGCGCGCCCCGCGCGGGTCGGGGGGGAAGAAGGGGGGCAAGGGTTCGCGGCCGACGCGGGTGATGATCCTGTGCCACATGGACGAGATCGGGTTCTACGTCTCGCACGTGAGCGACAAGGGGTTCATCTACGTCGATCCGGCGGGGGGGTTTGACGCTCGCAACCTGTTCTCGCGGCGGGTGCTGGTGTGCACGGAGGACGGCGATCTGCCGGGCGTGATGAACCCGGGCGGGCGGCCGATCCACATCTCGTCGCCGGAGGAGCGGACGAAGGTGCCCGAGACCAAGGAGTTCTTCATCGACGTGGGGATGCCGGTGGAGGAGGTGAAGAAGCGGGTGCGGGTGGGCGACTTCGTGGTGATGCACGAGCCGGCGATGGCGATGGGCGAGAAGTTCGTGAGCAAGGCGCTCGACAACCGCGTGGCCTGCTGGCTGGGGATCGAGGGCGTGCGCGAACTGGACCGGCTCGGCGGCGAGCACGCGTGCGAGGTGGTGGTGGCGTTCACGACGCAGGAGGAGGTCGGGCTGCGGGGGGCGAAGGCGGCGGCGTACGCGGTAAAGCCGGACATCGGGCTGGGCATCGACGTGACGCTGGCGTGCGACACGCCGGGCGTGCCCGAGCCGGAGTGGGTGACGAAGCACGGCGACGGCTTCGGGCTGCACGTGAAGGACGCCTCGTTCATCGCGGACAAGGCGCTGGTGGACGAGGTCGAGGCGGTGGCGAAGAAGCACAAGATCGCGTATCAGCGGACGATCCTGGCGCGGGGCGGTCAGGATGGGGCGGCGGCGCAGCAGGCGGCGGCGGGCGCGCGGGCGGTGGGCATCACGGTCGGCACGCGGTACATCCACACGGTGACGGAGATGATCGACGTGCGGGACCTGAAGGCGGCGCGGGACGTGATCGCGCGGTACCTGGCGGAGGTCGGATAAAGCGAAAAACGAAAAGCGAAGAACGAACATCGGAGCGAGCAGCGGGGCCGGCTATAAACGTGTTGGCTCTTCGCTTTTCGCGTCGTCAGTGGACGACGCTGGTTGAGCGTTCGATGGATTCGACGACCTGTCGGACCTGGAAGGGCTTGCGGAGGAAGTCGTCGAAGCCCTGGGAGCGGAGGGCGTGGGCCTGTCCGTCGGTCATCTTCGCGCTCATGGCGACGATCTTGGTCATCTGGAGGGCGTCGCTGCGGCGGACGAGGTCGGCGACGTGGCGCGAGTCGCCGTCGGAGAGGTGCATGTCGAGGAGGATGACGTGGGGGCGGAAGCGTTCGCACTCCATGCCGGCCTGGAAGCCGGTGGTGGCGGTGTGGACCTCGTAGGTGGTTTGCTCGGAGAGGACGCGGTGGAGGGTGTCCACGACGTCGTTGTCGTCGTCGACGATGAGGACGCGGGTGCGGCCTGAGGTGATCCCGTCCATGGGGATGCCGTGGGCGCGCATGAAGCGGAGGAGTTCGGCGACGGGGATTCGCCGGTCCTTGGAGCCGGGGATGCGGTACCCTTTGAGGGTGCCTGTGTCGAACCACTTGGAGACGGTCCGGGGGGCGACGTTGCAGATCTTCGCCACCTCGCCGGTCGTCAGGACGTCCTTATCGATGGTCATCGTCTCACCTCGCGCACAAAGCGGGCAGCAGCCCGGAGGGCTTCACCGGGCTTGCATCGGCGAGCAGGGGGAGCCGCTTGACGGACCTCCTCGGGTGACCCTGAAGTTCTGGTTCTGGGACGAGGCCTTGGCGATCGGGCGGGGGGTTGGGTTTGGGCGTCCCGATTGACACGGGTTATTGGGTACCGCTAGATTGCGGAGCCTCGGGACAGGGGGGGTAGGCTTGGAGTCCGTCCGGGCGGCCGCGGGCTGTGGTTGTCTTGGCTCTGAGCGAGTCCCGAAGAACTGGTTCTTCCCGCCCGAGTGGCGATAGGAGAGGTTCCCGTGCGAAGTGTTGCCCCCGGTCGTCTGGTCGTGGTTCTGTGCCTGCTCTCGGCAGCGTTGGTGGGGATCCCGGTGCGTGGGCAGTCGGTGCCTGCGACGGACGCGGATCGGCTGCGGGACTTCATCCACTACACGAAGATCGCGCGGTATGACGCTGCGGAACTGATGGGGCAGCAGCTGCTGGCGTCTGGGATGTCGCCGGAAGCGTTCGCGGACCTCATCGAGTCGTCGGGGGAGTCGCTGCGTTTCGCGGAGGCGGTGGGCCTGGCGATGCGGGCGGAGGGAGGCGGGTCGGAGTTGGAATCGACGGCCGGTGCATTGCAGCGGTTGTTCGAGCGTGGCCGGTTGAACAAGGCGCGTGCTCCCGCCGAGGTGGAGCGGAACATCGCGTTGCTGACCGGGGGGCTGCAGGGTCGGTTTCTTGCGCAGCAGCGTCTGGTGGCTGCGGGTGAGTACGCGCTGCCGCAGTTGCTTGAGGCGTTGCTGGACGGGAGCAACCCGCAGTTGCAGGCGGCGGTGCAGCGGCTGCTGATCGACATGGGTCGGCAGGCGGTGATGCCGCTGGCGACTGCGTTGCCGCACTTGCAGCCCGCGGAGCAGGAACTGGTGGTGCAGGTGCTCGGTCAGTTGAAGTATGGCACTTCCGCGCCGTTCATCATGGAACTGATGAAGGTGACGAAGTCGCCTGCGGTGTCGTCGGCGTGCCGGCGTGCGCTGGACGCGGTGGGTGGGTCGCTCGGGTCGCTGGACGCGGCGTCGCTGTACGAGTGGCTTGGGGAGGTGTACTACGGTGAGCGGGCTGAGGTCACGTCTTTCCCCGGGGAGGAGCACCAGTTGCTCTGGTCGTACCTGCCCGGCGCGCCGAAGACGCCGCTGATCGCAACGGCGATCAGGACGGAGGTGTACCACGAGGCGATGGCGATGCGGATGGCGGAGAAGTCGCTTTCGCTCCGTGGCGACAACCCGGACGCGCTGGCGCTTTGGGTGGCTTCGAACTTCAAGCGTCAGAACGAGACGCCGGAGGGGTACGAGAACCCGGCGTACGCCTCGGCTCGTCGCGGGGCGGAGTACTACGCGGCGGCGGCGGGTGTTCCCGTCAACCAGCGCGTGCTGGCGCGAGCGATCGACACGCGGAACACGCGGCTTGCGGGGCAGGCCATCGAGGCGATCGAGCGGACCGCGGGCGGGTCGCAGTTGTGGTCCGGGCTAGGCTCTCGGCGTCCGCTGCTGGAGAGTCTGACGTACCCCAACCGACGCGTGCAATACGACGCTGCGCTGGCGCTCGGCAAGGCGCAGCCGACGGAGACGTTCACGGGATCGGAGCGGGTGGTGCCGCTGCTGGCGAGCGCGATCCGGGATGCTTCGAAGCAGTACGCGCTGGTCATCACGGGGGAGCCGGAGCAGTACCAGGCGATCCGTCGGGTGCTGGAGCGGGAGGGGTATGTCGTGCTGCCGCGGGCGGGCGTGCTTGCGGAAGCCGCGGAACCGGTCGCGGAGGCGCCCGGGATCGACCTGATCGTGACGGCACAGGCCGCGGATGCGACGCTTCGGACGATCGACGAGGCGCGAGCGTCGACACGGCTTGCGGCGACGCCCGTCCTTGCGTTGGTCAGCTCGGTTTCGTACGCGGAACTCAGCCCGAAGTTCGAGCGAGACAGGACGGTATTGATCCGGCAGCTCGGGCTGACCGAGGTGATGATGGCGACCGCGGCGCGCGAGCTGGTGGATGCGGCGTCGGGCGGGTTGATCGGCGCGGAGGAGGCTGCCGAGTACGCTTCTCGTGCGCTCTCGGTGCTGCGGGATCTGGCGGTTTCGGGAAGCCCGGTGTTCGACGTGAGCGACGCGGCCGCTCCTCTGATCGCTTCGCTTGGCGCTTCGAGCGGTGCGACGAAGTTGCGCGTGGCCGAAGTGCTTTCGCGGATCGGGCAGGAGCGAGCGCAGGTCGCGCTGATGGACACGGCATTGGCGGCGTCGGGTCCGGAACGGGTCGCACTGCTGAACAAGGTCGGCGAGTCTGCCAAGCGATACGGGAACATGCTTTCCGATCGTCACGTTACTCGTCTGGTGGGGCTTGCGCGGGACGGCCGGGGGGAGGAGGCGGTTGCGGCAGCGGCCCTGATGGGCGCGTTGAATCTTCCCAGCACCGAGCTGCTCGGTCTGATCGGGTCTGGCTCGTCCAACTGATTTGACAGCGGATGGAGGGTGGGCGGCGTGTTCGGGGCCGGCCTCCCTGGTTCGTGGTTGTCGCTGATTGCATGCGCCCGATAAGGGGCGTCCTCACGCCCGGGGGGACCCCCTCTCTTGGGGTGTGTGCCTGCGCAGGCGTCAATGTGGCCTCAGCCGTCACGATCCCGCGTGATGGGGTGGGAATCGGGTGAACAGAAGTCAACTGCGCGGTGTGCGCGGTCGATGCCCAGTGGTGGCGCGGTTGCGCCCGGGCGGCGGAGGAGCCGTCCGGGGGCCTCCACGCCGGACTGATGGAACCCCCCGCCGCGTTGGCGGAACGCAGGAACTCGCGAGTGACTCGAGTGAGTGAAGGAGGCCTCAACATGAAGGCGAATCGTGCCCGGGCGCGGGCGTTCACGCTGGTCGAAATTCTGATCGTCGTCGTGATCCTCGGGATCCTCGCGGCGATCGTCGTGCCGCAGTTCACGAACGCGGCGAACGACGCCCGTGGCGGCAACATCCAGACGCAGTTGCAGACGCTGCAGAACCAGATCGAGCTCTACGCGGCCCGGAACAACGGGAACTATCCGGACCTCGACGCGAACTGGGACGACCTGCTGGATGGGAACTACCTGAAGTCTGCGCCCGCGAATCCGGCGTGGCCGACGGCTGCGACGCGCACGAGCGTGACCTCCGGCGAGGAAGGCACGGGTTCTGCGGACGCGGCGTGGTTCTTCAACACCACCAACGGGACGATCTACGCCTCGTATTTCGACGAGGAGAACGGCGAGATCACGGGCACGGCGACGGACTGATCTTCGCGTGCCGGCATGACAGTGAGGCCCCGCTCCCGGAAGGGGGCGCGGGCCGATTCGACGGAAGGGACGATGGACAATCGCCGGGACACGGAGAGCCGAGATGGACTACGCCAGGCGCGGATTCACGCTCGTTGAGATTCTGATCGTGGTGGTGATCCTCGGGATCCTGGCCGCGGTGGTCGTGCCTCGGTTCGCGAACGCCACGAGCGAGGCGAGCGAGAAGGCGACGTTCCACGAGCTGCAGAAGGTCCGGCGTGTGATCGACGTGTACCGCGTCCGGAACTCTGATTCGCTGCCGACGATCGAGGAGGGGAACGGGACGTGGGGTTCGCTGCTGAACAACCAGTATCTCAAGACTGCGCCTGTGAACGCCTGGGTCGGCCAGCCGAACGGCGGTGTGATTGTCTTCGGCGAAGGCCCGGACGAGGCCTACCAGACCGAGCACGGGTGGATCTATGACCCTGCGACGGGTCGCATCTGGGCGGGCGGGTTCGACGGCAACGACGAGCCGCACCCGAAGAACTGAGTGAGTGAGGAACCGACCATGGACGCCATCGACTGCGTGCACGATCGACCGAAGTTTCGATTTGCGGGCCGAGCGTGGACCAACGGGTTGCTCGCGCTCATCGCGGTCCTTGTCGGCGCGGCGATCCTGAAGCAGCCTCCTGCGGTGGCGTCGGCGTCGCAGGACGACGAGCCTCGGGCACGGGGCGTTGTGAACCCGGCGGACCAGCGCAACGAGATGATCCGGCAGTTGCGTTCGCTCAACGACCGGCTCGGGCGGGTCGAGAAGCAGCTTTCCGACGGAGTTCGTGTCCGCGAGGCGAAGTGAGGGAGGCGAGCGTGAACGCGAGTCGCTGCACCGGGCGGGGTGGGCGGCCTGACCGGGCGGCATCGCCCCGCGCCTACACCCTCGTCGAGGTGCTCGTGGTGGTCGTGGTGCTGGGGATCGCGGCGGCGCTGGTGGTGCCTTCGATCGGCAGCGCTGGGGTGCTCCGGGTCCAGGCGGCTGTACGAACGGTGGTTTCCGACATCGCGTTCGCGCAGGCGGACGCGCTGGCGTACCAGCAGCGGCGTGCGATCATCTTCTACCCCGAGAGCAACGCGTACATGCTTGCCGAGGTGCAGGTCACGATGCTCGGCGAGGGGCAGACGGAGGTGACCTACGAGCCTCTGCTGTTTCGGGGCGGCCCTGACGACCGCTACATCATCCACTTCAACGATTCGAGATTCAGCGGCGCGGAGATCCTGTCGGCGTCCTTTGACGGGGATTCCGCGCTGATCTTCGACGAGCTGGGAGGGCCAGTGGTTGATCCTGCGCGGGACGAGGCTGGCTCGGGCGGGAGCGTCGTGATCCGTGGGAGCGGGTCGGTGTTCCGGGTGAACGTGTCGCCGTTCACGGGGCAGGTTTCCGTCGAGAAGATCGCCGATGAATGAGCGTGGCCGGAGGGGGTGGGCGTCGCGTGGGCGCAGGCCGAGCGGGTTCCGGCTTGCGATGGTGGCGTTGACCGGGGCGCTGAGCCTGCTCATCTGGCAGCGGCTTCGGCTGGTAACGGACACGCCGCGGTCGGTGTACGCGGAGCCTCGGGAGGGTGAGGAGGGCCGTTCGATGGATCGGCCCGCTGAGCCTGCGCGGTCTGCTGACGGAGCGAACTGAGATCGACGAGCACATGTGTTGGTTATTGCGCGTTCCGTCTGTGCGGGCGTGGGTTGGCCGCGCTGGTCAAACGGCAGACTCGGCCCAAAGTCCTCATCCGGTCTGGACGACATACCGAGAACAACCGGCCGAGCCGACGGTGAGTGGTCCGGGATGCGTCCGGGACGCCGGCAGGCCCGAGAAACAGGCAGGGTTGAGACATGAGCCAGCGTCCGAACGAGTCGAGCGTGTCCGGATCTCAGCAGAACATCCGTCGTGCGGGCCGAATCGCGCGGTCCGCGGCAGCGCTTGTCCTGATCGCGGGCGCGCCTGCTGCGCTTGCGCAGAATGACAGCGGCGACCTGGGTCTCGGGCTTGCCGCGGTCATGGAAGCGGCACGGAATGCTGCCGGCGCGGCCGGAGGGGGGGCCGGTGCGAACGGCGCGACTCCCACGGCGCCTGCGCAGGCTTCGAACGAACCGGATGAGCGTCGGGTGCAGGAGCTGATGGACCGCGTGCGCGTGGACGAGAACATGATCGTGGAGTTGCACGTGCAGAACGAGGCTCTTGCGAACGTGCTGCAGCTGCTCTCGATCCAGAGCCAGCGGAACATCGTGGCGAGCCAGGCGGTCTCGGCGACGGTGTCGGCGAACCTGTACGGCGTGACGTTCTACGAGGCGCTGGACGCGATCCTGCACGTCAATGGGTTCGGGTACGTGGAGAAGGGGAACTTCATCCACGTGTACACGCTTGCTGAACTGGAGCAGATCGAGCAGGCGTCGCGGCGCCGCATCCACAAGCGTGTGACTCTCAACTACCTGAACGCGGTGGACGCGGCGGAGTTCGTGTCGCCGCTGCTGAGCGAAGGCTCGTACATCAAGACCAACAACCGCACAGAGCGTTTCAACCTTCCCGGCGATGCTCCGGCCGGCGCGGACGACTACGTGCACGGCGCGACGCTCATCATCTTCGACTATGCCGACCGAGTCGAGGAGATCGAGGGCCTGCTGCGAGAACTGGACACGCGGCCGGCGCAGGTGCTCGTCGAGGCGACGATCGTGCAGACGCAGTTGAACGAGGCGAACGCGTTCGGGGTGGACTTCTCGATCATCGCGGACCTGAGCATGGGCGATTTCGTGAACCTGGGCGGCCCGCTCGGCTCGGTGGACGGGCTGATCGGCGGCACCGGTTCGCGCATCTCCGGCGGTTCGTCGCAGACGGTCGGCATCCCAGGCGATGACGGGCGGGGGGGCGCGCTGGTCTCGACCGCGGGCAACTCATCCGGCCCGGCGACGTTCAAGGCGGGCATCGTCTACAACGACGTGGCGGTCTTCCTTCGGATGCTCGACGAGGTGGGCGACACCACGATCATCTCGAACCCGAAGATTCTGACGCTGAACCGGATGCCGGCCCGCGTGCTCGTCGGTCGCAAGGTCGGCTACCTGAGCACGACGACGAGCGAGACCAGCACGACGCAGACCGTGCAGTTCCTCGATACGGGCACGCAGTTGTACTTCCGGCCCTTCGTGACCAACGAGGGCATGATCCGCATGGAACTCAAGCCGCAGGTCTCCGAGGCGGTGATCCGCAACGCGACCGACACGAGCGGCTCCCAGGTGACGATCCCGGACGAGATCACGAACGAACTGGTGACGAACGTCATCGTGCCCGACGGGCACACGATCGTGCTGGGCGGCCTGTTCCGCGAGTCCACCACGACGTCGCGGCGACAGGTGCCGTTCCTGGGCGATATCCCGATCATCGGGGCGGCGTTCCGTGGGCACGAGGACGAGACTCAGCGCAACGAGATCATCTTCATGATCACGCCTTCGATCGTGAGCGACGACGTGCTTATCAAGGCCGGCTCGGAGGGTCTGGAGGTAGCGCGTCGGGCTCGTGCCGGCGCCCGCGAGGGCCTGCTGCCGTGGTCGCGTGAGAAGCAGGCGAGCAAGCTTCTCGTGGACGCGGATCGGCTGGCGTCCGAGGGGAAGACGGAGGAGGCGCTGCACCGTGTGCGTCGCTCGCTGGAGCTCTTCCCGAACCAGCCGGACGCGATCGAGATGCGCGAGAAGCTGATGAACGAGCGGACGGTCTGGCCGAACCGCGACCTGCTGCACAACATCCTGCACAGCGAGATCGACGAGCTTCTGCACAGCGACGTGCGTCGCGCGCTGATCGATCCGCCGGCGCCGGCGAACGAGGTGTTCAGCGCGGGGAACGGCGCTCAGTCGAGCCAGCCGTTCGCGGGCACGTCCCGTGCGGCTTCGAGCGACGGGATCGATATCGCTGCCGCGAGCGGCCAGGCGTGGGACTCGGGCGACGTCTGGGGTCACGAAGGAAGCAACGAGGCGCTCGCGGTGAGTGACTCGGACGATGCGCCGTACGCCGACACCGACGTTTCGACCTTCGAGGTCACGTCGGAGCCGTGGTTCAACGACACGGATGACGGCCTCGCATTCGAGGGAGCCAATGCCCCGCTGGAGGAGTGGGACGACAACGGCGTGCAGTTTGTCGAGGAGAACGGCGCTGCAACGCCGAGCGAGGACACGGGCTTCGTTGCGGGGAGCGCCTCGACCTCGTGGATCGACGAGTTGAGCGAGGAGGATCGCCGGATTCTCGGCTGGGCGACGATGATGCACGGATTCCGCGGGCTGGCGCGCATCTTCGGGGTGGCGTCGGAGAGCACGCCGACCTACTCGACCGTGCCCACGGAGCCGACGGCGGCGGAGGACAAGTGACCCACCAACCCCGGGAGACGGCCCGCCGCGTGCGGGCCGCCTCTCGGGTGTCCGCGAAGTCGATACGACGACCGTTCGGAGGAGAGGGACGAAAGGGAGAACCGCGATGAACGCACAGAACACGCTGCGCCTCGGACTGACCGCCTGCCTCTGCCTCGCCGGCTTCGCGGCCGGGTGCGGCGGGGGGGGTCACGGGAAGTACACCCGGGAGCACCTCTCGGCGGCGCGAGAGAAGCTCAGCATCATGAAGAGCGCGACGGAGCACGACATGGCGCGGCAGGCGTTTCTTGCCGGTGACCTTGACAAGGCTCTGAAGCGCATCGACACGTCGATCGCGATCAACGACCAGGTGGCGCGGAGCCACGTGCTTCGCGGTCGCATCCTCAACGAGATGGGCGCGCTGGATCATGCCGTGCAGGCACTTCGGAGGGCAGAGACGCTTGACGCGACGAACGTCGAGGCGCAGTTTTACCTTGGCGTGCTCTTCGAGCGATTGCAGGAGCAGGAGCTCGCGCTGGGTCACTATCGGCGTGCGATGGAGATCGACCCGACTGCGCCGCAGTACGCGGTGGCGGCGGCGGAGACGCTGATCGACATGGGCCGGCCTGCGGAGGCCGAGACGCTCCTGCGCGAGGGCGGGGGGCGTTACGAGCACGCGGCCGGGGTGAAGCAGACGCTTGGACACATCGCGCTGATGGCGGGCCGGAACACGGAGGCTGTGGACCTGTTCAACCAGGCGCGGCTGCTCGCGCCGGACGACCTGGCGATCCTCGAGGATCTCGTGCGTGCGCAGGTGGCCGTGCGGGACTACCGCGCGGCGGAGGGCAATCTTGCCCGGCTGCTGAAGAACGCTGACCGTGCGGGGCGGCGCGACCTGCTGCACTCGCGTGCGCGGTGCCTTACGGAACTGGCGCGGCCGGTCGAGGCGCGCACGATCTACGTGTCGTTGACCGATGGGGACGAGGGGGCGGGTGACATCGAGGCCTGGATCGGGCTGGGTGAGATCTCGTACCTCCTGAAGGACCAGCATCGCCTGCGGACATCGGCGACGCGCGTGATCGCGCTCGCCCCGGAGCGGCCTGACGGCTACCTGCTGAGGGCGCTGTGGCACCGCCGGCAGAACGAGAACGCGGCTGCGCTGGAATGGCTCGGGCGTGCGTCGGCCCGCGACCCTGCCTCGGCGAAGATCCACACGCTGCGCGGGCTTGTGCTGCGTGACATGGGGCGCAACGAGGCGGCGCGAGAGTCGTTCACGCTGGCCCTGCACGCGGATCCTGCGAACGCCAGCCTGCGGGCGCTGCTGGACTCGGTGGGTGGTGCGACGGTGGCGGGCGTGCCGAACCAGCCGTGATACTCCCTGGCGGGTAACGGGGAGTGTGTGTGTTTGCGGGGCGGGGCTTATCAGGCCCCGCCCCCTTTTTCGCACACGTCGAGCAGTTCCGCCTCGACACTCGTCGTGCCGTTCCATGTGTTGAGTTTCGGGCGTACGACGGCGTCGATGGTCATTCCCGGGCGCAGGCGATCGGCCTTGTCGCCCCAGTTCCAGGCGACCAGCCGCAGGGCCTTTGCCCCGGTTCCACGCACCAAGACAGACATGTGTTTGCCACGTTCGCCGATGCGGCGCGGCTCTTCGCCGATGCGGACGTTCGGCAGGCGGAGGGCGACGCGAGGGTTGTCCTGCCCGAAGGGGGCGAGGCGTTCGAGTTCGCGCACCGCGCTCGCCTGCAACTCTTCGACGGCTGCGTCGCAGTCATACTCCAGGTCGTGCACGAGGTCGTCGGGGCGGATGCGCTGGTTGGCGTGCTCAATGAAAGCGGTCGTGAAGGCGTCGAGGGACGACTCGCGCACGTGCAGGCCCGCCGCCATGTCGTGCCCGCCGAAGTGTTCGAGGTGGGTCTCGCACGCCCGCAGCGCGCCGTGCAGGCTGAAGCCGTGCACGGACCTGCCGGAGCCGTGGCAGATACCGCCCTCGGAGCGCATGAGGATGGTGGGGCGGGCGAAGCGCTCGACGAGGCGAGAGCAGACGATGCCGACGACGCCGGTGTGCCAGTCCGGGTGCGCGAGGACGATGGCCCGCGTGTCAGGGCCGGTCATGCCCCGGGCGTGGGCGAGTTCCTCGGCCTGGGCGGTGATGCCGCGCTCGATCTCCTGCCGATCCTTGTTCTGTTTCGTCAACTGGTCGGCTATCTGCCGGGCGGCGGCGGCGTCGTCCGTCGTGAGCAGTTCGACGGCCTCGCGGGCGTGGCCCATGCGGCCGCAGGCGTTCAGGCGCGGCGCCAGCGAGAACGCGACGCGCTCCGAGTCCACCTTCTCGTCGGCGAACCCGGAGGCCTCGATCAACGCCCGCAGCCCGACGAACGGCGTCGAGCGGATGCGGCGCAGGCCCGCGTGCGTGATGACGCGGTTCTCGCCGAGCAACGGCACGACGTCCGCGATGGCGGCGAGCGCGCCGACAGGCAGGAGGTCAAGAAGCAGGTTGCGCAGCGGCTGGGGCAGGCGGTCGCTGCCGGCGTGCATCGTCATCAGCCGCCAGGCGAGTTTGTACGCGACGCCCGCGCCGCAGAGGTCGCCGAAGGGGTACGCGCTGCCGGGCAGGCGCGGGTGGACGAGCGCGTACGCCCCGGGGAGTTCGTCGCCCAGGTTGTGGTGGTCGGTGATGATGAGGTCGAGGCCGAGCGACCGGGCGACACCGGCAGGCCCGACAGCCGTGATGCCGCAGTCCACCGTGACGATGACGCGCACGCCCTCGGCGGCGAGTTGGCGGATGGCGTCGTCGTTGAGGCCGTAGCCCTCGTCGATGCGGTGGGGGACGTAGGTGCGCACGGGCGCGTCGGGCTCGAGGGCGCGGATGGTGCGGTAGAGGATGGTGGTGGCCGCGACGCCGTCCACGTCGTAGTCGCCGTAGATGGCGATCGGCTCGCGTGCCCTCATCGCGGCGAGCATTCGCTCCGCGGCCCGGTCGACGCCCGGAACGGCCGAGGGCGGGTGAAGGTGCGTCAGGGAGGGGTGCAGGAAGCGTTCGGCATTGTTTGTGAGGTCGCGGGCGGCGAGGACGCGTTGGACGAGCGGCATCCTGGCTGCGGGATCGAGGCGTGCCTGTGATCGGAGCGACCACCGCTTGAGCAGGCCTCGCTGCAAGGCGGGGGCGTCCGTGCCGGATACACTGGCCGGGGGCATGGTTTCGTGTCGCTCCGTCGTCGTGCGAGGGTCGATGGTCAGGATCAGTAAGGTATACACGAAGACGGGCGACGACGGGACGACGGGCCTGGTGGGTGGCGTGCGCGTCTCGAAGACGGACCCGCGGGTCGAGGCCTACGGCACGGTGGACGAAGCGAACGCCTGCGTCGGCCTGGCGGTTGTCGCGGCGGATGGGGCGGGCGCGGGCGACATCGCGGCGCTGCTGCGGTCGTTGCAGCACGACCTGTTCGACGCGGGTGCGGACCTTGCGACGCCGGTCGTGCCGGGCGAGGGGCGGTCGCTGCGGATTACGCCCGCGCAGACCGAGCGGCTCGAACGGGCGATCGATGAGCACAACGCGGGCCTTCCCGCGCTGACGAGTTTCGTGCTGCCGGGCGGCTCGCCGCTGGCGGCCGCGCTGCACCTGGCCCGCACCGTAGTGCGTCGTGCGGAGCGGTGCGCTGTGGCTCTGCGATCGAACGACCCGCGGGCGACGAGCGGGGAGGTTGTGCGGTATCTCAACCGCCTGAGCGACCTGCTCTTCGTGCTTGGCCGAGTGGCGAATGCCCGCACGGCCGGCGACGTTCTGTGGGTGCCTGGCGCGAATCGGAGCGAAAGCGGGGGAGCGGGCTGATGGCTCACTCGTCCAGCGCGGCCTACACGACCGACTTCCACCACGAGTTCCGCGTGGAGACGGAGCGGCTGCTGCTCCGACGGTTCCTGTGGTTCACGGGTGTGATCGGCGGCCTTCTGCTGCTGGGCCTGCTGGTGCGGACGGGCGCGCTGGTGTGGGCGAGGTCCTCGCAGGTGCCCCTGCCGCGCGGCTGGCCGTGGTGGTTCCTTGCGCTCATCTGGGTAGCCATGTACGTCGCGGCGTTCTGGTACGCGAGGAGCCGCAGGCCGGTGGGCGACGTGCTCGTCCGGCTGAGCATCGGGATCGTTGCGATCGACGGGCTGATGAACGTGCTGATGCGGGCACTGGACCTGCCCGCCTCGGGGGGGCTGCTGGCGTTCACGCTGACGCATTTCCTGGCGTGCGCCCTGCTGCCGTGGAGCCCGAAGCAGGCGCTCCGCCCGGCATTGCTCGTGCTGGTGGCGAGCGCGGGTGTTCGATTGCTCTGGGAGACTCCCGTCTGGTCATCCAGCGGGGAGAAGATCATCGGCGCGAGCATCGGCATCTTGCTCTCGCCGCTGCTGGTCGCGCCGGGCTTCGCGATCTGCTGGCTGCGTCATTCGCGCCGGATGGAGTTGTTCAAACTCCGTTTCCTGCAGAGCAAGTACGGCGAGATGCGGCGGGAACTGGTGGATGCGCGGCGGATCCACGAGTCGCTGTTTCCAACGTCGATCGCGGACGGGCCGGTGAGGCTGAGTTACGAGTACGAGCCGATGCGGGCGATCGGGGGGGACTTCCTGTTCGCGCACCGCCACGCCGACGGCCCGCTCAGTGTCGTGCTGCTGGACGTGACCGGGCACGGCATCCCGGCCGCGCTGACCGTGAACCGCCTGCACGGCGAACTCGAGCGGGTCTTCGCCGAGAACCCGGACATCGGGCCGGGCGAGGTGCTGCGGCTGCTGAACCGCTACGTCCACCTCACGCTGGCGACGCACTCGATCTACGCGACGGCACTCTGCTTCCGCATCGACCCGCGCACCGACAGGCTCGAGTACGCCTCGGGCGGGCACCCGCCGGCGTTCGTGCGCGGCGTGGACGGCACGCTGGAGGAACTGGAGAGCACCTCGTTCGTGCTCGGCGCGTGCGCCGGAGCGGACTTCGACCCCGCTCCCCGGTCTGTTCCCTTCGGGGCGGGCGATTCGGTCGTCGCGTACACCGACGGCGCGATCGAGGCCCGCGATTCACGGGGCGCGATGCTCCGCATCGAGGGCCTGCGCCGGCTGCTGGCATCGGCGTCGGACGTGGGGAACGGTTCGTGGCCGGGCGTGATCCGGTCGCGAGTGATGCACCACCGCTCGGGGCCCGCTGCGGACGACACGCTCATCATCGAGGTGTACCGGCCGATCGGGCATCGCGGGCCGGCCTCGGGCGTCGCGGTTGGGCGGAGTGCGCCGGTTATCCCTTGACGCCATCGACCCGGCCGGGGTCCGTGTACTTTGACAGGGCCGCGGCCATGTCCACGCCGCTCACGTTGGCGAGGGTCATCAGCCAGGCCAGCACGTCGGCGAACTCCTCGTCGAGGTTGGCCCGCTGTTCGGGGGTCGGGTCGCGGCCGGGCGCGTTCTGCTGGAGGGCGGTGGCCAGTTCCCCGACCTCCTCGATGAACCACATGAAGGTCGCGGGCGTGCCCCGGGCGGCGTCGGTGGCCAGGTAGCGGTCCCGGATGAGGGCCTGGAAGTCGGCGACGGTGAGGGCAGCGGGGTCAGCGGGGTCGGGCATGGGGGAGGCTATGGCGGGCCGGGGCGGGAGAGGCCGTCGCGGGGCTTGCCGGGGCGAGGGTGGGGGCTAGACTTCCCGCCCACGAGGGAGCCGCCAGGGAGTTTCCATGCCGACGATCAACCAGTTGATCCGCAAGCCCCGCCGCACGCCGAAGGCGAAGTCCAAGGTCCGCGACCTGGACGAGTGCCCGCAGCGTCGCGGCGTGTGCCTGACGGTCAAGACCACGACGCCCAAGAAGCCCAACTCCGCGCTGCGGAAGATCGCCCGCGTGAAACTGAGCAACGGCAAGGAAGTCACGGCGTACATCGGCGGCGAGGGGCACAACCTCCAGGAACACTCGATCGTGCTGGTGCGCGGCGGCCGCGTCCGCGACCTCCCGGGCGTGCGGTACCACATCGTCCGCGGCGCGCTGGACTGCCTGGGCGTGTCGGACCGCAAGAAGGGCCGCTCGAAGTACGGAGCCAAGCGCGGCAAGAAGTAGCCGCGACATGGGGCGCCCGCGCGGGCGTCCCGGCAAGTAATCGGCCCGCCCCAGGCCGGGGCGAGCCGGTGAACACACGGCCGCCCACGCGGCGGCGGATGAGCCGAAAGGAACCACGATGGCCGGTCGAATCACCAAGTCCGACGATCAGTTGCGCCCCGACCCCAGGCACGGGGACGTGGTGCTGTCGAAGTTCATCAACTGCGTGATGGAGGACGGCAAGAAGAGCGTGGCGCAGCGCGTGGTGTACGACGCGCTGGACCTGATCCAGGGACGGCTCGACAAGGAAGCGAATCCGGACGCCCCGAAGACGTCGATCGAGGTCTTCCGGCGCGCGATCGACAACGTGAAGCCCTACGTCGAGGTCCGCTCGAAGCGGATCGGCGGCGCGAACTACCAGGTGCCGATGCAGGTGAACCGGCGGCGCCAGCAGTCGCTGGCGTTCCGGTGGATCATCCAGGCGGCGCGGGGCGAGAAGGGCAGGCCGATGGGGCGGAAACTGGCGGAGGAGTTGTACATGGCTGCCCGCGGCGAGGGGAAGGCCATGACGACCCGCGACCAGACGCACCGCATGGCCGAGGCCAACAAGGCGTTTGCGCACTACGCGTGAGGCCTAGGATGGCGGCTGATTCCACGGCATAGCCGACATCAGTTGCACGCGAGGTACAGGTCTGCGCCGTGCGAAGCAACGCGCTTGCGCGCCAGTTCGAAGTATGCGGTGTCGAGTTCGATGCCGATGCTGTTTCTGCCCCAGCGGGCGCAGGCCATGTTCGTGGTTCCCGTGCCCATGAACGGGTCGAGCACGGTATCGCCGACGAACGAGAACATCCGCACCAGGCGCTCGGCGAACTCGACGGGGTACGGCGCGGGATGCCGAGGGTGGGAGGTGCCCCGGAGGTCCGACCAGATCTGCCGGAACCATGCCCGATGGTTCTCCTCGCCGATGACGCTGAGCAGGCGATTCCGGACGCTCGGGCTGCGGTAGCCGCCGGGCTTGCGTTGCATCAGCACGAACTCGATGTCGTTCTTGATGACCGCGTTCGGTTCGTAGGGCTTGCCGAGAAAACCGCCGCCGCCCTGCACCTCGTAGTTGGCGTTGGCGATTTTGTGCCAGATGATCGGGGCGAGGTTGTCGAATCCGATCGCCTTGCACCGCTCCTGGATCGTGGCGTGAAGCGGCACGACGGTGTGCCGTCCGTTGTTCCTTCGCCTCGACAGGCAGACGTCGCCGACGTTGACAACAAGGCGCCCACCCGGCACGAGCGCCCGGTAGCAGTTCCGCCACACTTCGTCGAGGCCGGCCATGAACTCTTCGTAGTCAGCAACATGCCCCATCTGGCTGGGATGGTCGTTGTATCGCTTGAGCGTCCAGTACGGCGGCGAGGTCACGACCAGATGGACGGTGTCATCGGCAAGCAGAGATGCCGAGCGAGCATCGCCACGGATGAGGTCGTGCTTTGTCGGGAGGCCGCGCACAACCGACTCGATCTCGCGAATGGCTTTCGAATCGCGGGCGAGCTTCGGGATGACCTCGTCGGGGTTGCCGCCTCCGAGCAGCCTGTCGAGAAAGGCGCTCTCGCTGGTCGTTCGTGCTGCGGCTTCGTCGAGCAGAGTCATGGGTCCTTCCGGAGCGACCGGGGCCGGGAGCGCCAAGGGTACCGATGTGCCGTGCTGGACCCAGCGGTCAACTCCCGGCCATGCTAACAGATCCCTTCGGTGCCGACAAGTCGGATAGACTCGCTCCGTACCGTCGGCGCTGGATGCCGGCGTCCACGATCTAGACCCTCGACCTGTGTTCGTGGCAGTCCCACTCCTCCGCCATCACGCCCCAGCCCAGGCGGTCGGTGACGCCGACCCCGGGGATGAAGAAGTCCTCGCGCTGGTGCACCTCCTGCCGCACGCCGAGTTTTTCGATAACGCGGCGCGAGGGGGCGTTGGCGGCCGAGCAGTAGATGCGGACGCGCCGGAAGCCCATGCCGCCGTCGGCCTGCGGGCGCAGCGCCCAGGAGACGACGTGGCGTGCGGCCTCGGTCGCATAGCCCCGGCCGCGCGCGTCGCCGCGGACCCAGTAGCCTGCCTCGGCGGAGGCCGTGTCGCGGCTGATGCCGTGGACGCCGGTGCCGCCGGCGAGCCGGCCGGACTCGCGCTCGAAGATGCCGAGCACGACGTTGTCCAACTTGTCGGGCTCGCGCAGGTGCATGATCTTTGAGGTGATGAAGTGCGTCGTCTCGGCGAGGTCGCGGTGGGTATCGCGTGCCCAGACCATCCACGGCAGGAGGGCGTCGCGGCCGGACGAGACCGCTTCGAAGAGCGCCGGGGCATCATCCAGTTCGTACACCCGCAGGACGAGCCGCGGCGTCTCGACCCGCACAGGGAGCGGGTCCGGGGCGGTCCAGCCCAGCCCAAGCCCCGTCTCACGCTCGCTCGCGCACCTCGTCATGTCGGGATGGTACCGAGTCGATGCGGGCTGAGGGGGCTTGAGTCCGGCATGATCGTTTGCCGAGGCAGCGTGGTCGGTCTCGACGGCGACGGTGTGCCGGCGGCTTTCCTGCTCGATGACCTCAGCGTGCCGAAGCGGACTCGACGACGGCGACAGCCGTGTCTTCGCGCCAGTGTTCCGGCCAGACGAGTTCGACTTCGGCGTCGAAGAGGGCGAGCAGCGAGCGGAGTTGTCGCTCGATGCTGGCGCGGGCCTCGGCGGCGTACTTGTGCTCGTTCTCTGCGAAGAGGCGTGCGGCCTCGTCCTTGGCGCGCTCCATGAGTTCCTTCTGGCGCTCTGCGGTCATCGGCAGGACGTCGATGAGTTGCAGCAGTTTGCCGTCTTGTACGTCGTAGGGCGTGACGTCGGTCAGGCGTAGTTCGCCGTGCGCGGGCGGGAGGCGCAGGCGGTATCGGCCTGGCGCTGTCTCGCGGACGTCCTTCGGGCGTATCTCGGCGAGGTTGATCGAATACTGCTTCTCGAAGTGGAAGATCATTGCGAGCCGGGCGCGGCTGAGGAGGAGCGGGGGCAGCCAGGGCAGGCCGTGCGTCGCGGTCGCGATCTCCTTGGCGCGCACTTCGAGGCCGACGAGTTTGCCGACGGAGGCGACGCGCTCGGCGATCGTGTGCGATTCGACGGTCGTGCGAGCGGCGCGGGGCAGGAATCGGCGGCTGAGCCACCACACGAGCGCGGCCCCCGCGGCGAAGGCGGCGAGGAGCGCGAAGAGTCCGAGCCAGAACGAGCCGGGCATGGGTGATTATTGGGTCGGCCGGGGGTCGGGTTTCGCCGGGGCCTCGGGGGTCGGCGAGAAGGCCCCAATCACGAGGTGCGCGCTGATGCTGAGGAGGATGGCCGCAGCGATGCAGGCAAGGCACACGACAACGACGCGCACGATGCCGAGCGCGGAGTCCACTGGTGCGAGGATGACCTCGTCGCCGTTGAAGGCGATGACCCAACCTGCGGCGGCAACGACGGGCACCGCGCAGACGAGCCCGAGCGAGAGTTTGCGCCAAGTGCGGGGGTCGCGTCCGAGCGCGGTGAAGATCGCGATGGCGCCCAGCAGGCCCGCGAGAGCGTTCTGCGCGAGGAACCAGGGATCGCGGAGGAGGCGCAGGAGTGCGTCGGTCGTTCCAATCGGCTCGCCTGCTGCCGCGAGGACTGCGCTGAATCGGCCGAGCGTCGCGCTGGTGAAGACCGCGCCCGCGAAGCAGACGAGCGCGAGCGAGGGAGCGGGCGTGGTCCGAGATCGTGCCATGAGCGCGGTGAGGAGGCCCGTGAGGGCGATGATGGTCTGGAACCCGACGGCGAACCATACGGGTGGGGAAGAGAGAAGCGCAAGGATTGCGCCGACGACCCCGATCAGGCAGGTGAAGGCACCGAGCAGACCGACGGTTCTGATGAGGGTTGGGGACATAACTGGGTCTGGCGCGGTCATGTTCTGTGGCGGTATTGCACCGGCTGATACCCCGTGCCGGCTCTGAGATTGCTCTTCTCTTCCAATCGACAGATAGAGAGCACTGGTTTTGGGAAGCGTGAGGGATGCTTGTCCGGGCGACAGTCTGGGGCAAGCGACCGCCGGGGGTGAGCCGATGAGAGGGTGGGTAGTTGATTGACGCCGTGGCCCGGGCTTTGCGGCCGGATGAGCGGACGGACGGCATGGAGACGGGGTTTTGATCGGGGAGCGTTCGGAATGGGTGGGATCACGACCGGCATCGGGTTGTTCAGTGGGATCGACACCGGGACGCTGATCCAGCAGTTGCTGTCTCTGGAAGCGAGGCCGCGTGCGTTGGCCCAACGGCGCATGGCCCAGCTGCAGTTGCAGCAGACGGCGTACATGGACGTCAACGCGCGGATGTCGGCGTTGCGTTCGGCGGCGTCTGGCTTCCGGACGAACCGGACGTTCTCGGCAATGGCTGCTTCGAGCAGCAACGCGAACGTTTTGACGGCGAGGGCGGGCCTCGGCGCGTCGCCCGGCTCGTACAGCTTCGTTGTCGATCGGCTGGTGTCCAGCCAGCAGTTGCTGTCGCGGGGGTTCGCGGATCGGGACGTCTCGTCCGTCGGAGCGACGGCGTTCACGTTCGAATCGGCCGATGCGAGGCTCGACCGCGACGTTTCGCTGGCGGACTTCAACGCGGGCGAGGGCGTGAAGCGGGGGAAGATTGTCATCGCGCAGGGGTCTTCGAGCGCGACGATCGACCTTTCGAAGGCGGTCACGGTGAACGACGTGATCGACGCCATCAACGCTGCTGCCGAAGTGGATGTGACCGCGAGCGTGAGTGGCGGGCGGTTCGTGCTGACGAGCACGACGGACTTTTCGGTGTCGAGCGCGGCCGGGTTCACAACGGCGGAGTCGCTGGGCATCAAGGGATCGTCATCTTCCGGCACGCTCAACGGCGCGGAGGTCTACTACGCGGGGAGCGGGACCGCGCTTGCTTCACTCAACGACGGCAACGGCGTGCTTGTCGGTACTGACATCAGCGCCACGCGCTACGACTTCACGATCAAGATCGACCCTGGCGGGGCGAATCTGTCCGTGAACGTGAATGTCGGATCGAAGTACGACACCGAACTCAACCTGATGCAGGGACCGGTCTCGACGCTGGGCGGCGTGATCGAGAGGATCAACGCGGCGCTGTCGGAAGCCGGCCTGAGTTCGGACGTCTCGGCGTCGCTGAGCGGCGGGCGGATCGTGCTCACGGATGCGCAGGCCCGGACCGTGCAGGTCGTGGAGAAGAGCGGCACGTCCAGCACAGCACGCGACCTCGGCATCCTCGGCTCGGGGACGGGAACGCTGACGGGCAAGCGCGTGCTGGCGGGCCTCAATACGACACTCGTTTCGAACCTGAACGGCGGGGCGGGCATCGCGGGTGACGGGCTGATCTCTTTCACGTCGCGTGACGGCACGTCGTTTTCGGCCGACCTGTCCGGAGCGGAGACGATTCGGGCGATCATGTCCGCGATCAACGATGCCGCGGGCAACGGCGGGCGGATCGTCGCGGCACTCAACGGCGCGGGCAACGGTCTGCTCATCACCGACACGACGGGCGGGGTGTCGAACCTGATCATCACGGGTGAGACCGCCGAATCGCTCGGCATCGCCACCGACGTCGGTGGTGTCGCCAAGTCCAGCGTGCAAGGCGCGAACCTCCAGCACCGCTACGTGACTCTCTCAACGCGGGTCACCGACCTGAACGGCGGTCGCGGCATCGGCACGGGCACTTTCCGGCTCACCGACGGCAGCGGCAAGACCGCGGTCATCGACATCGGCACGGACACGAAGACGCTCGCGGACCTGATCCAGGAGATGAACGCCCAGGCTGGTGCGCTCGGCCTCAACCTTGTGGCTTCGATCAACACGAACGGCGACGGCCTGCTCGTCCGCGAGAAGGACGGCGAGCCGGAGGGCGGATCTGCGATCAAGATCGAAGACCTGACAGGCCCCGTCGCCCGATCGCTCCGCATCGTGGGAACGGCGTCCGGCACTGGTAACGACAACTTCATCAGCGGCTCGTACGAGACGACCGTCGAGTTCGACCCTGCGGACACGCTGGATGTCGTCGTCAAGAAGATCAACGAGGCGGGCGTGGGCGTCCGTGCCACGATCATCAACGACGGCTCGGGGTCCAGCCCTTTCCGCGTCAGCCTGGTGTCGGCGGCGTCGGGACGGGCGGGGCGGTTCATCCTCGACGACGGCGGGCTGTCGCTGGGGCTGGAGACGCTCAACGCGGGCGAGGACGCGCGTGTGTTCTTCGGGTCCAGCGATCCGGCGAAAGCGGTGCTGCTCACGTCCTCGACGAACACGCTGGACACGGTCGTCACGGGGGTGACGATCGACCTGCACGCGACCAACTCGAACCCGGTGACGCTCACGGTCTCCCGTGACACTGCCGGCATGGAGAAAGCGATCGACGACTTCATCAGCGCGTACAACGCGGTGCTCGACCGCGTGAAGACGCAGACGAAGTTCGATCAGGAGACCAACGTCCGGGGTCCGCTGCTCGGAGACTCGACGGTGGCGAACCTGCTCGCGTCGATGCAGCGGACGATCCTCGGGGAGGCGAAGGGCGTGACCGGGCGGTACACGCGGCTCACGGAAGTCGGCGTCCGCGCCGGCGAGGGGGGGAAACTCTCGATCGACCGCAATCGTTTGCGCGAGGCGATGGAGTCGGATTTCGCGGCTGTTGTGGAGGTGTTTGCCGCCCGCGAGGTCGCCGCCAAGGAAGAGTTCATCGAGGTCGAGCCGGGGGTGTGGGTGAAGAACACGAGCACGAAGGATGAGTACTCGAAACTCGGCGTGCTCTTCCAGGTAGAGGAGCTGGCGAAGCAGTATGTGGACTCCGTGGACGGCGTGCTGCGGCAGCGCGACCGCACGCTGGCGACGCAGATCGAGCTCCAGAGCAAGCGCATCGAGGCGTTCGACGTGCGTCTGGAGCAACGCCGAAAGCAACTTGAGGCGCAGTTTCTTGCGATGGAGCGGGCGCTGGCGGCGCTCCAGTCGCAGCAGAGTGCGCTAGCGGGCATCTCGTCGCTGCTGGGGGCGCGTTGATGACCCGAACATCCGGAGGTGGAGTCAATCGGCTGGAGGCGCAAGAACCTGCACGCGTCGCCACGTTCTCGCCGAGTTGAAGCCGGCGCCGCGGTGAGCCGATAGACGTGGCGATGACCACAAGCGACCCCTCGGCGGCGGCGACCTACCTTCGGACGCGGGTGATGACCGCCCGCCCCGAGGAACTGCGGATGATGCTGCTGGACGGCGCGCTCCGCTTCGCCAGGCAGGGGCGCGAGGGTCTGGCACGGCGCGACTACGAGGCGAGTTTCACGGGCTTGAGTCAGTGCCAGGACATCGTCATGGAGCTGGCGACGTCGGTTCGGTCCGACCAGGACCGTGCGCTGGCCGAGCGCGTGCGTGGGCTGTATCTGTATCTCTACCAGGAGCTCGTGCAGGCGAGCGTCGAGCGCGACATGACCCGCGTGGACGGGGTGATTCGCCTGCTCGAGTACGAGCGCGAGACGTGGGCGATGCTGCTGGCCAAACTCGCTGCCGAGCGGTCGGGGCAGGCCGCGCACAAAGCCGAAGCGGCCGTTGAGGCGGCGGCGCGGTCGATCAGCCTCAGCGCGTAGCGACGGCCCGCGAGGCCATGTCCACCAGTTGCGCGGCGAGGTTCTCGAAGATGAAGGCGAGCGGGACGTTCCGTTCGATCTGCCGCTCGGCCTCGGCGACGAGTTCGACGGCGCGGGCGCGCACGTCGGGGCGCCGCGAGGCTCGCATCGCGGCATGATGATGGTCGGCGACGAGGCGGAGCATGTCTGCGGCGGCGGCGACGTTCGCGGCCTCCTTGCTGGCGAGCGAGTTGCGCGCGACCATCGCGGCTGCGCGCTCGTCCACCAGTTTCGCCATCGTCGCGCCGATCGCCAGGTCGAACCTCCCGCGGTCGGCGTCGGCGAGCATCGGTGCGAGGGCCTCGTGCCACGCCGTCAGGTTGCCCTCGATGACTCGCTTCAGCACGCCCGGGCTGCCGGCTGCGTATCGCAGCGCCCACGCCTCGTGCTTCGGGTCGATCGCCGCCCCGCCGCGCCGCAGCCACTCTCGCATGTCGGCATCGGCGAGCGGCAGGAACGGGATGCGCTGGCAGCGGCTGCGGATGGTCGGGAGCAGTTCCTCTTCCGCGGGCGTGACGAGGATGATGACCGTGCCCTCGGGAGGCTCCTCGAGCGTCTTGAGGAGCAGGTTCTGGGCGTCGCGGCCGAGCAGGTGGGCCTCGTCCACGATGAAGACCTTGGCGACGAGCGACGGCTCGTGCAGGTTGCGCGTGCGCGTCGCCGGCTCGACCAGGAACTCCTCGGCGATGGCGAAGGGGATGGTGCGCTGCTTCTGGCCGCGCACCGAGGCTTCACGGCTGAAGGGCGTCAGTTCCTTGTTCACGACGTGCAGGTCGGGGTGCGCGGCGGACGCGAGGAGGCGCTGGACGTGCGACTCCGGGTCGGGCGTGCGATCGTCCTCGGGGTTGGTGGTCGGGTCGAGGACGGCGGCGGCGAAGGCGAGCGCGGTCGTGAACTTGCCCACGCCCTCCGGGCCGTGGAAGACCCAGGCGTGGTGGACGCGCCCGGAGCGCATGGCGGCCCGCAGCAACTCGACGGCGTGTGCCTGCCCGAGCAGGTCGCGCAACGCGAGGGGGGGGGCGTGGGCCGGCGGGGCCTCGGGCGTCTCGGCGGCGGGCTGCCTGGCGGGTCGCTTGGCCATGCCTGAGGGTAGGGGGCCGGGCCTCAGACGCCCCGAAGTTTGTTGATCCCGTTGTGGGCCGCGACCTTGTAGCACTCGGCGAGTGTCGGGTAGTTGAAGACGGCGTTCACGAAGTAGTCCGCGGTGGCGTTGAAGGCCATGGCGCACTGGCCGATGTGGACCAGTTCGGTCGCGCCGGTGCCGATGATGTGCACGCCGAGCACGGCCCGCGAGTCCTGGTGGATGAGCATCTTGAGCATGCCGATCTCGTCGCCCAGGAGTTGGCCGCGGGCGATCTCGCGGTACTGGGCGACGCCTGCTTCGTAAGGAATCTCCTGCTCGGTGAGGGACTCCTCGGTCCAGCCGACCATCGAGATTTCGGGGATGGCGTAGATGCCGTAGGGCAGGTGCCCGCTCACGACCTCGCACCGCTCGCCGAACATCTGGCAGACGGCGAGGCGGCCCTGCTCCATGCTCGTCGACGCGAGAGCGGGAAAGCCGATCACGTCGCCGCAGGCGTAGATGTGCGGCACGGGGGTGCGGTAGTGCTCATCCACGGCGATCCGCCCGCGGTTGTCGGGCTTGAGGCCGGCGTGCTCGAGGCCGAGGTCGTCGGTCGCGCCCTGGCGGCCGACGGCGTAGAGCAGGCAGTCGGCCCGGAGCGTCTTGCCGCTCTCGAGCACGGCCTCCACCATCACGCGGTCGGCGGAGCGTGCGCCGGGAGGCGCCTCGATCGTGCGCACGGAAACGACCTTCTCGCCGAGGCGGAGCGTGAGGCCGTTCTGGCGGAGGTGGTACTGGAGGGCCTCGATGATCTCGCCGTCGGCGAAGTCGAGGAGGCGCGACCGGCCCTCGATGAGCGTGACCTTCACGCCCAGGGCGGAGAGCATGGAGGCGTACTCGACGCCGATGACACCGCCGCCGACCACGAGCATCGAGTGCGGGAGGAAGGGCAGGCGGACGAGTTCGTCCGAGGTGACGACGTTGCTTTCGTCGAAGGGGATGTTCGCCGGGCGGGCCGGGACGGTGCCGACGGCGATCAGGAAGTGGTCCGCGGCCAGGCGCTGCGAGCCGGTCGGGCCGGCGACCTCGACGGTGTGCGGATCGGTGAAGCGGGCGTGCCCGGTGATGACGGAGACGCCGTTGGAGGCGAGTTGTTGCTGGAGGATGCGGATCTCGGCCTCGATGACCCGGTCGGCGGCGGCCTGGATGGCGCGGAAGGTGGCGTTGCGTGCCTCGAGGAAGTCCTGCACGAGCGGGGTGGCGGACACGCGCCCGCCGGCGCGGAGGATCGCCTCGCGGAGGGCCTTCGAGGGGATCGTGCCCGTGTTCACACCAGCCCCGCCCACGACGGTCTTGCGTTCGACGATGCAGGCGCGCTTGCCGAGTTTGGCGGCCTGGATGGCGGCGCGGGTGCCCGCGGGGCCGGAGCCGATGATGCACAGGTCGTAGCGGCTCATGTCTGCTTCCGGTCGGGCGGTGGTCCAGTGGGATCGGCGAGCGGGTGCAGCGTACCCCAGAATCGGGGTCGCCCGCGGGCATCCCTACAATGCGGCCCGACTCGGGAGTTCCCCGCATGCGCCGACTGACCGCCGACCAGGTCCGCAGCACGTTCGTCGAGTTCTTCCGCGAGCGCGGGCACACCCTCGTGCCGTCCAGCCCGGTCGTGCCGCACGACGATCCGACGCTGCTCTTCGCGAACGCGGGGATGAACCAGTTCAAGCCGCTCTTCCTGGGGACGGCCGCGCCGGGCAGCCCCCTGCACGGGCTGAAACGTGCGGCGAACACGCAGAAGTGCATCCGGGCCGGGGGGAAGCACAACGACCTCGATGCCGTGGGGACGGACACCTACCACCACACGTTCTTCGAGATGCTGGGGAACTGGTCGTTCGGGGACTACTTCAAGGCCGAGGCGATCGGGTGGGCGTGGGAACTGCTCACGAAGGTCTACGGCGTGCCGGGGGACCGGCTGTACGCGACGTATTTCGGGGGCGACCCGGCGACGGGGCTGCCCGCGGACGAGGAGGCCCGGGAGTTGTGGCTGCGGCACCTGCCGGCGGAGCGGGTGCTGCCGGGGTCGTTCAAGGACAACTTCTGGGAGATGGGCGACACGGGGCCGTGCGGGCCGTGCTCGGAGATCCACTTCGACCGCATCGGCGGGCGCGACGCCACGAGACTGGTGAACACGGGCGACCCGGACGTGATCGAGGTCTGGAACCTGGTTTTCATTCAGTTCAATGCTGATTGGCTGGCGGATGGTGAAGCACGCATGCGCCAGTTCGATAGAATCATCGTTCCCGAAGGAGAATCCAACCCAAGCGAATACCGTCGCCAAACCCGTATGCGCGAGTATGGCACGGCAGATCGACAGCAGTTCCTTGCGCAATGTCGTTCGCTGATCACGCTGCCCGCGCGGCACGTGGACACCGGCATGGGGCTGGAGCGGGTCAGCGCCGTGTTGCAGGGCGTGCAT
>JAHCJE010000027.1 GCA_026128865.1 Phycisphaeraceae bacterium | reverse complement strand
AGCCCGGAGTCGCTGGTCGGCATCGCCGAGGCGTTCGGCGACGTGCGCGGCATCGGGCCGATGGCACGCCTCGCCGCCGCCGACGAGTACCTGCGGGCCGTGCGGCGCAGCCTCCGCCCAGGCTCCGAGCTCGGCCCGGGCGGCGTCGTCCTCGACCCCGAGGACGAACTGAAGCCCGAGGAGCGTGCGCGGTTCCTCGACGAGGCCGAGCGGCTCTACCGCCGTGCCCACGCCGACACCGTCGGCAATCCCGCGATGACGCTGCACACGCTCGGCGCCCTGTACGGGCTGGCCGCGGTGGCGGAGTGCGTGGGCGATCTGGACGCCGCACGCAACGTGCTCGACCAGGCGCTCATGCTCGCAGAGAAGCGCGGCTACCCGCAGCACGTCGTGATCGCCCGCGACCGGCTCGACGTGCTCTCGAAGGGCGCCGCTCCTGTGCGGCTGTACCGGGCCGACGAACTCGCTCCGCTGCCGGAGTTGCCGACGCAGCAACTGCCGACGCTCGACGAGATGATGCTGGAGGCCGAGGAAGCCGGCCCGCCACCGCCGGAAGCGCCCGACGAGCCTGCCGAAGCGGAAGGCGAGCCGGAGGGCCGCGTCTCCGAGCAGGCCGACGGCCCCGACGACGACGACGGTCGATGACCGCCCGACCCGACAACGCCGACACCGTGCAGGCGTCGCTGGGCGAGGACCTTCTGCTCCCCGGCGGCAAGGTGGACCCGGACGCGATTCGGCGGGCGGTCGAGCGCGCCCGCGAGCGGGCCGCGGTGGGAGAGGGGGCGGGAACGGACGAGGAGGAGCACCTCCCCCGCGTCACCTTCACGCTCCAGCGCGACCTCAACGCGCGGCTGGACGTCTACCTGACCAGCCGCATCACCTTCATGAGCCGCACGCAACTCCAGCGGCTCATCGAGTCCGGCGGCGTGACGGTCAACGACCGCCCCGCCAAGCCCTCGACGCGCCTGGGGTTGGGCGACCGCGTCGAGGTCGTCGTCCCCCCCCCTCCGGAGAAGGGCTTGCAGCCCGAGGAGATGCCCCTCGACGTGCTGTACGAGGACGCGCACCTTATCGTCCTCAACAAGTCCCCGGACGTCATCGTCCACCCCGCCCGCTCGGAACTGTCGGGGACGCTCATCAACGGCCTCGCGTGGCGCTTCCGCAACGTCTCGGGCGGCGCGCTCTCGGGCGTGGGCGAGGAGTTCGCGCGACCCGGCGTCGTCCACCGGCTCGACCGCCACACCTCGGGATGCATCGTCTTCGCCAAGGACGACGAGGCCCACTGGCGGCTCGGTCGCCAGTTCGAGCGGCGCACCGTGGACAAGCGCTACCTCGCGGTCGTGCAGGGGCGCGTCGAGCCGGCGACGGACGTGATCGACTTGCCCATCGGTCCGCACCCGTCGCGCGAGAAGGGCTACCGCGAGAAGCAGGTGGTGCGTCACGACGAACTCGGCCGCCCGAGCGTGACCATCTACCGAGTGCATGAACGCTACGAACTCCCGGAGTCGTGGCTCCGCCACGCCGCCACTCCGTCACTCCGTCACTTCTCTCTGCTCGAACTCGAACTGAAGACCGGGCGCACGCACCAGATCCGTGTGCACCTCTCGCACCTCGGCTGGCCGATCGTGGGCGACGACATGTACGGCGGGCGGCCCTTCGCCGACGAGACCGGGCGGACGGTGATCGACCGCCAGGCGCTGCACGCGGGCCTGCTGGCCTTCGAGCACCCCGTCTCGGGCGAGCCGATGGTGTTCACCGCGCCCGTGCCGCCCGATCTGGCGGACCTGATCGGATGTCTGCGCCGCGGGCGGGTCGAGCGAGCGGCCGTGCCCGGCGCCGTGCCGCTGGCGAGGTTTGGGTTGGAGTGACCGCCACCCTGCGTTGAGTCTGCGCGTGGCTTAGAATCCCAGCGTGAAGCACTCGAGTCAGGATCGCGTCAGTTTCGAGATCGCCCGCCTTGTCGCGGCCGGGCTGTCGGATCATCCGGAATGGATCGAGACGGCAAGGGAGAACCTGAGAAGGTGGAAGTCTCTCAATCGAGATGCGCCGGGGTTGCTGCGGTGCTATGACGAATGGGATGCGATGCTCGACCTGCCGCCGTCGGAGATCGCTTTGCGCTTGACCGCAGCAACAGACGAGGGGCAGCGTCTGAGGCAGAACTCACCGTTTGCGGGCGTGCTACCGGCGTCGGCGGTGTGGGACATCAAGCGCAGGAATAGGAGTGATCCTCGGCAGGATCATGTGAACCCGTTGCCGCGCTGACCTGGCGTGCAACGAGGGTGGCCCTCACCCCGCGATGTGCTCCACCTCGTCCAGGCTCGCCACGCCCTCGGCGGCGAGTTTCCACCCCGCCTGCTGGAGCGTGATGAACAGCCCCTGCGACGCGATCTTCCGCATCGCCTGCACGCTCGGCTCGCCCAGCACAACGTCGCGCAGTTCGTCGTTGCGGAAGTCCAGCATCTCGAAGATCGCCCGCCGGCCGCGGTAGCCGGTCTTCAGGCAGGCCGCGCACCCGACGGCCACGTTCGTCTTCGTCTTCCCGCCGAGGTACTTCCCGAGCCGCGTCGCCTGCCCTGGCGCGACGGGCACCTCCCGCTTGCACTGCTCGCAGAGCATCCGCACGAGGCGCTGCGCCAGCACCAGGTCCAGCGCGTTCGCCACCAGGTACGGCTCGATCTTCAGGTCCAGCAGCCGGAACACCGCCGAGATCGTGTCCTTCGCGTGCAGCGTGCTCAGCACCACGTGCCCCGTCAGCGCGGCCTGCATCCCGGTCCGAGCCGTCTCTTCGTCGCGGATCTCGCCGAGCAGGATCACGTCCGGGTCCTGCCGCAGCACCGAGCGCAGCAGCGAGTGGAACGTGTTGCCGCGCTGCTCGTTGATCGGGATCTGCGTCACCCCGTCGACGTGGTACTCGACCGGGTCCTCGATTGTGATCACGTTCCGCTTCTCGCGGTCGATCCCCCGCAGCACGTTGTAGAGCGTCGTCGTCTTGCCGCTGCCGGTCGGCCCGACGCTCAGCAGCAGCCCCGAGTCCGCCTCGCAGATGCGCCGCAGCCGCTCTTCCATCCACGGCACCAGGCCCAGTTCCGAGATCGAGTGCGGGATTTCGCGGTCGTCCAGCACGCGCACCACGAGTTTCTGCCCGTGCACGGACGGCGTGAAACTGACGCGGTAGTCAACCCGCCGGTCGGGGAACCGCGCCGAGAAGTGGCCGTCCAGCACAGAGTCGCTCGCCGCCGTCTTCATCAGGCAGAGCGTCTTGATCATGCCGCCGACGAGGTCGCCCGTCCGCCGCGGCAGGTCCACGATCCACACCATCTGCCCGTCCACGCGCATCCGCACCTGGGCCGAGTCCTGCTTCGGCTCGATGTGGATGTCCGTCGCCCGCGCCTTGGACGCGATCTGCAGCAGCAGGAGCAGGCAGCGCGGCCCGTCGCCGCCGCTCTTGAGCGCGGCGGACGGCTTGCCGTTGGCGAAGATCGGCGTGATGTCCGGCGCGGTCTCGCCCTTGGGCGGCAGCCCGCCCAGCACGCCCTCCAGTTCCACCACCCAGGCCGACCAGCCGCCATCGACCGCGCCCCCGTCGGCGTCGCCCGCCTTCGTCCCCGAGGCCTCTTCGCCGTTGCCGGCGGCTTCCTCGATGACGAACTCGACCTTGCCGATGCGGATCACGTCGCCGGGCGTCAGCACCGCCTCGTCCACCGCGATGCCGTTCAGTTTCGTCCCGTTGCGCGAGCCGAGGTCGCGGACGACCCATTGCCCCTCGGCCGCCGGCTCGATGACGCAGTGCTTTCGGCTGGCCCGCTCGTCCTCGACCTTGAGGGTGCTCGCCGGGTGGCGTCCGAGGGAGACCGGCTCGAAGTCCAGCGGGATGGGCCGCCCGCCCCCTTCCATCGGCCTGATCCGCATCCGGCTCATCGTGTCTGGTTGCCTCCCGTGGGCTGTCGCCGTTCTCATGGTAATGGCTTCGGCGGCCGGGGGTTGCCCGCTCCGGGCTACACTGCCGCCCATGATCGACCTGCGCGACCTGCGCGAGCGACCCGACCGCTACCGGGAGGGCGCGCGCCTCAAGAAGATCGACGCCGACATCGACCGCCTGCTGGACCTCGACGCCCGGCGGCGGGCCGTGCTGACGGAGATGGAGTCCGCCCGCGCCGAGCAGAACCGCATCGCCAAGGAGTCCGGCCCGGAGATCGGGCGTCTCGCCGGGCAGATCAAGAAAGCCGAGGGGGCGGAGCGTGCTTCACTGGAGGCCCGGCTGGGCGAGTTGAAGGCCCGTCCAGCCGAGTTGAAGGCCCGCGTGCAGGAGCTCGAGGCCCGGGCCGCCGCGCTCGACCCCGAGATCGAGTCGCTGCTGCTGCAGGTGCCGCTGCCGCCGGACCCGGACGTGCCGCGCGGCGAGTCCAGCGACGACAACGTGGAGATGCGGCGCTGGAACCCGCCGGGGTTCGACGCGGGCGTGCCCTTCGCCGAGCAGCGGGGCTTCGCGCCGCGCACGCACCTCGAGATCGTCGAGCGGCTGGGCCTGGCGGACTTCGAGCGGGGCGTCAAACTCGCCGGCTCGCGCTCGTACGTGCTGCGGGGCGACGGGGCGCGGCTGCACCACGCCGTGCTGCGCTACGCCCTGGACTTCATCGCCGCCAGGGGCTTCACGCCGCTGACGGTGCCGGTGCTGGTGCGCGAGGAGGCGATGGTCGGCACGGGCTTCTTCCCGGCGGGGCGCGAGCAGGCGTACCACGTCGCCGAGTCGTCGCGCGGGGGGGGGCACGACCTCTTCCTCACCGGCACCGGCGAGGTCTCGCTCATGGGCCTGCACGCGGGCGAGATCATCGACGAGGCCGACCTGCCCCTGCGCTACTGCACCGTCAGCACCTGCTTCCGCCGCGAGGCGGGGGCGGCGGGCAAGGACACCGCGGGCCTCTATCGCATCCACCAGTTCGACAAGGTCGAGCAGGTCGTCATCTGCCGCCCCGACGAGGCCGAGTCGCGCCGCCTGCACGAGGAGATGATCCGCTCGGTCGAGGAACTGCTGCAGTCGCTCGCGCTGCCCTACCGGCTGCTCCGCTGCTGCACCGCCGACCTCGGCCCGAAGAACGCCGACATGGTGGACGTCGAGTGCTGGATGCCCGGCCGCGGCGAGGGGGGGGCCTACGGCGAGACGCACTCCGCCAGCCGCCTCTACGACTTCCAGTGCCGCCGCCTGAACATGCGCACCCGCCCCGGCGGCGCAGCGGGCCGCGGCGAGACCGCCTTCTGCCACTCGCTGAACAACACCGTCGCCGCCAGCCCGCGCCTGCTCATCCCGCTGCTCGAAATCCACCAGAACCCCGACGGCACGGTGACGGTGCCCCCCCCCCTGCGCCCCTCCATGGGCGGCAGGGGGACGATCGGCTGAGCGGCCCTGTACCATCGACCCGTACCACCGACCTCCGCTCTGGGAGGTCGGCGCTCTTCGACCCAACCACACCTCACGACTTCTGATAGAGCCTATCCCATATCCCCCAAACACAGCTTTTACCACAGAGGCACAGAGATCACAGAGACGGGAAAACAAGCAGTTTCTCTCTGTGCTCTCTGTGTCTCTGTGGTGAATCTCGGGTTCCGGGATAGGCTCTAGACTTCTCACCGGTGACGGTGCAGCCGACCTATCGCAAGCCCATGCGTCGGCGGGACATCCCGGGCGGCGTGCGTTTCATCACCTTCTCGTGCCGGCGGCGCCTTCCTCTGCTCCGCAGCGCCGTGATCTGTCGTGTCGTTCTTGAAGCGATGGCCCGCGCTCGGACCAGGTTCTCGCTCGAGATCTTCGCGTGGGTGCTCATGCCGGAGCACGTCCACTTGCTCCTCCGCCCGCCCGAGGGGGGCGTTCTCGCGCCCGCGCTGAAATCGCTCAAACTGTCGGTGTCGATGCGGGTGATCGCCCGGTGGCGGGAGATCGAGGCCCCCATCCTCTCGCGGATTCTCGATGCTGACGGGTGTCCTCGATACTGGCAGAAGGGCGGCGGGTTCGACCGCAACGTGCGCGACGAGCACGAGTTCCTGCGCGAAGTGCGGTACATCCACCGCAACCCGGTGGAACGCGGGCTGGTGGAGAGACCCGAGGATTGGGAGTGGTCGAGCGTGCGCTGGTGGATGGGGCTGCGCGACGGCGAGTTCCCGTGCGACCCGCCGCCGGGCGATCCGCGTGTCTGGGCTGCGTGGAAGGGGTTCAAGTGAGTCGGGTCACGTTGGGGATCGGAGCACCGACCTCCCAAAGCGGAGGTCGGTGGCACGGCTCAAGCCGAGAGGTCGGTGCCACCCCGCCGCGATGACGGCCCAGTTCTCGAACTCGATCGCTGTCACGTTGCCCCCTTTCCCAGATTGCAGCGGTCGCAGAGCGTCTGAAGGTTCGCAAGCACCGTCTCGCCGCCGTTGCTCCATGCGAGAATGTGATCGACATGAAGCACAACGGACGGGTCACTGGCTGGACTCCGTCCACATTTGCATTTGAAACAGTCGCGCTTTAGAACCTTCCATCTCAATCGGAGATTAGCTGTGCGTGGCGTTCGTCGTGCCGAGCTACGCATCGGTTCTGCTATCACCACTGGGGATTGCTGGTCTTCGATGTCAGCATTGACGAATCGAGCAAACGCAGCCAATGCCTCGTTCCATGTGCCAAAACGAGTCAAGTACGGGGACGGGGTCCACCGTGACGTGGGCCTTCTCATGTCACGATATCTTGGCTGCCTGCCCAGCTTCGTCCACACGTTGAGGAGGTTGTCGAACAAGTCTTCATCAGTCTCCATTCTCTCCTGGCTGGGACCAAGACCTGCGGCCGACAGTGCTGCGTTCCACGACCCGAACCGCGCAGCGATAGTGCTCCATGAGAATCGACCTTCGCTTTGATATGCGCGCGACGATAGCTCAACCATGCTCAATAGGCGTGCTACTCTGCGTAAGTCTGCAAGTAACTCCGCCTCAGGAATATCCTTGCGGCTAAGTCGCACATTGGGCCGGATCGGCATGGTTGGTTCCGAAGTCAATTCGTCACCTCCATTGCGTGCCAGTCGGCGGGGTGGCACCGACCCCGTGCCACCGACCTCCGCTTTGGGAGGTCGGTGGCGCCCAGCCACCCCGCCGGCCGTCCGCTTCCTGTTCGGTTTCGACCGTGTACATGCAGTGATTGTACCGGATCAGGGGGCAGAACCGTCGTGCCGCTATGGCTCGTCTGTGCGGCCCGCGACGAGCATGTCCCTCACCGCGGCCTCCGCGCCCTCGCCCGCTGCCCCTCGTCCGTCCACAGCGAGTTGTGCCGCCCCCCCTCGATCTCGACAATCCGCCCTTCTGGGGCCGCGGCGGCGATGTCGCGGCCGTCTTCGATCGGGCAGACTTCGTCCTCTGTGCCGTGGAGGACGAGGAGCGGGCAGGCGAGGCGGGCTGCGTGGGCGGCGCGGTCGAAGGAGGGGGAGAGGACGGAGCCGCCACGGAGTGGAGGGGTACCCGCCGGCGGGCTACCCGGCGACATGCGCAGAGCAAGCCCGATCAGCCGCATCGCGGGCATCAGCGTCGCCCGCCACGGCATGCCGCGCAGGCGCAGCACGTTGCGGGCGGGCGTCGGGGCGAAGCGGTAGGGAGCCTCGGCGATGACGGCCCGGACGCGCTCACGCACGCCCTCGCGCCCCCCCTCACGAGCCGCCGCGACGATCGACGCCCCCGCCCCGAGCGACCAGCCGAACAGCACCACCCCCACGCAGCCGCGCCCGCCGTCGTCGACCCGCTCCAGCAGCGCGCACAGGTCGTCCGGCTCGCGTGTGCCGAGTCGGCAGAGGCCCGGCACGTCGTGCGGGTCGCCGTGGCCTTCCTGCTCCCAGACGATGATGCGCGACGCCGCGGGCGCGACCGCCTCCAGCCGCCGCAGCGCGCCGATGCGCGAGTCGCTCCAGCCGTAGGTCATCACCACAACCGGCCCGCCGGGGTCGTCGCCTTGCACGTCCCACACCGGCAGGTCGAGGCCGCGCGTGCGGAAGGTCCACTCGCTGAAGCGTCGGGGCGCGGGCATCTGCGACGGGTCCGCGGGCACGCCGCGCGAGATCGCCCACGCGACCGTCCGGCGCGGCGGGTGCGTGAGCAGCCACGCCGTCCACGCGACCGTCGCCGCCCAGAGCAGCAGGAGGCCGACGAGTAGGAGGAGGAAAAGGCCCACGGGGAAGGCACCAGGCATCGGGCACGAGGCACGAGGGGAAAGGGATCAAGGGATCGAGGAAGTCCAGAGCGCGCACTCGGCGGACATCGAAAGAAGCAAGGAACCAAGGTATCGAGGGATCAGGCACTTGGCATGAAGCATCGGGTGTAGATCAGCGGGCACATGCGGAATCTGGAATCGTCGAATGCCGACCCCTCGACCCCTCGACCCCTTGATCCCCCTGGTGCCTGATGCCCGGTGCCTGATGCCTACTCCACCACATCCGCGTTCGTGTACACCTTCTGCACGTCGTCGTTGTCTTCGAGGGCGTCGATGAGCGTGAGCAGGCGCTTGGCGTCCTCGCCGCGGACTTCGGCCGTCTGCTGCGCGATGCGGGCGATCTCCGCCTCGGCCGGCTCGATGCCCGCCTTCTCCAGCGCGTCCTTCAGCCGCAGCAGCCCCGTCGGCTCGACCAGCAGCGTCCAGAACCCCGGCCCGTCGTCGTCCGGCTCCGGCGGCTGCACGTCGTCGGCCTCCGCGTCGAGCGCGATCTGCATGATCCGCTCCTCATCCGCGAGCGCGGCGTCGACGACCACGCGCCCGCGCGTCTCGAACTGGAACGCGACCGAGCCGGTCGTCCCCAGGTTCCCGCCGTGCTTGGAGAAGATCAGGCGGAGGTCCGGCGCGGTGCGGGCGCGGTTGTCGGTCAGGGCGTCGACCATGACGGCGACGCCGCCCGGGCCGTAGCCCTCGTAGGTGATGGTCTCGTAGTTCTCGCCCCCGCCGCCGCCCGCGCCCTTCTCGACCGCCCGCTGGATGGTGTCCTTGGGCATGTTGGCGTACTTGGCCTCGTCGATGGCGTAGCGGAGGGAGAGGTTCGTCGCCGGGTCGCCCCCCCCCGCGCGGGCCGCGGCGATGATCGCCCGCGAGCACTTGGACCACACCTTCCCGCGCTTGCGGTCCTGCTTCTCCTTGCGGTGCTTGATGTTGGCCCACTTGCTGTGTCCGGCCACGGGCGCCTCCTCGCGTTCGTTTCTGGTATCCCGCCACGGGTACCCCGCCACTCCGCGGCGGCTCGTGCTCGTTCATTCTCGCCGGCTCAACGCACGCTGTCCGCCGTCATCCCCCGCCGCCCGGCGATTCGAAGAGCGGCGCGATCTCCGGCTCTCCACCCTCGCGTGCCGCCCGGAGTTTGGCCGTGATCCGCGCGTGCTGTTCCTTCAGGCGAGCCGCGCGCGGCGAGTCCGGCTGCCCGACGAGCCGCGTGAGCGCGACCGTCGCCCAGCGGTCAGCCCGCTGCCACGCCGAGATCGCCTCCTGCTTTCGCCCCGCCGCCCAGAGCGCATCACCGAGGTGATCGTGCAGCGTCTGGTTCTCGACGCCCGAGGGCAGCTGCGTCGCCCTGCGCAGCAGCGAGATCGCCCCCTCGTGCCGCGTGCCCCGCTCGTCCTGCCAGTCCTCGAAACGCCCCTGCCGGTAGCGGAGCCACCCGAGCGAATCGACGATGCTCGCCTCGTCCGGGCGAAGCCGGTAGGCCTGCTCCAGCAAGCGCTCCGCCTCGGCCATGTCCTCGCCGCGCTCGACGAGGAAGTAGCCGAGGTCGTTGCTGGACCACGCGTGCTCGGGGTTGTAGCGCAGCGCGGCCCGGTACACGACCAGCGACGCCTCCTCGCGACCGGTGCTCCACAGCGTGCTCGCCAGCATGTACGCGAGTTCCGCCCGCGCGGTGTCGAGCGTCCACGCCGGCGCGCCGTCTCTCGGCGGCCCGACCAGTTCCTGGATGGACTCCACGTCGGGTGCGGCCTCAACCAGCGCGATCGCCGCCGCGGCGAAGGCGTGCTCCGGCACGCCCGGAACGTCGTCCATCATGCCCCACCGCGCCCGATGGAAGGGCCACGGCAGGTCGATCCCGCGCGAGAGCACGCTGTCCATCATCGCCAGGCCCGCCCGCGCCGCGTCGGCGTCGCGCCCCGTCGTCGCTGCCTCGCCGACCATCGCCAGGACCGCCATCAGCGACGACTTCTGCCGCGCCGTGAGCGTCACGCCCGCCGGGATCGCCCGCGCGACAGGCTCGACCGCCTCCGCGAACATCCCCGACTGCGCCAGCACGCCCGCGAGTTCCAGCGAGTTGTCGATCGTCGGCGGCGCGGCAAAGAGGCGCGTCAACGCAAGACCGTTCGCCTCGTCCGTGCGGCCGAGCACCGAACGCAGCACCTGCTCGTGCAGCCTCGCCAGGTTCGGCGAGAGATCACGCCGCTCCGCCAGGTACGCCACGCCCTCATCGACCTTCCCTCGCGCGAGCAGCACGCGCGCCAACGCGGCGTTCAGCACCGCGTTGCCGGGACGTTCCGCAACACGCCCTCGCACCCACGCCTCGGCTTCCTCAAGCGCGTCCGGCCCCTCGCGCTGCGCGACCGCGTCCCACACCTGCACCAGCAGTTCGACGGCCCGCTCCGTGCCGCGCCCCTCGGAGGCAAGGTCGAGCAGGGCGCGCTCCGCCTCGTCGAGCAGGCCGCGCTGGGCCAACTCCTGCGCCGCGAGCCAGCGGAGCAGGCGGCTGGACGGGATGGTCTCGCGGAGTTCGCGCGCGATCGCCGCCTGCCGCTGCGGGTTCTCGAGCGGCGAGCCTTGCTGGTAGAGCGAGAGCAGGCCCTCGTACACACGCTCGTCGTAGCGGTCGAGCGTGTGCGCACGCCCGAGCAGCGCCTCGGCCTCCGCCGCTCGCCCGAAGCCGAGGTACAACTCCGACCCGCGGATGAGCATGTCCACGCCCGCCTCGGGACCGAGCAGCGGCTCCACCTCGCGCAGGGCGGCCGCGAAGCGTTGCATCGCACGGAGCGAGCGCACCTGCGCGTGCCGCTGCTCGCGAGTCTCGGGCGCTTCGAGCGAGCGGAGCGAGCGTTCCGCCTCGTCCCATCGACCCGCGGCGGCGGCGGCGGCGACCTGCGCGAAGGCCCACCCTTCGGGCACAACCCCGCGGGGCGTGCCGCCCGAGACCGCATCCACGGCTTCGTCCGGCCGAGAGGCGCCGATCAACAGGAACGCGCGAACCAGCGCTCCCGCGCCGCGCCCGTCCACGGCTCCGATCGCCGCGCCCGCGCTCGGCGCTACCGTGAGCAGGCCGGCCGCGAACTCGTCCGCTTCAATCGGGTGCCGACCGGCGAGCGTGACCGTCTCCTCCGCCGCGGCCCGAAGCCCCGACGCCGACGCGAGGCGCAGGAGGTCGTCCAGCGCATCCGCGTCCGTCGGTCGCGCCGCGAGATGCTCCCGCAGTGCGCGTCGCGCCTCGGCTGGCGGCAACGCGGCGGCCTTCGCACGCACCAGCCGCGCAGCAAGGCTCGCTGGCGCGTCCACGCCGAGCGTACGCAGTTGCTCATCGACGGCCTCGGCGAGCAGGCGGGCCTCGGCATCGCCAGCCGAAGCCACGTGCCGAACAAGCCCGACCAGGCGAGGGTCCGTCCGCCCCGTCTCGTGCCGGATTTCGTCGAGAATCGCGAGCGCGGCCTCGGCGGATCGGCCCAGCCGCAGCGAGGCGTACACGCAACGCGGCGCCACCGCACCGGGGTCCAGCGCGGGCGACGCGGCCGCACGCCGATAGGCCGACAGCGCACGGTCGAAGTCGCCGAGTCGGCAGGCGTCGTCGCCCACGCGGCGCCAGAGTTCACCCGCCCGGCGCACGATCGCGCCCAGTTCCGCGCGGTACGCCGTCGAGCCGGAGATGCGCTCCGGCTGCTCGATGGCCCGGCGCACCGCCTCCGCGCTCGCGGTCAGGTAGCCCTGCTCGTGCAGCGCGTCCGCGAGGTCGATCAGCACGACTGTCCGAAGCGCGGGGTCCGACTCGTTCGGGTTCGACGCGAGCGCGCGGGCGAGCATCGCAACCGCGTCGGCATCGTCGCCCAGGCGCAGGGCGTGTCGGCCGAGGGAGGCGAACGCCTGCGCATCCACCAGCCCGAGCGCAACCGCCCTTCGCATCGACGCCATCGCCCCGCTCGCCTGCCCCGCCGCGCTCTGGGCCGCGCCGAGCGTGCGCCACACTTCGGCCGAGCCGGGGTCGAGGATCGACGCCCGTTCGAGGTCGCGCACCGCGCCGACCGCGTCGCCGTCGAGCAGGCGCTGGCGGCCGGAGGCGTACAGCCGCAGTGCGTCCGTCGAGTCTTGGCGTCTCGCCGAAGGCTCGACGCTCTCGATCGGGCGCGCGGACGCGGCCGCCTCGCGCACGGCGTCCTCGTGGCTCAGCCTTGCTCGCCTCCAAGCCTCGCTGTCGCGATCGATCGGCATGAGCACGAGCGGGTCGATGCCCGGCGGCGGGCCGAGCGACGCGGCGCGACGGTTCGGTTGGCGCTCCTGCGACGCCGCGAGCGAACGGAGGCGCGCCTCCGCAGCGCCTGATGTGCGCTGCCCGTCGCTCGCTGCCTGAGTTGCGCTCGGCCTTCCCTTCGATGCACATCCCGCGGCAAGCCCGGCAGCGCAGAGCAGGATCGCCGCAGAAAGCAGCGCGGCGTGCCGCAGGGCGCAAATCTCGGGATGGCGCGGCCGCATGGTCATGATTCAGTTCCACTCCCGCGACATCAGTTCTGCGCCTTGCCCGATCGCTTCGGCTTCGCGCCCGCAGCCGGGCCGACCTTCTGCACCTTGCGCTTCCGCCACGCTTCGAGCAGCAGATACGCCTCCTCCGATTCCTTTGCGCGGAGTGTTCGCTCCAGCCAGCCCATGGCGTCCGCCACCGTGCTTTCCGGCTCGACAGCCTCCTCCGACGCGAGCATCCCGTGCAGCATGGCATCGAGCGGGACGGCGTGACCGCCGAGTGCGAGCAGGACCACCCGCGCGGCGACGAACGGCGGCACGCCCTCCAGCGCCTCGAGGTACACCCGCGCGTCACGCTTCGGCAGGTCAACGAGTCGCGCCAGGGCGGTCCCGTGCTCGCGCCGGTACACCTCGGTCAATGCGGCCCGCATCCGCGTCGCCCGCTCAATCGCCAGCGGATACCCCTCACCCATCAGCCCGGCGAGTTCCTGCGGATAGCACACCCGCAACTCGTTGTAATCGACGACAGCCGCTCTCAGGCGGTTCAGCGCGGCCGTCGCCAGCGGTACGGAAGCCTCCCACACGAGGAACGAGTACACGAGTTCGTGTACAACCGCGTCGGTCCCTTCCGGCGCAGCGCCGGCGTGCCTGGCCGCGAGCGGCTTGACTCGCTTGCGCAGCCTGAACAGCAGCGAGCGCAGTTCCCGTGTCCGGTCCGTCGCGCTCACGCCTCCCCCTCCGTCGAGTTCGCTTCGTCTCCGTCTTCGGCCGTGTTCGGCGGCGTCACTTGCCGAGCCTTCTCCAGCGCCTCAAGCACCGCGGCCTGGCGCTTCGTCGCGCGGTCAAGCCGGAACTCGATGTCCGGGGTGCGCCGCAGCTCGAGGGCGTCGCCGATGGCGTGGCGCACGTGCGCCGACGCCGCGCGCAGCCCGTGCATCGTCAGTTCCTCGTGCTCGGCCGGCATGATCGACACACGCACGAACGCCTGCCGCAGGTCGTCCGTTACCGTCACGCCCGTCACCGTGATCAGCCCGCGCACGCGAGGATCGGACAAGCCTCGCGCCAGCACGGTCTGCACCGCGGCGTGGACCGCCGACGCGACCCGCTCCGCACGTCGCGTCATGGCCGCGCCCCCTTGCCTGATCCCGTCTCACCCTCGTAATGCCGCCTCATCTCCGCGGCGAGCGCATCGCGCACCTCGTCCTCATCCCCGCCGGCGTCACGCTCGACCGACTCGTCGTCAGCCCGCAGGATGTCCCGCCGCACGCTCGCGAGTTCCGCGTCGCGCAGCGAACGGAGTTTCTCGGCGACGTGGTCCAGCACCTCGCCCGCACGCCGCCCGTCGGCGGCAACGACCGCGGCCGCCAGGACCGCGACGTTCAGCGAATCCTGGGCCGCGACCTCCGCGACCGAGACCATGTGCTCGCGGTGCAGGCGGTCGCGCAGGGAACGAATGACGCGCCGCTTGTCCTTGAGCGACCCGCTCTCGGGGATGACCAACTCGAACTGGAGCACGCCGATCACCATGGGAAGCCGCAAAGTGGCAAAGTGGCGGAGTGAGGCGGAAGCGGGGCGGGGGGGGGAGGACAGAATATCACGGTGCTCCGCTCTCACTCTGCCACTTCGCCACTCTGTCACTTTTCATCACAGCGTCCTCTTGACCTCCACGTTCTTGTAGCACTCGAGCACGTCGCCCTCCTTGATGTCGTCGTACCCGTCGATCTTCATGCCGCATTCCATGCCCGCGCGGACTTCCTTGGCGTCGTCTTTGAAGCGCTTGAGTTGCGAGAGCCTGCGGTCGTTCTCGATCACCACGCCGTTGCGAGTGACGCGGATGAGCGCGTCGCGCTCGACCACGCCGTCGGTGATGTAGCACCCGGCGATCGCCCCGACGCGCGAGACTTTGAAGACCTGTCGCACCTCTGCGTGCCCCAGGATGTCCTGGCGCAGTTCCGGCTCCAGCATGCCCTCGGCGGCCTTGCGCACGTCCTCGGTGATGTGGTAGATCACCTGATACGTGCGGATCTCGACGCTCTTCGAGTCCGCCAGCGAGCGGGCCTTCGATGAGGGAATGACGTTGAACCCGATGATGACCGCACGCGAGGCGTCCGCCAGCAGCACGTCGCTCTCGGTGATGCCGCCGACCGCGGCGTGCAGCACGCGGATCTTCACCTCGGCCGTCGAGACCTTCTCGATCTCGTTGCGCAGCACGTCCACCGATCCCTGCACGTCCGCCTTCAGGACGATCAGGATCTCCTTGACCTCGCTCTCCGCCATCTGCCCGAACAGGCTGTCGAGCGTCACCTTCGGCTGAGCCAGTTGCTGCTCGCGGTCGCGCTGCTTGCGCTGCTCGGCCGCGTCCTGCGCCTGCTTGAGCGACGACACGCAGTAGAACGCGTCGCCCGCATCCGGCAGTTCGTCCAGCCCCGAGATCTGCACCGGCATCGGAGGCTGCGCGTCCTTCAGGCGCCGGCCCCGGTCGTCCGTGATGTCGCGCACGCGGCCGAACGCACGCCCGGACACCACGAAGTCGCCGACCTTCAGTTCCCCGTCGCGCACCAGCACGCTCGCAACCGGGCCGCGGCCTTCGAGCACCCGAGCCTCGATCACCGTTCCCCGGGCAGGCCCGCCGAAGTCGGCCTTGAGTTCGAGCAACTGCGCCTGGTAGTCCAAGACCTCGAGCAGGTCCTGGACGCCTTTGCCCGTCGTCGCGCTCGTCCGCACCACTTCGGTGTCGCCGCCCCACTCCGTAGGGTTCAGGCCGTGCTCGGCCAGTTGCCCGAGGATGCGGTGGATGTTCGAATCCGTCGCCTCCGGCTTGTCGATCTTGTTCAGCGCGACCACGATCGGCACGCCCGCGGCCTTGGCGTGGTTGATGGACTCGACCGTCTGAGGCATCACGCCGTCGTCCGCCGCGACTACCAGCACCGCCACGTCCGTCACGTTCGCGCCGCGGGCGCGCATCTCGGTGAAGGCCTCGTGGCCCGGCGTGTCGATGAAGACGACCTGCTTCTCTTCGTCGCCGACGTGGACCGGAACGCGGAACGCGCTCGTTGCCTGCGTGATGCCTCCCGCCTCGCCCGCCGCCACGTTCGTCTTGCGAATACGGTCGAGCAGGCTGGTCTTTCCGTGGTCCACGTGTCCGAGGATGGTGACGACAGGGCCGCGCGGGCGTTCGTCCACCATCTCGCGGCTTTCGAACGCCGCGGAGACCTTCTCCTCAGCCGACTTCGACTCGACGACTTCGAGCTCGATGTCGTACTCGATCATGATCTCCTGGGCGCGCTCGGTGTCGATCCCCGAGTTGATCGTCGCCATGATGCCCTGGAGGAAGAGTTTCTTGACGATCTCCGCCGCCTTGACGCCGGTGGCGGCGGAGAGATCCTTGATCGTGAAGGGCGCGGCGATGCGCACTCTGCCGCCCGTCTCCGCCAGCGACGAGGAGCGGTCGCCGCCGACCGTCTGCCCTCGCAGTTTGGCCTGCTGGCGGCGCTGCTTGAGGTAGCCGCCGGAGCGCTGCAGGCGAGCCTCACGCTCGGCAAGATCGGCCTCGGTGAAATGACCGGGGCCGGAGCGCCACTCATCCGAGTCCGCTTTGCGCCGGGGCTGTTGAGGCGTGGGAGTGGTCGGTCGGGGCTTGACGGAGCGATCGCCGCGCCGGCGAGGGCTGCGCGTCCGATCGTCCATCACGTCGCCGGGGATCGGGCCGGGCACGCCACGCCCTCCCATCGGCGGCCCGGTGCGTGGACCGCGCGGGCGAGGCGCTTCGATCGCTTCAGGCGCCTCGATGCGCACGACCTTCGGCCCCGCCAGTTTCACGCGGGCCGGATCCTGCAGCTGCGGACCCGCCGGTTTCACGACCTTCGGACGGTCGGGGATGTTTTGCGGCGCGGGCACCACGGGCGCAGACGGCGGCGGGGGAGCGGGTGACGCGGGTATCGATGCGGCGGGGCGTGCCACTTCCGCCGGCGGCGCGGGCGCCTCCAGGGGAGCGGCGGGCGCCTCCACCACGGTGGGGGGGGGGACAATCGCTCGTGCCGGCGCATCGGGGGCGGCTGGCGCGGGTCGCGGGATCGGTCTGGTGCGCGGCGGCTCCGGTGCGGCAGGGGCGCTCGGCTCCATCGTCGCCGTCGTCGATTCCGACGCATCCGCAGACGCGGAGTCGTCCGATCCATCGGCCTTCCGCGAACGCCGTCGCGGCTTGGCGCGCACCTTGTCCAAGTCCACCCGATCCGTCGTTTCGATCGCGGTCGCGGCCGCCCCGGCGGTAAACCACTCACGGATCGTCGCCTCAAGCCCGGCCGACACCGTGGACATGTGGTTCTTGATGACCTCTTCGGGAATCCCCTCCGCGCGGCACTTCTCCACGATCGCCTTGGAGTTGATGTCGAGGTCCTTCGCAATTTCGAATACGCGTCTGGCCAATCGTCGCTCCACTCGCACCCGCCGCAGGTCTCGGTGGTGTGCATGTCGTCATCGGATCAGTCGTTCTTGTCTCCGCCCAGGATGTCCGCCGCCCGCGCGTCGGCCGCCGCGCTGTTCGCACCGGTCGAACCACCATCGCTCCCGCTCCCGGTCGCGCCGCGCGAACCGATGCCCAGAATTGCGGCAGCCGCCAGTTCCGGATCGACCGCGCCCTCTTCGGTGGTCGGCAGGCCCTCGCCGCTGAGCAGGCGGCGCGCCGCCTCCTCCTCTTCCCTGCGCCGCGCCTCGGCCTCCTCCTTCTCGCGCTGCTGCTGTTCAGCGACGATCTTGGCCCGTGCCGACGCCGCCTCCACAACCGCCGACGCGATCGATTCGTCCAGTTCGAGTTCCGTCGCCAGCACTTCCGCGCCGACCTCCTCGACGTCGAACACGCTCACGATGCCCAGCGCTGCCAGCCGGTCAACGTGTTCCTCCGTAACGCCCTCGATGCCCAGCAGCGTCTCGGACATGATCTCCAGGCCCTTGTTGAACTCCTCTGGGGTCAGGATGTCCACGTCCCAACCGGTGAGCCGCGCCGCGAGGCGGACGTTCTGCCCCCGCTTGCCGATCGCCAGGCTCAACTGGTCGTCGCGCACCACCACCGTCGCCCGCCCGAGTTCGAAGCACAGGCTGATCTCCTGCACTTCCGCGGGCTTCAGCGAGTTCTGGATGAGAATCTGGCTCGACTCGTTCCATCGGATGATGTCGATCTTCTCGCCGTTCAGTTCGTCCACGATGTTCTTGATCCGGCTGCCGCGCACGCCCACGCACGCGCCGACGGCGTCCACCTTCGAGTCGATCGAACTGACGGCGATCTTGGTCCGGTACCCGGCCTCGCGGGCCATCGCCTTGATCTCGATGATGCGCTCCGCGACCTCCGGCACTTCGACCTCGAAGAGCCTCTTGATGAAGTCCGGGTGGGCGCGGCTGAGCACGATCTTCACCTGGTTGCCAGCGTCGCGCACGTCCAGGATCAGGCAGCGGACGCGGTCGCCCGGCTGGAACTGCTCGCCCGGGATCTGCTCGCTCCGGGGCATGAACGCCTCCGCCCGATCGACGGTCACGACCAGCGCGCCGCCCTCGTAGCGCTGCGCGACGCCGGTTGCGATCTCCCCCACGCGCTTCGAGAACTCCTCGAGGATGCTGTTTCGCTCATCCTCGCGGAATCGCTGGATCATCACCTGTTTGAACGTCTGCGCCGCGATGCGCCCGAAAGCCTCGGGAGGCATCTCCAGCGGCTCACTGTGCCGGTAGATCTGAATCTGCCCCGAGAGCGGGTCGACCGTGCAGGTGAACTCCTCGGTGTCGAGCGTGTTGAAGTAGCGGCGCGCCGCGGAGACCATCGCTGCTTCGAGGTCCGCGATCAGCAGCTGTCGGTCGATGTTGCGATCCCGCGAGATCGAGTCGATGATCCGCATCATTTCCTGGGTGTTCATGCCGTCCTGCTCCGAGTTGTCGAGATGTCGGGTTGTCCTGTCCGCCCGCTGCCGGGCCCGTCGTTCCTGAAAAACACGAGGGCCACAAGCGCCCGCGCGCAGGTGGCCCCGCCGTCCCGCCTCGCCGGCCTTCCGGGCCGTCGGGGCGTCTGCCATGGCGCTCCGGGCTAACCCATCGGAGCGTCCTCCTGTCCCCGCCCGGTCAGGGGCAGGGCGCGCGCCGGACGAGCGCAGCCGTGCTTCGTCCGATCAGCGACCATGGTCGGCGAGTACCTGCATACCACATTACTCCCGGGGCGTACCTCCGCCCGAGACCAAAGCAACCGCCAACTGTAGAGACTCCGGAACCCCCCGGTCAACCCCCGACCGGAGCATCCCCGCTTACACGCGGTCGTCGCGCGAGATCGGGCGAACGACGCGCAAGGCCCGTGAGCCGCGATACTGCCCGACCTCGGCCGTGAACTTCCGCTCGTGCCCCACCCACAGCACGGCCGGCCGGGTGGCCTCCGTTTCCGTGACGATCACGTCGCCAGGTGCCATGTGCGCCAAGTCTCGGAGCGTGATGGTCGTCTCGGCCAGGATCGCCCGAAGGTCCAGGCTCGCGTGGCCAAGCCCCCGCGCCAGGCGACGCTCGATCTCCTCCGAACGCTGGTTCTTCGACACGCTGAACCAACTCTGCGAACTCAACTGCTCCACCACCGGCTCGATCACGTTGTACGGGATGCACAGGTTCATCGTCCCCGCGCGGTTCGACGTCTTCAACTCGAAGACGATCACCACCACCACCTCGTTCGGCGGCACGATCTGCACCAGTTGCGGGTTGCTCTCCGTCGCGCTCACCTCGAACTGCAGTTCCTTCACGCCCGACCACGCCTCCGAGAGCGCGGCCAACGCTCGACGGATCACGTTCCCGATCAGCCGCGTCTCGATCAGCGTCATCGGCCTCTGGGGCACGAACAGGTCCTGGCTCGTCCCGCCCAGCAGCCGGTCGATGATCGGGTAGATGATCAACGGGCTGACCTCGAGGCACATCTGTCCCTCGAGCGCGCTCGTCTGGATCAGGTTGAAACTCGTCGGGTTCGGCAGCCCGGAGATGAACTCCGAGTACGTCATCTGCTCGCAATCCGCGACCCGCACCTCCACGATCGTCCGCAGGAACCCCGACAGCGATGCCCCGAAGTTCCGCGCGAACCCTTCGTGCAGCGTCTGCAACGCCCGCATCTGGTCCTTGCTCACGCGCTCCGGACGCTTGAAGTCGTAGGGCCTGATTTCGGGCGGCGCATCGCGACGCTTGCGGCTGAAGACCTGCACCTCGGCCTGCTGCGTCTCACTCTCATCAGGCTCCGCAGCCGCGAGCAGGGCATCGATCTCGTTCTGGTCCAGCACGCTTGCCATGGAGCCCGGTTCCACCATGCCCGCCGCGCAGGAACACCCCCTGCCCATCGGGCCACGCCGGACTATCGGCCTCTGGGGCATATCTGCTTGAAGCAGCGGCCCGTTCTGAAACCCCGGCCCCCCTCCCGACCTTTAATCAAACGATGCCAAACCTTCTCCGCCTCACCTTCGCCCTCCTGATGCTCGGACTGTTCCCCATGCCACGCCTCGTCGCCCAATCCCTCGGCGACGAAAAGGTGACCGTCCGGGTGGTCCCGGCCGTGACCGCGGCCGAGCCGGGGGGCAGGTTCGCCATCGCCGTCGTCATCGACCACGCCCCCGGCTGGCACACCCACACGAACTCCCCTGTCGTGCCCGCCTCGTGGGCCGGATTCGTACCCATCCCGACAACCATCGCGATCAAACCCGCGCCCGGCATCGCCGTCGGTCCGATCCAGTGGCCCGAGGTCCACGAGATCCTCGTCGATCTGGCCGGCACGGGCCGCCCCGAGCCTTACCCGGTCTTTGAGGGCACGGCAGTCGCCTTCATCCCGATCGAGGTCGAAGAGTCAGCGAGCGGAGAAGTCGCGCTGGAGGTCGCTGTCGATCTGCAAGCGTGCGATGACTCAAGGTGCCTTCCGCCTGATACCTACACCTTTGCTCTGCGCGTTGCGATCGGACCTGGTGAACCGACGGATGCCGCGCTCTTCGCGGCCTTCGATGCCTCCGTCTTTGCCGACCGAAGCCGATGGGGGGTGCAACCCGCAACCCCTCCCGCGCAATCTTCGGGCCGAGCCTTCTTCGGCATCACGCTCCCGAGCGCGGACGGCGTGGCGGGCGTCGTCATCGTCGCGCTGCTCGCGGCGGTGGGGGGGTTCATACTGAACCTGACCCCGTGCGTCCTGCCCGTCATCCCCATCAAGGTGCTCACCATCAGCCAGCACGCCGGCTCACCCCGCCGATCGCTCGCGCTCGGCCTCTGGATGGCCCTGGGCGTCGTTGCCTTCTGGGTCGGGATCGGCCTGCCGATGGCGTTCCTCGCAAGCGTCACCGACCCCTCACGCATCTTCGGCGTCTGGTGGGTCACGCTCGGCATCGGCCTGCTCATCGGCGCGATGGGCGTGGGCATCATGGGCGCGTTCGCCATCAACCTGCCCAAGTCCGTCTACGCCATCAATCCCAAGGCCGATTCGGCCTGGGGCTCGTTCGTCTTCGGCGTGATGACCGCCGTACTCGGCCTGCCCTGCTTCGGGTTCGTCGCGGGCGCGCTCCTCGCCGGCGCGGCCGCGCTGCCGCCGGGCGTGGTCATGGTCATCTTCACCGCGCTCGGGGTCGGCATGGCTTCCCCCTACCTCGTCCTCTCCGCCAATCCGAAACTCCTCGCCCGCGTCCCTCGCACCGGACCCGCCAGCGAACTCGTCAAGCAGGTCATGGGCCTCCTCCTGCTGGCCGCCGCGGCGTACTTCGTCGGCTCGGGCGTCCTCGCCATCCTCAGCGAGCGACCAGGCGGGTTGCTCGCCCTGCCTTGGTATGTCCGAGTGCTGCACTGGTGGGTGATCGCTGCGTTTGTCCTCGCGGCCGCCGCATGGCTGGCGCGACGAACCTTCGCCATCACCACCAGGCCGGTCAGGCGAGGAGCATTCTCGGCCATCGCCCTGGCTCTCGCGGGATCGAGTGCCTTTGTCGCCGTGGACATGTCCGCCAAGGCACGCGACAACTTCTGGGTCTCGTTCGATCCTCAACTGTGGGCAGAAACCCGCGCCTCGGGCAGGGTTGTTGTGATCGACTTTACCGCGGAGTGGTGCCTCAACTGCAAGGCCCTGAAGGCGGCCGTCCTCAACCGCGAGCCGGTGAAAAGCCGCCTCCGCGGGACGAGCGTCCTCCCCATGACCGCCGACCTGACCAGCACCTCTTCCGCGGGTTGGACGACCCTCCGCGACCTCGGGCAGACCGGAATCCCCCTGCTCGTCATCGACGGCCCGGGCCTCTCCGAGCCGTGGCTCTCCAACGCGTACACCGCTCAGCAGGTGATGGAAGCCCTCGACCGGGCGTCAAGGGCAACCCCGCCCTGACGCCGTGGGCGTTTGACTCCCCCCACCCCGGCGCGTACTTTCAGCGTGTCCTCCGGGCCGCATTCCGGGGGCAGGGTCGCGGGTGTAGCTCAGTGGTAGAGCGTCACGTTGCCAACGTGAAAGTCGAGGGTTCGAGTCCCTTCACCCGCTCTTGAGAACGACCCCCGGCCCCGCGCCGGGGGTCGTGTGTTTCCGGGCTGGATGCGTGACGGAAAGAGCGTTGCCGCGCATCCCATCCCCTTTCGCGTGGGTTCAGTCCTCGTTGCAACTGGGCCCGCCCCCCTCGGAACAAGCCATACCGTGCGGGGTCCGTGGCCCCGAGTTCGACGATCCAGCCAGGAGTTCCACATGCACCGCAGTTCTCTTGCTGTCCGCGCCTCGCTCTGTCTTCTCCTCCCGCTCGTCGCCGGCTCGGCCTCGGCCATTTCGGACGACACCAAGCCGCACGCCGGGATGCTGCGCTACCCCGACGTGAGCGCGACCCACATTGCCTTTGTTTACGCCAACGACATCTGGATCGTGCCGCGATCGGGCGGCACCGCAACACCCCTCGCAAGCCCGCCAGGCCCGGAGATGTTCCCTCGCTTTAGCGCGGACGGTTCGACGATCGCCTTCATGGGCAACTACGACGGCAACCGCGACCTTTACACCGTCCCCGTTACCGGCGGCATCCCCACCCGCGTCACGCACCACCCCGCCGGTGAGTTCCTCTGCGACTGGACCCCCGACGGCAGACTCCTCTTCTCCAGCAACGCCCTCGCCGGTCTTGGCCGACAGACGCAGTTGTTCATCACCTCGCCGACCGGCGGTCTGCCCGAGCAACTCCCCGTCCCCTACGGCACAAACGCCGCCATCAGCCCCGACGGCAAGTGGCTCGCCTACACGCCGCACTCCATCGACTTCCGCACCTGGAAGCGATACCGCGGCGGCATGCAGACCGACATCTGGCTCTTCAACCTCGAGACCTACGAGTGGAAGCAGGCCACCGACTGGGAGGGGACGGACACTGCCCCGATGTGGCACGGCAGCATGCTGTATTACCTCTCCGACCAGGGGCCTGAGCACCGCCAGAACATCTGGTCCTACGACCCGAAGACCGGCAAGCGCGAGCAGATCACCAAGCACGCAGACTTCGACGTGAAGTTCCCGTCCATCGGACCCGGCGAACGCAACCGCGGCGAGATCGTCTACCAACTCGGCTCCTCGCTGATGCTGCTCGACCTGAACAACAAGCGCAGCCGCTCGGTCGAGGTGACGATCCCCGGCGACCGCCCGCGCCTTCGCCCGCAGATGATCGACGCCGGACGGAACATGGGTGCGTGGGGCATCTCGCCGACCGGCAAGCGTGCCGTCGTGGAAGCACGCGGCGACATCTGGACGGTCCCCGCCGAGAAAGGACCGGTCCGTCAGATGACCGACACCTCCGGCGCTGCCGAGCGCAGCCCCGCCTGGAGCCCCGACGGCCGCTGGATCGCCTACTTCTCCGACCAGTCAGGGGAGTACGAGCTCTGGGTCCGTCAGTCGGACGGCAAGGACGAGCCTCGCCAGGTTACCAAGGACAACAAGACGTTCTTCTTCCGCGCTATTTGGTCCCCGGATTCGAAGAAGATCATCGTCACCGACAAGGCCGCGAACATCATCCTCGTCGATGCCGAGACGGGCGAGCAGCGAGTCCTCGACCGCGACGAGTGGGCGAACCAGCCCGGCATCGACTGGTCGCACGACTCGAACTGGATTGCCTACGCCAAGACAGACGTTGACTCCGGCACCCGTTCGATCTGGCTTTACGACCTCAAGAACGACACCAAGCACCAGGTCACGAGCGGCTTCTTCGACGACTCCAACCCCGTTTTCAGCAAGAAGGGCGACTTCCTCTACTACTCCTCCAGCCGCGACTTCTCCAACCCGCAATACGAGGACGTCGGCACCACCTTCGTCTACTCGGATACGGGCCGCCTGCTGGCCGTCCCCTTGAACAAGGACGTCAAGAACCCGCGCCTCGTCGAGAGCGACGAGGAGACATGGAAGAAGGAAGAGAAGAAGGACGAGAAGAAAGACGACGCCGAGAAGGACGACGGCGAGAAGAAGGACAACGGCGACGCCGAGGGGAAGAAGGACGACAACGGCGGGAACGGCGACGACGACGCGACCAAGAAGCAGGACGCCGCCCCTGTCAGCCCCATCCACGGCGTCTGGAAAGGCACCGTCAAGGGCCTGAGCAAGATCGGCGCGCCGCAGGACGAGGTCGAGTTCACGATGACCATCATCGTCGCCGCCGACGGCGCGATCACCGGCTCCAGCAGTTCGATGGGCCAGACCAACGACTACGACGCCATCACCTTCGACGAGGCCACCGGCAAGTTCACCGCCACCCGCGCCCGCGACGGCATGACCACGAAGATGGAGGGCACCCTCGCCGGCGACAAACTCACGGGCACCTGGGAGGTCCCCGAACTCGGCATCAACGGCACCTGGGAGGCGACCAAGACCGACGAGCAGCCCCCCGCCGACGCCGTCAAGGCCGCCGACGACAAGGACAAGCCGCTCGAGATCGATCTCGACGGGTTCGAGGCCCGGGCCATGCAGTTCCCGGTCTCCTCGGGCCGCTTCTTCGGCCTCTCATCGAACGACAAGGGCGAACTCATCTACGTCCGCGCGGGCGGGCGCGGCACGCCCCCCTCGATCAAGATCTTCGACATCCGCGACGAGAAGGCCGAGGAGAAGACCGTCATCGCCGGCGCGGGCGGCTACGCCGTCTCCGCCGACGGCAAGAAACTCCTCATCAACCAGGGCAACCGCTTCGGGATCGTCGACGCCCGCGCGGGCCAGTCGATCTCCAAGCCCCTCGCCACGGAACTCATGAAGCAGGTCAACCCCCGCGAGGAGTGGGAGCAGATCTTCACCGACGCCTGGCGCCGCCACCGCGACTTCTTCTACGTCCAGAACCTCCACAACGTGGACTGGGACGCCATCTACAAGCAGTACCACGCCATGCTGCAGGACGCCGCCAACCGCGAGGACGTCAGTTACATCATCTCCGAGATGATCTCCGAACTGAACGTCGGCCACGCCTACTACTGGGGCGGCGACGTCGAGGGCCAGCCGAGCGCGAACGTCGGACTCCTCGGCGTGGATTTCGAACTCGCCACCGAGACCTCCGAAGACGGCACGACCCGCTCCGCCTACCGCATCAAGAAGATCCACGAGGGCGCGCCGTGGGACTCCGACGCCCGCGGCCCGCTCAGCCAGCCCGGCGTCGACGCCAAGCCCGGCACCTGGCTCCTCGCCGTCAACGGCAGGCCCATCGACACCGCCAAGGACCCGTGGGCGGCCTTCATCGGACTCGCCGGCAAGCACACCACCCTCACCCTCGCCGACGCCCTCTTCGGCGACGATGAGACCCGCAAGGAGCGCGAGGTCACCATCACGCCGATCGGCTCCGAGTCCAACCTCCGCTTCCGCTCCTGGATCGAGGCCAACCGTCGCTACGTCGACGAGCGCACCAGCGGCAAGGTCGGGTACATCTACGTCCCCAACACAGGCGTTGATGGCCAGAACGAACTCTTCCGGCAGTTCTACGGCCAGACCGGCAAGGCCGCACTCATCATCGACGAACGCTGGAACGGCGGCGGCCAGATCCCCACCCGCTTCATCGAACTCCTCAACCGCCCGCGCACCAACTACTGGGCGCGCCGCGACGGCAAGGACTGGCCCTGGCCGCCGGACTCGCACCAGGGACCGAAGTGCATGCTCATCAACGGCCTCGCCGGATCGGGCGGCGACATGTTCCCGTGGCTCTTCCGCCACAACGGCCTGGGCAAACTCATCGGCACCCGCACATGGGGCGGCCTGGTCGGCATCTCCGGCGTCCCCGGCCTCATCGACGGTGGATACACCGCCGTCCCCACCTTCGGCTTCTACGAGACCGACGGCACATGGGGCATCGAGGGTCATGGCGTCGATCCCGATATCGAGGTCATCGACGACCCGTCCCTCATGGCCCGAGGCCATGACCCGCAACTCGACGCCGCCATCGACCTCATGCTCCAGTCGATCGAGGCCGCTCCCTACCGCCCGGCCCTTCGTCCCGCCGACCCGGATCGTCGCGGTATGGGGATTCCTGAGGCGGACAAGTAGTCGAAGTTGACCTTTGGAGTCCCAGCGGGGCGGGCATGGTGCCCGCCCCGTTTTTTGCTGGCAGCAGCTGTCTGCTGCTTGGCCGAAGGCTCATTGTGGCGGTACACTGCTTGTGAGCGGGGGGTCCGCGCAAGCCGCGAGAGGCCCCGACGCCCGCGCCCAGCCCCGGGCCGCGTCCAACCCCACGGGAGTCCAGCAATGCCGAAGACCACACGTGCCCTCCAGCCGTGCGCCCGCGGAACCGATTCTCGCTCGCTCGTCGAGGCGCTCGAACAGCGCGTGGTGCTGGCTGCCCCTTGGAATCTCGCTGGTGTCGGGTTCTACTTCGACTCGGGCGATCCAACGGTGTACTTTGCCGAAGGGGTGATTCAGGA
>JAHCJE010000026.1 GCA_026128865.1 Phycisphaeraceae bacterium | reverse complement strand
GGGCGCAACAGGTTGGCGCAATAGGTTCGCGCAACGGGTCGCCCAGCGATCGCCCCACGAAGGGCACAGGAGGAACGCATGACGCCACTCAACGCTTCGATGACGGACGCCGCGCACGCCGAGGAACTCTCGTACCGACGCGGCTACGCGCACGGGCTCGCCAGCGCCTGCGACGTGCTCCGCGAGCTGGGCTTCGCCGCGGCGGGCGAGGTCGTCGCGCGCTTCTGCGATCTCGCGATGGATGCGCGGTATCGCGACGAGGACCTGCCCGACTACGCGCACCAGCTCGAGCGGCGGTTCATGGCCACCCAGGCGGGGCGAGCGTGAGCGGGTCCTCCCGGGCTGATGGTCGAGATGAGGGCGGCGGAAGCAGCCGCGGGAATAGACAGACACCAGATAACGCGACAAGGAGTGTCCGAAGTGCAAATCACCATCGACGACGTGCTGCTCTGTCGCCTCACCGGGGAGCTCTGGGCGGTCTTCGTTCCATGGCGGAGGCCATGGACAGGCGGCGGCCCCGCGGCGGTGTACTTCGCCCGCCGGGCCTTCCACGAGGGATCGGGCCTGCGCTGGCGGCACAGCGGGCGCGACCGGGACGAGCGCGACGAGAACGTCGAGGCGTTGGGCAGGCTGGAGCGCGCCGGGCTCCTTCGCCGCCGCGTCGAGCGGACGAAGGTCGTCGCGGTGCAGTTGGAGGAGGCGGGGATCGAGCGGGCGTGCGCGCTGGCAGGGGCGTGCGGCTGGCGCGCCGGATGGGAGACGTGCGCCTCGCTCGCGCGCCACGAGGCGGAGGGTGCCGAAGAGATGGGGCTGCGGTGGGTGCCGGAGTGGCTGCTCGCAGGCACGCCGCCCCACTGGCGGTGCTGCGTCGGCGAAGCGGGCCGTGAGAACAGACAGCGGCTGGCGGCGCTCGAGGCGCGGGCGATCCCCGCGCTCGTCCTCGGCTGGCTGGAGAGCGCGGCCGATCTGTACGGCCGGGTGTGGTACGCGCTGGCCGACCCGGGCCGGTGCGCGCTTGCGGAAACGCCACCGGACGAGGTGAGCGGCGTGGAGAGGGATGACGAGTGCGACCTGGCCTGGCGCGAGGGCGCCCATGCGATGTACACCCGCATGGCGACGGCCCCGCGGTCGGAGCGCGAGATCGGTCTCCTCCCCCTGCCGGCGAGCCTCAGCGCCCCGCTCGCGTCGAGAGGCCGCGGGTGAGCGCCGGGGCCGGCCCGCGACGCTGGCCCACGTGGCCAACTGGCCGCCCGGTGGCCCCGTTCTACGCCCTCGTGCCGGGAACGCGACACGGGCCGCCCTGGACCGCGACGTGGCGACCGCCGCGGGGGGGGGGCAGGCGTGGGGCGGCGAGTCAGGGATTGGGCTTGGGAGGTGCGGGACGCGGAGCCGGGGATGCGCCGAGCGCAGCTGGTTCGCCCCCCCCTCACTCAGAAACACCCCCGTTGGCCGGGGGTGGAGGGGAAGCGTGATGCTCCGTCTACTCGTACCCGAAGGCCGGGTCGGCCGGCCCCTTCTCGCGAAGGGCGTGGACCTCGATCATGGCGTCGAGGTGGACGCCGCCGTTGATGTTGCCCGGCGCGGCCCTGTGGCGGCGTCCGTGCGCGGGGACGATGCACCCGCGTTCCTTGAGGAAGCCCAGCGCGGCGAAGACCCGCGAGAACGGCAGGCCCGTGGCCCGCTGGATCTCGTCGCCGGTGAAGGGCTCGCCCGCCATCTCGTCGATGGCGTGGGCAACGGCCTCGTAGGTGTCGAGCGGGCAACGATGCTCGTAGGGCGTGCCGCGCTTGGGGACCACGCGGCGGACGAGGAAGCCGTCCTCGACGGCGAAGGACTCACGGAGCGGCGGCATCGTCGCCTCCCTTCGCGCGGCGGAACGGGTCGTACTCGGCCCCGCAGGCCGAGCAGCGGACGAGGCCGTCCTCGACCCACACCAGGCGGTCGGCGACGCGCTGGCCGCAGCGCGGGCACGCGTCCTCCGGCGCGACGAGGTTGTCATGGGAGGGGGCGCTCATGCGTCGTCCTCCTCGCTGTCGCCGCGCCCGCTGCGGACGATGGTGACCTGGAACTCGCCGCCGTCGTCGCACTCGACGACGAGCCCCTTGTCGTGCGTGAGGATGCCGGCGTCGTCGTAGGTGCGGAGTGCGCTGATGCCGGCGGTGCGCTCGGCCAGGTCGGCGAGCGGGCCGTCCCCGTCGCCGCGGGCGAAGATGAGCTCCTCGAGCAGGTCGCGGAGCAGGTCCTGGAGTTCACGGGCGTTCATGGGTCAGGCCCCCTTCCCCGCGGGCCGGCGCAGGCGCGCGGCCGAGCGGAACGTGGTGCGTCGGCCCGTGCGCTCGTTGACCACGTCGATGTAGCGGCACGTGCGGCCGTCGAGCGCCGACCACGCCTCGTAGACCCGCGTCACGCGGACGACGGTGAGCACGCCCGAGACCCTGGCGACGTAGCGGCCGCCGATGTCGATGTCGGAGATCTTCATGCGTCAGACCCCCTTCCCGCTGGTGGGGGTCGTGGGGGCGGCGGCGAACAGGCCGCGGTCGTGCTTGCGGAAGCGGGCCTCGGCCCCCAGCTTGGCGATCTCGCGGATGATGGCGGAGTAGAGCGTGGCCTCCGGGGTCTTGCCGCCGGGGCTCTTCCACAGCCCCTTGGCCTCCATCTCGGCGACCATCTCGGCGGTCTTCATGGGGCGGCCCGCGTCGGCGAGCACGCGGGCCGCGGCGTCGATGGCGCTGACGCGCTTCGCGGTGGCCTTGGGCTCCTTGGAGGGCCTGGCGGCGCTCGGCTTGAGCGTGAGGCCGAGCTGCGCGGGCGTCTTGCCGGTGAGGCCGCGGCAGAGCTCCTTGATGCGGTCGTGTCCGGTGGCGATGGCTTCCTGGCCCTCGGTGCGGATGCCGCCCTCCCCGAGGTCGGGCGTGGCGGCGGCCTTGAAGAGCGTGGGCGTGCCGTTGTGCGCGCCGAGGTAGAACTCGACGAGGCGTCCGTTGCGGCCGAAGGCGACGTGGCCGGCGCTGGGGACGAGCGTAGCGGCGAGGGCCAGCACCTCCTCGTCGTGGCGGGCGGCGACGGCGACGCGGCCGCGCGTGCGCCCCTTGGCGGGACTCGTGGGGGCAGTGGGGGTCGTGGGGGTCGAGGGGGTCGTGCGCACGCCCTCCTCCGCCAGCCGCTTGCGGCCGACGCGGATCGGCTTCGTGCCCTTGCCCGACGCGACCTCCAGCGTGTGCGGGCCGACCGCGGCGACGACCCTCACGTCGCGCCCGCTCCAGCGGAACTCGTCGCCGACCCTGATGTCTGCGGGGGAGATGGCGTCGGCCGCCTTGCCCTTGGTGTCCGTCTGCTCGGCCGCGGCGTCGCCGGGCGGCTCGGCGAGGTGTTGGTCCGTCTCCCGGATCGCGGCCTTGCGCTGCTTCTCCGTGGCGGCCAGCGCCGCCCTGGTCCGCTGCGCGCCCTCGGCGCGGGCGGCGCTCCTGGACACGCGCGGCTGCTTCGGGGCGGGCTTGCGGGCGGCCTTCTTCGTCGTCTTCTTCGTGGTCTTCGGTGCCATGCGGTTTCTCCTTGTGCATGGTGGGAACGGGAACGCGCCCGCACGCCGCGGGCGACGTGGTCAGCAGCCGGCGACGCGCTCGATCTCGCGCAGCACGTCGCGGATCATGGAGTTGGCGGCGTCGGACGCGCCTCCGCCGAGCGGCAAGGCGTAGATGACCCTCGCGGCGTCGTGCGCGATGCGGTACCGCTCGGGGCGGCTGCTGTCGCGCGCGACCTCAACGGTGATGCCGAGGGCGGTCACGGCCGCGCCGCGCTCGGTGCGGCGGATCTCGACCTCCGCGTTGGCGCCGTCGATCACGATCCGCTTGATGAACATGCGCGTGCCTCCTTGTGGTCCTCTATGCCGCGGCGTTCTGGTGGGGGCCGCGGGCGTGGGGCACATGAGGGCCGGCATGTGGCGCGATTGCAAGGCCGCCGCGGAGGAATCTGGCGGAAGTGGGCGCGGTGTGGGCAACTGCGCGCAAGGAGGCGCGAACATGGCCGAACAAGCGCCTAGTTCTCAGGAGAAGTCCTTGCCGGCCGGCGCGCCTGGTGGGGGTCGTGGGGGTCGGCTGAACCCGGCGGCGATGCCGGTGGCCGACGCCGCGCGCCTGCTGTCCCGCGTGGGTGGGCAGCGCGTGACGGAGGCGCAGCTCATCGCCGACATCGACGCCGGCGCGCCGACGAACCCCGACGGCACGATCAACCTCGTGCACTACGCCGCGTGGCTGGTCAAAGAGATGTCGAGCCGCGGCGATTGACCCGCGCAGCCTGCATCCGGGCGAGCTGTGCCGCCTGCTGAACTCCACGCCGCCGGGGGAGGGCATCGGTGCAGGGTGGCTGGGCACACGAGGGTTGGGGAGGCAGGACCGTACTCCTACCCACGTACACAGGGGTGTCGCTCGGGACACAGCTTGCACGCGCCGCTGGAATCGCCATACTGGTAGTCGGATTCTCGGCAGGTGCCGCAGAGGGAGCCCCGGACATGGGGGACATCTCGAAGAGCGCGGACCAGTCCTCGCGCGATCGGCTTACGCCTCTCGTGTACGAGGAGCTTCGACGCATCGCGGTCGAGTACATGCGGCAGGAGCGCGCCGACCACACCCTTCAGCCGACCGCGCTCGTTCACGAGGCTTGGCTCAAGCTGGCTGACCAGAACCTGGTCAGCTGGCAGGACGAGTCTCACTTCCTCGCCGTGGCGGCGACACAGATGCGCCGAATCCTTGTCGATCACGCCCGAGGGCGCAACCGCCTGAAGCGGGGGGGAGACCGACGCCGCATGCTGCTCGACTCGGGTTTAGCCGCCGGGGCACCGCTGTTTGACGTCCTTGAACTCGATGATGCGCTCAACGCGCTGCGGATGCTCGACGAGCAGCAGCACCGCATCGCGGTGCTCAAGCTCTTCGGCGGAGCAGAAACGAAGCAGATCGCACTGATGCTCGACCTGACCGAGCAAACCGTGCGCCGCGAGTGGCGGATGGCCTGCAACTGGCTTCTCACCCAACTCACCGGAGGGAAGCCATGACCAACCGTGAGCGCTATCAGCGCATCAAGGAGATCTTCCACCGTGCGTGCGATCTTGAGCCGGCCGAGCAAGCCCGCTTTCTCGCAGAGGCGTGCGGCGACGATGATGCTCTTCGCGCCGAAGTTGAATCGCTCCTCGCCGACGAAGCCGATGGCGGAACAGATGTCCTACGCGCGCCGATCGCAGCCGAAGTGAGCGCCGCCGCCGCCGGCGGGTGGGCCGGCATCGCCGGGGCAGGTGTCCCGACAGCCATGCCCGAGCGCATCGGCACCTACCGCATCGTCCGGCTCCTGGGCCAAGGCGGCATGGGCGCTGTCTACGAGGCCGAGCAGGACAGGCCGCACAGGCGAGTCGCCCTCAAGCTCATGCGCCCGGGGCTGGTTTCGCAGCGCGCCCTGCGGCGGTTCGAGCACGAGGCCGAGGTCCTCGGGCGGCTTCAGCACACCGGCATCGCCCAGATCTACGAGGCCGGCCTTCACGACGGCCTGCCGTTCTTTGCGATGGAGTTCGTAGACGGACTTCCCCTGACCGCCTACGCCAACGCCCGCGGCCTAAGCACGCGCGACCGCCTCCGCCTCTTCGCCCGGGTCTGCGACGCGATCCACCACGCTCACACCAAGGGCGTCGTCCACCGCGACCTCAAGCCCGCCAACATCCTCGTCACGGAGGTGGGTGAGCCGCCCGAGCCGCTGCCGAAGGTGCTGGACTTCGGCATCGCACGCGCCACCGACTCGGACATGACAGTGACGACGCGCCAAACCGATGTCGGCCAGATCATGGGCACGCTCCCCTACATGAGCCCGGAGCAGGTGGCCGGCGATTGCCATGATATCGACACGCGCTCCGACGTCTTCGCCCTGGGCGTTCTCCTGTACGAGCTGCTCGCCGGCCGCCTGCCCTACGACCTCGAGCGCCACGTGATCGCCGAGGCCGCACGGATGATCCAACACGACGAGCCGACCCGCCTCTCCAGCGTCGACTCACAGCTCCGCGGCGACATCGAAACCATCGTCGGCAAGGCCCTCGAGAAGGAGCGCGACCGCCGATACCAGTCCGCCCACGACCTGGGCTCGGACATCCGCCGCTACCTGGCCGACGAGCCGATCGCCGCCAGACCTCCGAGCACGTGGTACCAGCTCCGTAAGTTCGCCCGGCGGAATCGGGGGCTGGCGGGCGGCGTGGCCGCGGTGTTCGCGGTGCTGCTCCTGGGCCTGATCGGGACGACCTACGGCCTGACCCAGGCGGTCCAGGCGCGGGCCGCGGCGGAGGCGAATGAGCGGCTGGCGATCCGGGAGGCCGAGCGAGCCGAGATGGAGGCAACGAGGGCCACGGCAGCCGAGGCGGAGGCCGAGCAGCGCGCCGATGAGTTGGAGAAGGTCGCCGCCTTCCAGGCGGCGCAGCTCGGCGGCATCGACGTGGCGCTGATGGGCTCGCGCCTGCGTGACGGCATCATCGGGAAGCGGCGGGCAGCTCTGGAGACCCGAGGCGCGGACGAGACAGCGATCGAGGCGGCGCTGGCAGAGCTGGAGAACGTGCTGGTCGGCATCAACTTCACCAACATCGCGCTGGAGACGCTTGATGAAAACATCTTCGAACGGGCGCTGAACGCGATCGATGAGCAGTTTGAGGACCAGCCGCTGGTCAGGGCACGGCTGCTTCAGACCGTGGCGGACACTCTGCGGGAACTCGGCTTGCTCGACCGCGCGACGGTTCCACAGACCGAGGCGCTGGAGATCCGCCGGCGCGTCCTAGGCGATGAGCACCCGGACACGCTCGAATCGCTCCATAACATGGGTACCTTGCTATATGAGCGGGGCAAGCTTACCGAGGCCGAGGTGTTGTGGCGCGAGCTTGTGCAGAGCGCCCGGCGCGTGCTGGGAAACGAGGATCCCCGCACGCTTACCGTCATCGAGTCCATGGGAGTGCTTCGCAGCGCACAAGGCGAGCTGCCCGAGGCCGAGTCATACTTTCGCGAGGCGCTCGAGGGGAGGCGACGGGTTCTCGGTGATGAACACCTGGATACGGTTCGCTCACTCGGGAGATTGGCTACCCTGATGAGCCGGCGGGGCGAGTTCGGCGACGCCGAGGCGTACAACCGCGAGGTGTTGGCAAGCTACCGGCGTCTCCTTGGCGATCGGAACCGGGCGACCCTTGCCTCCATCGGCAGCATGGCTTGGGTGCTTCGAGCCCGAGGCAAACTTGGCGAGGCGGAGCCGTACTTCCGTGAGGCACTCGAGGGCTGTCGGGCCGTGCTGGGCAATCATCACCCCAGCACGCTGCGAGCAATCAGCGACATGGGTAGCCTGCTCCAGTCGAGAGGCCGGTTTGCTGAGGCCGAACCGTACTTCCGTGAGGCGTTGGAGGGGAGTCGCCGTGTGTTGGGCGTTGACCACCCGGCCACGCTGACGCACGTGAGCAATATGGGTGTGTTCTTGAGCGCTCAAGCCAAGCATGCCATGGCCGAACCGTACTACCGCGAGGCACTGGAGGCCAGGCGCCGCGTACTGGGCGATGATCACCCGGATACGCTAACCTCGATTCACAACCTGGCCGGCCTACTGCAAGACCAGGGCAGGCTGGCCGAGGCCGAGCCATACGTCCGGCAGGCGCTGGAGGCCCACCGGCGCGTGTGGGGCGATGATCACCCGAACACACTGCTCGCGATCAGCAACATGGGCTTGCTACTCCAAGCGCAGGGCAAGTCTCATGAGGCCGAGCCGTTCTACCGCGAAGCGTTGGAGGCCCATCGGCGCGTGTGGGGCGATGATCACCCGAATACGCTGGTTTCGATCAGCAACATGAGCTACCTGCTGCGCCACCTCGGACGGCCAGAGGAGGCGGCAGTGCTTGGGGCAGAGGCGACCCGCCGTGGGCGAGCCACGCTACCGGCCGGACACTGGTATATGGGCATATTCCTCTTCCAGTATTCGCAAGCTCTCGCGGCAATGGAGCGATACGCCGAGGCGGAGCCCCTGGCCTCGGAGGCGCACGCAATCTTCGCCACAGCGCTCGGCAACCAGAATCAGCACACGCACAGCGTCGTCGGGCATCTCGCCGACCTCTACGACGCCTGGCACGCCGCCGAGCCGGACGCGGGCTACGACGCCAAGGCCGCCGAGTGGCGGGCCAAGCTCGCCGAGGCGGGCGAGAACGCAGGGGAAACCCCTGCTTCAGAGGAGCCGCCGCGGTGATTGGGTGGCTCTATCCAGTTTTTTGGAGCCCCCCTACACACGGCCCCCTCAGACGTCGCGTTCCTCTTAGGGAACCACGCTGAGCCAGAGCCATACCTGGCGAGGAGCAGACCGATGAAGGGGAACCAGGCGGCAATGCGATTGAACCTGCTCGTGCTTTCGCTTCCTGGCCGGGTTGCTTCCGGCCTGCTCGTGCCGGCACAGACAGCCTTCGCGCAACCGTCGCCGTTGACGCTGGTGTCGCCTGGGACGGGCAACGGTCCCGGCGAGACGATCGGGACGCTGACGCCGACGATGCGTTGGAACGCCTCGCAGGGGGCGACGGGGTACGGGCTGTATATCTCCCGGAACGACGGGGGCGGTTGGACGCTGATCTACGACAACGACAACGTGGCGAACACAACGTCGTTGGTGCTGCCGTCGGGATACCTCCAGGCCGGCAAGCAGTACCGCTGGAACATGCGGGCGAAGAACGGGAGCGGGTGGAGCGGGTTCTCGACGCACCTGTACTTCCAGACGCAGGGGTCGGCGCCCCCGCCTCCGACGCTGGTGTCGTTTGACGGGCACGCGCCCGGCGAGAGACGATCGACGCTGACGCCGACGATGCGCTGGAACACCCTGCAATGTAGACGGTACGGGCCAGAGCATCTCCGGAACGACGTGGGGGCGGCTGGATTGATCTACGACAACGACAACGGTGGCGAATATTAACAAAATGTTGGCGCTGCCGCTCAGGATACCCAGGCCGGCGTTGTACCGCTGGAATACGGGCGAAGAACGGAGCGGGTGGAGTGGGCCCTCGGACGCACCTGTACTCCGGTGACGCAGGGTCGCCCCCGCCTGACGCCGTGTCGCTCTGGGACGCACCGCCCGGCGAGACGATCGACGCTGACGCCGACGATGCTGGAATCGCCGCAGAACGAGACGGGGCATGGCTTGTATATCCTCCCGGAACGACGGGGGCGGTTGACGCTGATCTACGACAACGACAACGTGGCGAACACAACGTCGTTGGTGCTACGTCGACAACCCAGCCGGCGCGTACCGCTGGAACATGCGGGCGAAGAACGGGAGCGGGTGGAGCGGGTTCTCGACGCACCTGTACTTCCAGACGCAGGGGTCGGCGCCCCCGCCTCCGACGCTGGTGTCGCCTGGGACGGGCAACGGTCCCGGTGAGACGATCGGGACGCTGACGCCGACGATGCGTTGGAACGCCTCGCAGGGGGCGACGGGGCATGGCCAGACATTCCGGAACGACGGGGGCGGTTGGACGCTGATCTACGACAACGACAACGTGGCGAACACAACGTCGTTGGTGCTGCCGTCAGGATACCTCCAGGCCGGCAAGCAGTACCGCTGGAACATGCGGGCGAAGAACGGGAGCGGGTGGAGCGGGTTCTCGACGCACCCAGCCCAGGACGTAGGGGTCACGCCCTGCCTGACGCTGGTGTCGCCTGGGACGGGCAACGCGCCCGGCGAGACGATCGGGACGCTGACGCCGACGATGCGTTGGAACGCGTCGCAGGGTGCGACGGGGTACGGGCTGTACGTGAGCGTGGCTCTCTACGGCTGCGGCAACCCGTCTACGAGAACGAGAACATCGTGGAACACGACCTCGCACCAACTGCCGGCGGGCAAGCTGGAGCCGGGCAAGAAGTACCGCTGGAACATGCGCGCGAAGAACGCCAGCGGGTGGAGCGGGGTCTCGACGCACCTGTATTTCCAGACGCAGGGAGCCCCGCCGCCTCCTCCCCCTCCGCCGCCCCCTGAGCACACCATTTCTGGTCAGGTGAAGACGGCTGGTGGCTCTGCGATCTCCGGGGTCAAGTTGACGGCTACGGGCATCGGTTCGATTACGACAACCGGGAACGGAATGTACTCGATCACCGTGCCCGACGGCTGGTCCGGCACGATCACGCCGAGCAAGAGTGGGTACTCCTTCACGCCCTCATCGCGATCCCACCCCAACGTCAAGAATGACAGATCCAGCCAGAACTTCACCGGCCAGACGGCACCGCCACCGCCGCCCCCGGGACAAGCGATGATCTGGCCCGCGCGTGATGGCAATGGTCAGTACACGCGTGAGGTTACTCGGGATCATTCAGAGCGCGCTTGGGCGCGACAAGGACAGTTTCATATGACAATATGCGGGCATTGACATCGGTCGTATGAACGAGACGGATCACGAGGTTGTCGCGGCGGCATTCGGGTACCTGCACTACCACACGCTCGATGGCAATAGCACCTGGGGCAACGCAGTCTTCCTGCGTCATCCCGATATGCTGGGTCCTGGCAAGGACTTGTACACCATCTACTCGCACCTCGCGGAGTTCTCACATGACGTCGAAGATGCCATCCTCGATGCGGATAACAATCCTCCTTAAACAGGACAGCCTGGGCCGCATGGCACCACAGGAGATCTGACAGGCATTCACCTACACTTTGCTGCGTGTCAGACTCTGATGGGTTCGTCGGCTGGCGTCAACGACGTCCCCTGACGGCTACGCTATCTGACTCGCGCCTCTTCATCCTGCCGGACTTCCACCAGGCGCCGGTTCGCCCGGTGGTCGTCACGGTCGTTGGGCCGCAGGGGGTCACGCGGTCCGGGTTCCGGCTTGTGCCGGAGCGGTCACGAGAACTCACGCCGCGCCTACCGAGCATCGGCTGAGCCAGTACATGGTCGCCTACGGAGCACCGCAACGGAGACGACCACTGGTACGCGATCGACCTCCTAACGCGGCCGGACCGGTCTCCGCGGGTGGCGGCGTCACAACGGCGTGGACTACTCGATGGAGGTCCACAGCTCCGGACTTCCGCAGCCGTCGCGGTCGATCCCGAAGCTGGCGCCCATCCATGCCGACTCCACGACCAGCCACCGCCAAGACGGGAGAACGGGAAGGCTGACATGAAGGTCTTCGACGGGCAGCGGCTCGCGATCACAGGCGAGGAGAATGGACGATACCGGATCGATTCTCTCCGGCCTCCGCAAAGCAGAGTATCGCGGATCGACGGTGTCTTTCTGGAGCCTGACTGGGACAGTGCCTACGACGCCAGTAGCCTGATCAATACCTTCAGCGGTATAATGAAGGCCACCTCGGATGCCGACCTTGACGGGCAGGGGATGCGGGGCCGGAGTGACCTGGTCACGTTCATCCACCGCCTTCATCCGCGAAGTGGGCGTTGAGGGACTTGCGATGAATAATGAAAGAGTGTCGGCAGGGCGGAATACCGGATCGGACCCATCATCACGGGGACCTCTCGATCGAGGACTCCGCAGGCGCACCGGAGCAAGCGCAGCGACGCTGGTGGCGGTTGGCCTGGCCACCTTCGGCCTCGGCTGCGCATCTGACAGGCAGAGCGATGAAGTCCGATAGGCGGCGCTGTGCCGAGTCGGTGGACGCGCCGAGAGCAAAGAGGAGCACACGCGATGAGAACGCTTGGCAACATCCTGTGGCACTTCCCCTTCTTTGGCTTCGTGAACGCGATCATCGTTTATTTCTTCGGTTTGCTCCTGACGATCACCGTGGTAGCGGCGCCGATCGGCTCTGGGGCTGATGGAGTTCGGCAAGCTCTCTTGTTCTCTCAGCCGGGTCATGGTCAGCAAGTCTCAACTGAACACGAAGCAGAACAAGGCGTGGAGGGCGTACTGCACGGTCGTCATGATCCTCTACATCCCCTTGGGTGTCCTGCTGTGCGCGGTGACGCATCCTCCAGATCGCCGGTCTGTTCATCACGATTGTCGCATTCATCGCCTTGGTGCTGGCGAAGTCGCTCGGGACCTACTCAACCCGGTCAACAAGAAGGTCCGCCGCCGTCGGCGACGAGCTGGAGCGGAGGCGCGCGAACGTTGCCGTCGCCACACACCTCGAGCCTGTGAGCTGAGGCCGCGGCTGTACCTTGCCCTGACCGATCCGCCTGTGTGGCGATCCAACGAAAGGAGAAGAGTCAGCGAGGCTGCAACGAGAACGATCATCCGTGATGTCATCGCTCCTCCGCCCCGCGTCCCCTCCGGACGCTGCTCACTGCCGCGGCCCGCGCGCTGGCTCCTTCCGCGGCAGAGTGTCCGCCGAAGACTTCTTCATCGACGACGGCGACGTCCCCGCCCTGATCGCCGCGATCGAGGCCGCCACCGCCAACGGCGAGGCCGACACCATCCACCTCGCCGCGGACGGCACCTACACCCTGACGGCGCCCTACAGCGGGTTGACCGGACTGCCTTCCATCACCACCGAGATCGCCATCAACGGCAACGGCGCGGCCATCCAGCCGCGACGCTAGGTAAGCGCCCAACTTCCGCATCCTTTTTGTCGCCAGCACCGGCGACCTGACGCTTGACAACGTGACCATCACCGGCGGCCAGAGCCCATTCGGCGGCGGCATCCTCAACAGCAGCGGCACGCTGACGGTCGTCAACAGCACGATCAGCGACAACATAGCGAGCTTCGACGGCGGCGGGATCTTCAACGACTTCGGTACAGCCGAGGTGATGAACAGCACGATTGTGCGGCAACTCGGCGGGTGACAGGATGGCTGAGGATGTAAGGTGTTTTCAACGACTCGGCACGGTTACGATAAATCAACAGCGCCGTCCTGAGAATGCGCCCAACGCCGGCGGCGGAATATACAATCTGGGAGACTCACGCTGAGGTAAGGGTAACGGTTACCGGGAACGCAGCCCATTTCTGGGGCGGTCCTCTTCAACGACGGGGATGAAGCGGCGGTACAGACAGTATCGTCACCGCGAACGAAACAGCTTCGGGATCGTGAACAGCATGGGTGAGATCACCGTGTCGAACAGTATGCTCACTGCGAATCGGGGCGGCATCCTCAACGACAACGGCGGCACACTAACAGTCGTCGCATGTTCGATCGGCGGTAATTCCGGCCGTGGCATTGTCAACTCGGCCGGTGATGTATCGGTAGCGGAAAGTACAATCATTCAGAACGAGGGTGGCATTTCGAATGGCGGAACCACAACCGTCATCGCGAGTACAATCATTGATAATGTAGCGTTCATATCCGCTGCTCATGGCGGCGGCGGGATCGGCAACAGTGGCACCATGACAGTGACCGACAGCACGATCAGCTTCAACTCAGTCGAAGGTAGCAGCGGCTTGAGTTCCGGCGGCGTCTTCAACGCGGGCGCGCTGACGGTGAGCAACAGCATCGTCGCTGACAACTTCTGTCCAGCAGGTGGCACGGGGGGAATCGCCAATTGGTCTGGGGGCGTGATGACGGTGACTGATAGCACGATCAGCGGCAACTCCGGGAGCAGGAGTGGAGGGGGCATTCGGAATGACAAGGGTGGGGTTCTGTCGCTTCTTCAGTGCACGATCAGCAACAACACAGCGGACTTGAACGGCGGCGGGATAAGCAACTCTGGCGAGTTGGCGGTGATTGATAGCATGATAACTAGCAACTCGGCAGTTCTCGACGGCGGCGGCATCACTACCAGTGGCCAGTCAACACTATCGGGTAGCACAATCAGCGGCAATACAGCCTTGAGAGATGGGGGCGGCGTGTTCCATGATTCCGGTAACCTGAACGCCGCCAACAGCACCATCAGCGAAAATTCCGCAACTGCTCGTGCCGGCGGAGTCTGGAACAGCGCCACGATGACTCTAACGAACGCCACGCTCGCGGGAAATACGGCGGACTTCGGCGGCGGCGGCATCCGCAACACCGGCTCGCTCGACCTGAGCAATTCGATCGTGGCCTACAGTGGCAGCGCCGGCGACATCGTCGGGTCCTACACCGACGCCGGCCACAACATCGTCGAGGACGGCTCCGGCATCACACACCCCACCAGCTTTGCGGCCGATCCCCTCCTCGGCCCCCTCGCCGACAACGGCGGCCCGACCCTGACCCACGCCCTCCTCCCCGGCAGCCCCGCCATTGACGCCGGCGACTGCGCCGGCGGCACGGTCACCGAGGACCAGCGCGGCGTCCCCCGCCCCCAGGGCCCCGCCTGCGACATCGGCGCTTTCGAGCTCGAATCCGAAGACTGCTACGCCGACTGCAACGGCGACGGCGAAGTCAACACCCTCGACTTCATCTGCTTCCTTAACCATTTCACCGCAGGTGACCCCGCCGCCGACTGCAACGGCGATGGCGAGGTCAACACGCTCGATTTCATCTGCTTCCTCAACGCCTTCGTTGCGGGCTGTCCGTGAGAGTAATCGAACTCAACAGTGGTACCAGCGTGCTTCCTATCCTTTCGGTTATGGGGTTCATGCCACGCAGGGATTGCGAGAACATGGCGCCTGAGTGCGAGTGTTTTCGGCGACGATGGAGTGGAGAGTCAAGCATGTTCAACCACACTGTGATACGCCTGCTCGCTTCCGCGATCCTGTGCGCTTTTGCGCTGACAGTGCCCTCGGCGATGGGACAAACCTCGCGCGTCAGCGTCAGCTCGACCTACGTTCAGAGCAACGGGTCAAGTGCATTTCCCTCTGTCTCCGCCGACGGGCGGTTCGTCGCGTTCTCCAGCGCAGCGACCAATCTCGTAGAGGGAGACACGAACGGCTTGGATGATGTCTTCGTCCATGATCGGCAAACGGGCAAAACGACGCGTGTCAGTATCTCCTCGACTGGTGCGCAGGGTGACGGCGACAGCACGCACCCGGCGATATCTGCCGACGGGCGGTTCGTCGCGTTCTCCAGCGCAGCGAGCAATCTCGTAGAGGGGGACACAAACGGCGTGTTGGACGTCTTTGTGCATGACCGGCAGAGCGGGGCGACGGGGCGTGTCAGCGTCAGCTCATCTGGCAGTCAGGGGAACGGGCATAGCTCATCGCCGTCGCTTTCCGCCGACGGGCGGTTCGTGGCGTTTTTCAGCTTCGCCGACAACCTCGTCGAGGGCGATTGGAACTGGGCATCGGACGTGTTTGTCCACGATCGCCAGGCCGGAACGACGGAGCGTGTGAGCGTCAGCTCGTCCGGGAATCAGGGTAATGGCAGTAGTCTCGTCCCATCGATCTCCCCCGACGGGCGGTTCGTGGCGTTCTCCAGCGACGCCAGCAACCTCGTCGAGGGAGATTGGAACTGGGCGTCGGACGTGTTTGTCCACGATCGTCAGGCCGGAACGACAGAGCGTGTTAGCGTCAGTTCGTCCGGAAATCAGGGGAACTCCTTCAGCTTGTTGGCATCGATCTCCAACGAAGGCAGGTTCGTGGCGTTTGCCAGCATGGCTAGCAATCTCGTAGAGGGCGACACAAACGGCACATGGGATGTGTTTGTCCGCGATCGCCAGGCCGGAACAACACAGCGCATAAGCGTCAGCTCGTTCGGCAGCGAAGGCAACGGCGAGAGCTTGTTGCTGTCAATCTCCGACGACGGGCGATTCGTCGCATTTTCCAGCGAGGCCGCCAACTTAGTGGACGGAGACACGAACGATGTACAGGACGTCTTCGTCCGCGACCGGCAGGTCACCCCACAGGTATCCGGGCATGTTCGTACCTCCAATGGCTCAGGCATTTCCGGCGTCTCTGTGCAGGCCACTGGCATCGGATCGGTGAGCACGGACGCGAAGGGACACTATGCCATCACAGTGTCCGATGGCTGGTCCGGCACTGTAACACCGAGCAAACTCGGTTATGTGTTCACGCCGTCATCGCGCGAGTACTCGGCGGTCAGCAGCGACCAGATCGGCCAGGACTTCACGGGCGCCGTCTCCGAACGGGTCATTAGCGGCACTGTTCTCATGCCCGATGGCTCGGGGATGGCCGGCGCCGTGGTGTCCGCAACGGGCAGGGGCTCGAAGACGACGGGCAGCAACGGCCAGTACTCGTTTACGGTCCCGAACGGCTGGTCGGGTACGGTGACGCCGAGCAAGGCCGGCTACTCGTTCACGCCGGCATCGCGCTCGTACACCAACCTGAGCAACGATCGTACTGGCCAGGGCTTCACGGGAGCACTGGAGGCGCCGCCTGTTGCCAACGACCGCCCAGAGCCGCCAAGCGAGAACGAGTTCGCTGTTCCAAGCCACCGCGGTCACATCGTGATCTTCACGCACGGATGGACGGCGAAGCTGTTTGGTTCGTTGCCGGAGCAACAGGCTGTCTGGGAGGGATACGAACAACGGCTGAAGGCGGATCGACAGAAGCTCCCCGTTGTGCCTGATTATGTGGCGCTGTATCCGTGGTGGGAGAACTCCTTCCAACTCTGGCCGCATGACGCCTACGCGTGGGCGAGATGGCATGGGCGATGGCTCGGCGATGCGCTCGGGCGCGGCAACTTCGACCACATCCACTTGATCGCACACAGCGCCGGGAGCGCGCTGATCGGCGAGGTGAGCCGAAGCATCAGAGCGTTGTCGCCCGACACGACCATTCACTGCACATTCCTCGATCCATACACCGGCATACTTCCGGATCATGACCTGTTTGGTGGCGATGCGGACTGGTCAGATGCGTACTTCGCTAATGCGAGTGATATACCTAAGGGCTTGCGCCACACGACCTACCGCAGGCTATGGCACGCTCACAATGTGGAAGTATCGTGCTTGCAGAACCAGAATCTGGACTCGACCCATGCATGGCCGCATGAGTGGTATTTCGGCGAGGCTCTGCAACACATGATCGATCGACAACCGTTACCGAACGATACCGATGGTTCCGGCTGGTACGGTCCTGCACTCAGTAAGCTTGGCGGCAACTGGCATCGTCGCGTTGACTACCCGCCTGACAATGCAGGGGGATCGGCGGGTTTGAGAAAGATAGGGACGCCGTGCAGCGGCTCAGATGGACTCGATGGGCAAGCCAGGCCCTGCTGGTTCACACGCGAGCAGCCCAAGGTGAACTTCATGAATCTCATCCACGCCGGCGGCGGCCAGGGGAGCGCGACGGCGGGCACGCAGGCGCTCGAGATCACATCAACCAGCAAGGATGGAGCCTGGTTCTCACTCCATGTCGCGGCGGACGAGGCGTTCAATCTCATTGCTGCCGACGTCGAGTTCACAGGCCCGGCGGGCAGCGAAGGATTCCTCAGCGTCTCGCTCGATGAATCCCACGCCGGTTTTGTGGACCAGCGGTTCAGGCTCGCGGATACCAAGGAGGAGTTCTTTCCCGTGAGCGGTGAGAATGGTCAGCCCCTGCCGCCCGGGGAGTATGTGATCGGCTTGCGTCTCGGGCGTCATGGGACGGGAACCGCAGCGGCCCGCATCACTAACCTGCGGCTCGTTCACAGCGGCCCGTCCGTCCCCCGCAGCGACTTCAACTGCGACGGCGTGGTGGACACGCTTGACTTCGTCGAGTTCCTCCGGGCATACGCCGCGGGCTACCCGGAGGCCGACCTGACGGGCAGCGGCGACGTGGGTTCGGCCGACCTGATCACGTTCATCGACCACTTCATCCGAGGCGAGCCCTGAGGGAGTGCCGCCCAATGACCGCTTCCAGACCAAAGTACGCACCAACCACTCCCCGGCCGGCCTTCGCGCCGATTGAGGCCGCGGAGCCGCGGATGCTCCTGAGCGTGGCGTTCGGTCAGCCTGTCCCGTTCGACGTCGGCGAGGGCCCCGTCGCGGTGGTGGTGGCCGATTTCGACGGGAACGGGACGCAGGACATCGCCACAGCGAACTTTCTGGACGGCTCGGTATCGGTGGTCCGCCGCGCGGCGGATGGCGGCGTGCTGGGCACGCAGACCGTGTCGGTCGGCGCCGGCCCCCGCGGCCTCGCGGCCGGGCGCATCTTCCCTGGGAACCAGCGTCCCGATCTAGTGGTCTCGAACTTCGCGGACGGGACAGTCTCCGTGCTGCGCAACAACGGCCAGGGCTCATTCACACTGGATCAAACCATTGCAGTAGGCGAAGGACCGTGGTCGATTGCACTTGCGAGTCTTGCAACGCCCCAAGGGTCGTTGCTGGACATCGTGATCACGCTTTACACCGAGGGCGCTGTTGCGATGCTGCGCAATGACGGTTCTGGTTCGTTCGGGCAGGTCCAGAAGCTCGCAATGCCGGCGCCCCCGCTCGACATCACAGCCGCCTCAGGGCTCGCGGGCTCTGGAATCGGGTTCGCAGCAACGCTGGTGGAGAGCCAGGCGATCGCCCTCATCGGCGTCTCGAGCGGGCAGTTGACGATGGCGGGCACACTCGCCGTTGAGGGAAAGCCCTGGGGGATTGCCGCCGTGGACCTGACCGGCAACGGTGCGCCAGATCTCGCGGTCACACTGCTCGAGAACGCACGGATCGCCGTGCTGCGGAACACCGGTGGCGGCAACTTCGCGGCGCCGGCGGTCTACGAGACGGCGGCCCGTCCGTGGGCGGTGGCCGGAGCCGACTTGGATCAGGACGGAAGGATGGACCTTGTTGTCGTGTCCAACTCTCTCGGGGTGGTTGAGTTCTTCAGGAACGTCGGCGGCGGCGAGTTCAACCGGTCTAGCTCGTTCGAGCTGGAAGCTCCGCTGACGGCAATTGCAGCCGGCGACATGGACGGCGACGGATGGACCGACGTCCTGGTTACCCAGTACGACCTCGCGGCAGCGTCGTTGGTGGGCGTCACCTCGGCACGGTCCATTCAGCAAGCGGGACCGGGACGAGCCATCGCGGGCAGCGGCAGCAATGCTGGCTTGCTGACCGTGACGACGATCAACAGCGACGACCGCCTGATCGCGTTCCTTCAGCAGACGGGTGGTGGGTGGGTTCACGCCGATCTCGGCGATTTGGCCGGCCCAGTAACCGGGCAGGTCGAGGCGTGGCACGATCCCAAGAATGGCCTGGCATACGCCGCGGCCACCGCCTCCGAGGGGCTCCTGCTCTACCAGCGGGACGGCGCCGGGGCGTGGACAGTCCGGAACCTCTCGCAGACGGTGGCCGGCGCTGCGGTCATCGTCGGCGATGTCACCGTGTTCATCTCCACCGATGATCTGGTGACGATCGCGGGGCTCAAAAGCAACGGTGACTTGGTCATGTTCCGCCAAGACGGCACGAAGGACGGCCAGGGGCGGTTCAACTGGGTCTATGTGGACATCGCCGCGGATCACCTGAGGGCCAACGGCCAGCAGATGCCGCAGTTCGTCGGCTGGTTCGTCAGCTACGTCACCGCCTGGAACGGGCAGAACATCGCGGGGCTCGACTCGAGCGGAGCGATCCAGGCGGTCTGGTGGTCGCCCGGCATGTCGCACTGGCGCGTCGATAACCTCAGTGCGATTACCGGAGCCCCGCCGCTCTCCGGGGGCCTGGCGCCGTACCTGACGCCGTGGGGCGGGATCAACCTCGCGGGGGCCGACGCCAGCGGCGAGTTGCTCGTCACATGGTGGGTACCGGAGTTTGGGGCTGATTGGCTCACAAACAACCTCACCGCACAGTTCGACGGGCCGAGCATGGTGGCGGAGAGTGTCAGCAGCTACGTCACGTCCTGGGGCGGCCTAAACGTGGCTGGCATCGACGAGCACGGCAATCTCACCGTGTACTGGTGGGCGCCGGGCCTCACAGAGTGGATCGTCTCCCCTCTCAGCGAACTGATCCCGGATGCGACAGTCCCAGAGGGGCGCATCCGAGGCGTGACGGTCGCGGCCACAGGCTCCATCAACCTCCTAGGCGCCGCACCCAACGGGGATGTGCTGCGATATTGGTGGCAGCCGGGTGATGCGCCGTGGGCGGTGCAGAATCTGACCGAGTCGGCGTGACTTCCGCCCGTGATGCGATCGGCAGGAATGGTGTAAGATGTATCACCGAGCGCCGGTTGGCTGCTCAGGCTGCCTGAGCGGGAACGCCGTGCCGGTGTGGTGACCGTTTGCGCCGGTTGGGGTGAGCAGCGCTGACCGGCTTGCCCCCCGAATCCTGATCCGGGCGCTATGAGAGTCTCAGCGGACCCCTGCGTGGTCCAGGAGGCTCTCGATGAAGCGGACGAGGCACACGCCTGAGCAGATCGTGACGAAGCTTCGTGAGGCGGAGGCGATGCTGGCGTCGGGGAAGACGGTGGGGCAGGTGGTGCAGGCGCTGGGGGTGAGCGAGCCGACGTTCAACCGCTGGCGGAACCAGTACGGGGGGATGAAGGCGGAGGAGGTCCGGCGGCTGAAGGAGCTGGAGGTCGAGAACGCGCGGCTGAAGAAGGCGGTCGCGGACCTGACGCTGGACAACCAGATCCTGAAGGAGGCGAACGACTACCTGGGAAAGCCGCGTCGCCCGCGCGGCGGAGGTGCGTCGTGACGCACGTGCGGGCGGAGCTGGAGGGGGACGGAGGCGCGTGTCTCGAAGCGTCGCGTGTGCCGGGTGCTGGGGCAGGCGCGTTCGACGCAGCGGTATCGTGGCGTGGCGCGTGAGAGCGACGAGCGTCTGGTGCGTCGGATGCACGAGCTGGTGCGGCTGCACCCGCGTCGGGGTGCCGGATGATCTGGGCGATGCTGCGGCAGGAGGGGTGGCGTGTGAACCGCAAGCGTGTGCACCGGCTGTGGAGACGGGAGGGCCTCAGAGTGCCCGCCAAGCAGCACAAACGGAGGCGTCTGGGCCACTCGGAGCACGGGATCGCACGGCGCCGGGCGGAGCACAAGGACCACGTGTGGTGCGTGGACTTCATCCACGGCCGCGATGCGGCGGGCGCGGCCGCGCACGTTCTTCGCCGCATCGTCGGCGTTGTGGGCAACGCCGTGCGGGCTCGGGCCGGTGGGGTGGGGTCACACCCCGGGATGCTCCTCCGCTCGGCGCGGCGCCTCCGCGGCACGCCGCGGCGTCCGCCGATCGGCGCGGCCGTGCTCCCCGCGGCGGACGACGATCCGGCGGCCGGTGGAGCGTTCGCGGCCAGGGACCGCAGGCCATGAGTTGTTCCGCCCCGTTCCCGTTGCCCCGGCGCCGTTATGCTCCCGGTCCCCGCCCGCCGCGCGGGCGTGATCGTCCCGTCACCCACGACGCTCGACACCACCCCGGCGGCGGCTCCCGAGGGGTTCGAGGAGCGTGAGCCGGCCATGCGTCCGCCGACGAAGAGCTTCGGGAGCGTGCTCCGCGAGACGCGGCGCGCCAGGGGCTACTCGCTCCGCGCCTTCGCCGCGACGGTGGGGGTGAGCCCGGCGTACGTTTCGGTCATCGAGCAGGGCAAGGTCGGTCCGCCGGCGGTGGCGCACCTACGTGAGGATGGCCTACGTGCTCCGTGAGGACCCGGACAGGCTGGTCGCGCTCTCGGGCCGCACGCCCGAGGACGTGGCGGAGATCATCCGCAGGGAGCCGGAGGCGATCCACGCGCTGCTGCGCGCCGTCAAGGGCCTGCGCGCCGAGGAGCTCGCGCGGATCGCCGCCGGCATCGAGAAGCGTCGGAGAGCGGGCAAGCGTGGACCGGTCGGCCGAGGTCCGAGGCCGGCGCCGAGGTCGCGATCGGTGCGAGCGGCGGCACGGGTTGCTGCGACGCGCAGGACCGGAGGACCCGGGGCGGGCGCGGGGAAAGCTGATTCCCCCGCTCCGGCGTCACGGGGCCCCCGTCGATCGACGGCGAGCAGATGACCGTGTAGCGAGGTTCGGCGAAACGAGTGCGCGCCTCTGGCTCGCGTAGCGGGCACGTGCCGCGATGGTCCACCGAACCGAGCGCTGGTACCCCTCTGTCTCTGACGCCGTCCGGCTCATTCGGACGACCACGCGTCGTAAGCGACGGTGACCTGGGAGATCAGGCTCGTGTGCAGGGCGTTCGCGGTGATGACCTCAGGCGCTGTTCGTGCGGACACCAGCACGTCGCGCACCTCGTCCGGAAGGTCTTCTCCGAGTCTGAGAGCACGCCGTTCTGCGACCAGCGCGGACTCGAGTTCGAGGTACTGCGCGTCCGAACGCATGGTCGCGCGGAGGGGTACATCGATCACCCGCCCCCGCCCGGCACGCTGCGCGACGAGACCGGCGTCGGCAGGATGCTGCACCCCTTCGAGGGCGACGGACCAGAGTTCATCCAAGGCCGCACGGACGGACTGATTGGCGGCCGCGAGACTCTGGAGGGACGCTCGCAGTTCTGCCGCGGCGTTGTCGTCGTTGGGATGACGTTGCAGATGCACCCTCAGCGCCGAGACCTGGCGTGTGAGCTGTCGGACGGAGGCGTGCGCTTTCGACAGCGCCAGCCGTTCTTCCGTGGCGTTCCCGATTCGAGCGAGCAGAGCCGTGGCGGCCGTGCCGTTGATACCCGCCGCGGCCGCCGCGGAAGGCGTAATACCGAGCTCGATCGCCGCTCTGACGGCGTCATCCGAAGCGATGCTCGGCGTCGCTGCGGTGGCGATGACACCCACGCACAGGATCCGCATGGAGAGTCTCACAGGGCACCTCCTTGTCAGCCGCGACGCTGCTGCTCCCGAGCCCGGCGCGAACGACGGCCCACCCGGGCTCGCCGTTTTGTTATTGTGACGGAAGGAGAACAGGGATGTCAAGTCCCAGAGATGGAGCAGGAGGGGCGCGGCGTCGTCCGACGGGTCGTTGTCCCCGGCTTCGCACCCCTGATGTCGGCAGCCGAGGTGCCCAAGTCAGTCATCCTCCTGTACGCCCTTCCTTCCGAACATCCTCATGCAGCGCAAAGGTTGCGCGTCCGAGCTTGCTGCCTCCTTTCTGTGACAGGCTCGGCGGACTGGGAAGACTACTTGACGGGGGTGAGCAGGTCTGGTATCTCTCTCCCCACATCTTGAGGGAGTCCCGGCATGTCGAAGCCTCGCACCGGACGGGCGGTCCGCGGATCCTGCTCCGATTCCTCGACAGAGATGAGATGTCCGATTCGTCGAGTCGCTCGGGGCCTGCGCGCCCCATCGGTTGCAGGCAGGCGTTGTGCGCTCGCGACCTTGGCGTGCGTGCTGGTCGGCAGCTTGGCTCTCGCCCCTGTCAATCCGGCACCGGCGAGCGACCCTCCTTGCGACTGCGATACCGACGGCCAGAGCGGCTACGGGTACTGCGATTCGCCCGCGGATTTCGACGACGACGGCCAGGTGTCGTGGCAGGACGTGGTCGCCTGGTTCTGGGCCTCGCAGGAGTGCGCCCCGAACGTGGACCTGAGCGACCTGGATACGCAGCAGGGGCGGCAGACGGCCAAAGAGGGGCTCATCGACATGATGAACCTCTGGATCCGTCTCTATGTCGGCACGGTCACGCAGAGCGGTGATGATCCGGTGTGCCTCGACGCGGGCCACGCGTTGGGTGCGTTGATGGGCGCCATCCTCGGTGAGTTGCCAGACGGCGATGACCTCGACGCGATCGACGACATCCAGAACCCGTGCGATCCGCCCACCACGGACGATCCCGACCTGCCCGACGGCCCCGGTCCGTTCTGGTGCGCGGGCTTGCTGCACTTGTGCAACCCTGACTTGGGATATCCCTTCAGTGTCACCGGCAGTTGCAACGATCCGGGATGCGATATCTGGATCTGCCAGAGCGAAATCCCGGAGGACTGCGAACCGCCGGAACTCCCGGAGGACATCGAGCTGCCGACCATCCCGAACCCGCCGCCCGACGAACCCAACATCCCGCCCCCCGGCGACGGCCCCAACGACGACCAGCCGTACCCGCCGCCCATGTTCCCTCCCGGCGTGGATCCGAACGATCCGGAGGTCGATCCCGAGAATCCGTTTCTTCCCAGCCCTCCGCGCAAAGACGACCGCAACCCCTCCCCGCCCGACAACGGCGGGCTTATTGGCGGTGGAGGCGGCGATGACGGGGACGACGAGGGAGACGATGACGCCGACGACGATCCGGAGGAATGCGAGTCCCAGGGCGGCAACGACAGCGGGGGCGGCAGCACCGGGGGCGGGGGGAGCGACAGCGGCGGCAACAACACGTCCGAGCACCCGATCAGCATCGGGTGGGGGCACAAGATCGAGCGCGCGATCGACCTGAAGGTGCCGCTCAAGGGGCGGGATTTCTACGTCTGGCGTGAGTACACGAGCATGCCGGACTACAACGGGCCGAACCTCGTCGGCAACCAGTGGTTCCTGTCTTTGTTCAAGTACATCTGGTACGACGACGCGACCGAGCGGCTGCTCCTCATCGGCCCGACGATGCAGCAGCACCTGCAGCTGACGGACCCGGACGAGGACGGCGTCTGGACGCCGAGCGGGCCTTCAAACCACTATGTCGTGAAAGCGAAAGCGACCGTCGGCGAGGACACGTGGCCCGTGTGGCGCTACGTCGAGCCGGGCCGGGCCGAGACGGACTACTACAGACCGCTGGATGACCAGGAGGACGCGACAGACCCTCCGGCAGTACTGGTCGGATTGCCGCTGCAGGAGCGGGATCACTACGGCAACACGAGCACGTACAAGTACACGATCTACGGGACGACTCAGGTTGCGCCGCGGCTCACGCGCGTGTATCTCAACGGCTACCCGGGATCGGCGCAGGAGCCCGAGGCCGAGATCGTGCTCGGGTGGTATCTCGACGCACTGACGTTCGACCACATTCTTCACGGCCAGCTGGGCCGCATCAGCGTGGTCCGTCGGGACGGGATGGGGCAGCCGGTCGAGACCCAGCGGGTCGAGTATTCGTACAAGCACGATGACGACGGGTTCTCTGACGATCTGGGGTTGCCGGGCGACCTGATCCAGGTCACGAAGTTCAAGCGAGTCGACGCGTGGGACGCGACAGCGAACGACTACTACCCGCAGCTCCCGCACCGGGTCTCCATCACCCAGTACAGGTACCACGACGGAACAACCCGCTTCACGGACGATCCTCGGCTCGACGCCTCGGGGTTCCCGCACCAGCTCAAGGCCGTGTTCCGTCCGGCGCAGATCGACTTCGCGGCCCAGAAGCTGCACTACCGCGATCACGGCGCACCGAGCCTGGCCGCGCGTGACACCGCCTACAGGCTCATGCTGCGCGGGGACGACGCCGTCGCCTTCCACGACTACGCGGAGCCCGGGCTCTGGGTGAGTGTCGCCGATCTGGCCTCGAAGTGGATGGGTTACGACTTGGCCGGGCTGATTTCGGAGCAGTACATCCAGTCGGACTGCGGCTGCGCGGGGACGCAGGCGCTCCGTCAGACCTACGACTACATCGACTGGGACACGACCGACGGCGGGTGGGACGTTGGCGACCGCACGTTCAAGGTCACGGAGACCCTGCACGACGGCTCCGACTACAACGATCTCCACCGCATCGTCTATTACGACATGGAGTTCCGTGGCGACTACGACGTGCCCTACCTCGTCAATCGGGTGGTGGAGGACGCCGACGGCAAGCGCTGGGTCTGGCACTACGAGTACGACACCGATGGCACGCTGGTCGAGGAGTGGACCCCCTCGGCCGTGTCGGGCTACACGCCAGCGGCTACGGATCAGGCACCGGCCGTCACGGCCAAGACCGGTGGAGCCAACAACGGACTCGTGCATCTCTATGAGTACACCGCCGAGAAGCGGCGCACGGCGTGGTACGTGCAGAACGGGACGACGGGCACGCCGATCCTGAAGCGCCGGGTCGTCTATCCGACGGAGGACGACGACGGCGAGCGCACGTACCTGCCGAGCCGGCGCGAGTGGTACCGGGTCGAGGTGTCCGATCCGGGGCAGATCTCGGATCAGTCGGAGGTCGAGGTCGTCTGGCACGAGTACGGCTTCCGGGGCGACTCCGTGACCTCCCGGCAGGTCGCTTGGATCCGCGACATTGTCGAGGCTGAGCTGCCGGCGGAGAATGGCCCCGCCGGTGGGCTCCAGCACGAGGGGCAGATCGCATATGAGCGCTACCACCTCTACGACGAACGCGGACAGCTCCGCTGGATCAGACGCTACGACAACGTGCTCGTGGCCATCGACTACGACGATCGGACAGGGCGGTGGGTCTCGCGCACCTACAACGCCGACCCGATGGACCTGGACCCGCTCGACTACGAGCTGGATTCCGGGACGACGCAGGACTGGGGCTACGAGGGAGCGGGCCGCATCCCCGGGGGTGAGCTGACCTACGAAACCGACCGGGATTTCCTCGGCCGCGCGGTCGAGCGCCGCGCGCCCGGCGGCGTGCGCACGCTCATCTGCAGGGAGTGGCGGCGCATGGACCGCGGCGGGCTGAACGGCCGGCCCGGGGCCAGTTATTTCACGAAGACGGTGATCCCCCACAAGCTCGACGACGACACGTTCAACGGTCCCGCCAGGGTTCGGTACTTCGACGCCGGGGGGCTCCTCATCGCCGAGAGCCGCTTTACACTCAACCCGCTGGCGACCTACGACCGGTCCAACGTCGAAGAGCTGCTCAGCGCGGAGATTGCGCGCCGAACGCACACGCACGCCGTCTCAGGGCTCCTCAAAGCCATCGAGGTCTGGCACGACGTCAATGGAGACGGTTCGTACCGCACCGAGTACGCGCACGACGCCCTTGGCCGGACGAGCGAGGTCACGCTCCCGAACGGCACGGTGGCGAGACTGACGGGCTATGACGTGTTCAACCGCGCGCTCGGTGTCGCTATCGGCACCGGTGCGCAGAACATGACGACCGTTGAGGAGTGGTACTACGACCACGAGATGGACGGCAATGACCCTGAGCAGGGGGTTGGGAACGGGAACCTGTCGTATGTACGCCGATTCACGGGCGAGGGGGGCGAACTCTCGGCCGAGGTGCGGGACACGGTGATGACCTTCGATCACCGCGACCGCCGTGTCCGCGTCGTGAACCCGGCCGCGCCCCACGAGTACCTCGTGTACGACAATCAGGACCGGGTGGTCGAGCGCGCCCTCTTCGACGGTACGAGCGGGCCGCCGACCGCGATCAACAACCCGCTGTCCGAGCGCGGGCTGTACGTGCGCAGCTTCTACGGCCAGCGCGGCAGGTTGTACCGGCGGGCGATCGCCATCGACCCGACGGCAGGGTCGCCGACGT
>JAHCJE010000250.1 GCA_026128865.1 Phycisphaeraceae bacterium | reverse complement strand
CGGCCGGCCGCACCGATGCCGGCGTCCATGCGCTGGGCCAGGTGGCGCATGTCGACCTCGCCAGGGACTGGCCGGAGGACACGGTGCGCGATGCGCTCAACAGCCACCTGCGGCCCGATCCGGTGTCGGTGCTGACGGCCGAGCGCGTGGCCGACGACTTCCATGCCCGCTTCGATGCCGTGGAGCGCACCTACCTCTACCGTATCCTGAACCGCCGGAGTCCGCCCACGCTGGAGGCGGGCCGCGCCTGGCACGTCTCCCGTCCCCTCGATGCCGAGGCGATGGGGGATGCTGCGGGGGTGCTGGTCGGCCGCCACGACTTCTCCACCTTCCGCGACGCCCAGTGCCAGGCCGCCTCGCCCGTGAAGACGCTCGACGAGCTTGCGGTACGCCGCGAGGGCGACCTCGTTCTCGTCACCGCCCGCGCCCGGTCCTTCCTGCACCGCCAGGTCCGCTCCATGGTCGGATCTCTGAGCCATGTCGGCGAGGGCCGCTGGTCGAAGGCCAATCTCAAGGCCGTCCTCGAGGCCCGCGAGCGCAGCGCCTGCGGCGTCATCGCCCCGGCCTACGGGCTCTATCTTGCCGGGGTGCGGTATCGGCCCTCTTCTGAGCGGAACCCGGGTTCATGAATTTGTCACAACGAATGCGTATGCACGGAGGCGCCGACGACCGGTAGCGACGGAGTGGACAAGATGCGGGCAGGGCGGTGAGCCGCGTTCTTCACCTCGTGAATGCGGCGGACAGCCAGTCGATCCCCTGGGAGGTGGGGTTGCGGCTTTCCGCACGCGACAGCCGGATCTTGCCGGCCTCGTTCTATGCCGCGTCCTCGTTCCCGCCGGACGCACGCCAGGGGGCGGTGGCCCTCGATCTTGTGTCGGCGGGGGACCTGCGGGGTGTGGGCCGATTGTGGCGCCTGCTGCGGCGTGAGCGGCCCACCCTGATTCACGTGCATCATACCGCTTCCAGCCTCTGGGCTCTCGTCCTGGGCCGCCTCGCGGGCGGCTGCCGCCTGGTCAAGACCGAGCACAACGATCATCGCTTCCAGCCC